>JBBPZD010000096.1:0-27470 GCA_038199265.1 Actinomycetales bacterium | reverse complement strand
GCCGACGACGAGCAGCACGATGCCGATCCACAGCAGAACCTTGAGGCTCGCGACCAGAAGGCCGAGCAGAATGAGAATGATGCCGAGAACAACCATGATGTCTCCCAAGGGTTTCAGAGCGCAGGACCTGCGCTACGACCACTGATCATTCCCACCCCTAGGGTGGCTGCGGTACACCCCTACGGAGGTTTATCTTCAGGGTATGAATGGCGCCGCATCGAGTGAACTCAAGCCTCAGGACATGATCGTCGGTCCGATCACGGTCGCGCTCGTCGATGATTACGACGTCGTCCTCCTCGGGGTAGCCAAGATCCTCGATCAGTACCCCGACCGTGTGGTCGTCACCGAGATGGACACCAACCACCTGCCGCGAAACCCGGTCGACATCGTGCTGTACGACGCGTTCGCCCAACCGGAATCGGACAGCGAAGAGATCAGCGTCCTGGTCCGAAGCTCCAAGGCACGCAAGGTCGTCCTCTACACCTGGAGTTTCAGCCCGGACCTCATAGCGAACGCGCGCCGGATGGGCGTGGACGGGTATCTGTCCAAAGCTCTTCCCGCGCGCGAGCTGATCGCCGCACTCGAGGCCGTCCACGCCGGTGACATCGTCGTCAGTGAGGCGCCGGGCCGCACCCGCACGGTAACCGGGCTCGATTGGCCCGGTCGCGTCGAGGGGCTGACCGACCGCGAGGCCGAAGTGCTGGCCCTGATCACGCAGGGATTCAGCAACGCCGATGTGGCGCTGCGAACCTTCCTCAGCCCGAACACGGTGAAGTCCTACATTCGCGCGGTCTACCGGAAGATCGGGGTCAGCAGCCGCACCCAGGCCGTGCTGTGGGGGGTCGACCATGGTTTTTCTCCGGATCACCACCGCATCGAAGGCTGGAACCGCTGACCGCCCGCGCAACCCTACGATCGGGAAAGGGCGGCGCCGCGCCCGTACCGGGGCGGCATACTGATCGGTCGTGACCCAACCCCACACTGCCGGCGCACCGGCGCACCACGAATACGTCCACGAACGACCCACTCTCGTCTTCCTGCACGCGCACCCTGATGACGAAGCCAGCTCCACGTCGGGCACCATCGCGCGCGCTGTGAGCGACGGGCACCGAGTGGTCGTGGTGTTCGCGACGAACGGTGACCACGGCGAACCCGCGCACGACCTCGCCGAGGGCGAAACGGTCGTGGACCGCCGTCGCAAGGAAGCCGCAGCATCCGGTGAGGCGCTCGGCGTGCAACGCATCGAGTGGCTGGGCTATGCCGACTCCGGCATGACCGGCTGGGCTCAGAACGACGCTGAACACGCCTTCGGCAAGGCCGACGTCGATGAGGCCGCACACCAACTCGTCCGGATCCTCGACGAAGAGGACGCCGAGGTGTTGGTCGGTTACGACTGGCACGGCACCTACGGCCACCCCGACCACGTACAGGTGCATCACGTCGCCCACCGCGCCGCCGAGCTCGCCCACCGCACACCCAGAATGCTCGAGGTCACCATCAACCGTGACGCGATGCGGGCGATGATGGCAAACGCACCGGAAGGCGAGCGGTGGGACGTCGACGGCCCCGCCGACGACGGCAATCCGGTGGGAACAGCTGAGGCCGAAATTCAATGGGCTGTCGACGTGTCGAACTACCTCGCGCAGAAGCGCGCATCGATGCAGTCGCACATCAGCCAGACCAGCGACATCGGGATGATGTTGGGTATGTCACCCGAGGCGTTCTCGAGTGCTTTCGGCCACGAGTACTACCTCGAACCGGGCCGCGACATCGCCCTGACCAGCGGGTGGCCCCTGGACTGAGCGCCGATTCGAGATTCGGACAACGCCAGTTCCTGTGTGTACGCTGGATGTTCAGTTTCAACCGTTGATGTGCGCTTGCGCATCGCATTCGAACAAGGAGCAGGTTTCGTGGGTTTTCTGTTGTGGATCTTGGCCGTCATTCTGGTCATCGCCGGGATCGTGACGCTTTTCCAGGGTCAGCTCATCCTGGGAATCGTGCTGATCGTGGTCGGCCTTGCCGTCGGCCCCGGTGGTTGGAGCGTTCTCAAGAAGTAGTGCCCGACGACTGCTGACGGGCGGCGCGCGGGGCCATCGATCCGGTGGTCATGCGCGTCGTCTTTCGCTGTGTCACGCCGGGCCGGGCCCTAGTTCTATGGCTGGATCTCATGCGCAGTGACTGCCATCAGTTGCAGCCACGGCGCACCGTAGGTCGTTACCAACGCGACGTCTGCGGCGTCCCGGCCTCGGCCGACGATGACGCGCCCCTTGCGGGTGGTGTCGTGCCGAGCGTCGAAGTCCCACCAGCGGTCGCCCAACCACACCTGCACCCAGGCGTGGAAGTCCATTGGAGACGGGTTGATCGGCGCGTCCATGTCGGGCATGTACCCGAACACGTAGCGCGCCGGGATGTTCAACGCCCTACAGAATGCGATCAGCAGGTGTGCATAGTCCCGGCACACGCCCTGACCAGTCGTCCACGCATCGACCGATGTCGACAATGCATTGGTGGAACCAACTGTGTAGGCGAGGTATTCGTGCACGTACGTGCAGATTGCCTGCACCCGTCGATACCCGCGCGGGTGATTGCCGAACTTCCGCCAGGCGTGCGCGCCCAGCACGTCGGGCTGGGCGAACCTGCTCGCGATCGTGTACTGCAAGACCTCATCAGGCAGGTGTTCCGGACTGATCTCCGGGGCGTCCGTGTCGACATCCTCGGTCGCATCGGGCACCTGCGCGCGCACCGAGTAGTCGAACGTCGTGATGCCCTGCGGCAGTAGAAGCCGGGTGCAGGTATTGCCGAACGTGTCTTTGAAATCACGGGTCGGGACGTCCGCGGTATTGCTCCAGGACTCGCCGCTCAACACCACCAGCGGGTTGTCCGTCGGCTTGATCTGGAAGATGGCTGCAGTCGGCGTCCCCGAGGAATAACGGAAGGTGCACCCAAGGTCGAGCAGGCGAGTGGTCATAGGCAAGAACGTCCTTGCGCAGCAGGGGCAGGGTGCAGCCGAAGGTTATCGGTTTGCTGGTCTCGTAGGGACCCCTACCGAATCTAAACGCACACATACCTCATCGAGAGCGATGTTCAGGAGCTGTGGCTTGTCCACCCGGGGAACGAGCTTTCGCCGGTCAAGGTCGTGCAGCGGCTTCTGAACAGCGCAGGCAGGTCCAACAGCTCCATCGCAGTCGACGGCAGCTACGACCCGGCAACAGGTCGGCATCCGCCCAGGCGACTGAGGTGAACGCAGTCGCTGCTCCACAGCCACCCCTTGGCCGATGTGACGCCGGTTATCCGCCGGCTCCTTGTCGATAGTGCGCGCGGCGCCGCCTTCTCCCTCCAAGCGCTGACCGCGTATCGGTTCCTGATCCGTTCCCGGCTGATGGATCGACAGCATCTACAGGCCTGGCAAGCTAATGTCATGCATCCGCACCGCACCACCCGTTGGGAAGCCACCGAGGATCGGGGGTACGGTCCCAATTTCGCTGAAATGCAGGCGACCGGAGTCGACATCACCGGTGAGGCGCGACTCGCCGACGTCATTGCACCTCGCAAGGCGCGCATCTTGGACGCCGGCAGCGGGATGGGCCGGATCGGCGCAGCACTCCAGGGCCGCGGCCACGACGTTGTCGGAGTCGACCTGGATGCCAGTCTGCTGAGGCAGTCACGGTCGACCTACCCGCACCTGCCCGTCGTGGAAGCACGACTGGACGAGTTGGACGCTGAGACCCTGACCCACGAGGGCCATGCGTCGGAGTTCGACGTCATCGTGTGCGTTGGCAATGTGATGATTCTGCTGGCACCCGACACCGAACGCGAGGTACTCAGCCGGTTGCGCGGGCTGCTGGCCGACGACGGCCGCATGCTCGTCGGCTTCCACCTGCACGCCGACCCCACCAACTCACGTACCTACCCGGCAGCCGAATTCGCCGTCGACGCGCAGGCGTGCGGTCTGCGGATCGAAGCGCAATTCGCGTCCTACGATCTGAAGCCCGCGGGCGCCGACGACGACTACGCGGTGTTCCTGCTGCGCCCGGCATGAGCGAACAGGGAGCGACACCGGTGGAGACAGGTTCGCCGCCGCGCAAACTTTGGATCGACGGCTTCCAACGCCGTCATCCGGTCCTGGGTTTCCCGATCGCTGTCATCTACAAGTTCGTCGACGACTCCGGCGCCTATCTGGCCGCGCTGATGACCTACTACGGGCTGGTGTCGCTGTTCCCGTTGTTGTTGCTTCTCAGCACCGTGCTGAGTGTTGTCCTGCGCAACAATCCGGGTCTGCAACAGCAGATTGTCGACTCTGCAGCCGGTCAGTTCCCTGTCGTCGGCAAGCAGCTGCAGGACCCCAAGCAGCTCAGCGGCGGAACACTGGGAGTGCTGGCAGGTTTGGCCTTCGCCACCTACGGCGGGCTCGGGATCGGCCAGGCTCTGCAGTACGCGATGAACACAGTGTGGGCCGTCCCGCGCAACGAGCGACCCAATCCGCTGCTGGCCAGGGTGCGCAGTCTGTTGCTGATCTCCGGCGCGGTGCTCGTATTGCTCACCGCCACGGCCGCTTCCGGCATCGCCGACCAATTCCACGGGAACCTCGGGCGCCTCATGGCCTACCTGATTCCTGTCGCGATCGTGGTGGCCGATGTCCTCATCTTCATCCCGATCTTCCGACACGGCACGTCTCGCTACCTGGAGATCAGACAGGTTCTGCCCGGCGCAGTACTTGCCGCGGCCTGCTGGGCACTACTGCAGACGTACGGCTTCCGCTATATCTCGCACGTCATCAACCGGGCCAACGCGGCCGACGCCAGCGGCACCAACCTGATCTTCGCGACCGTTCTGGGTCTGTTGGCCTTCATCTACCTGGCGAGCATCATCACGGTCATCTGCGCCGAGGTGAACGTGGTGCTCGACAAGAAGCTCTACCCCCGCGCGTTGCTCACCCCGTTCACCGACAACGTCGACCTCACCGCCGGCGACCGCCGCACCTATACCGCGATCGCCCAGGCTCACCGGCACAAGGGCTTCGAGCGCATCGAGGTTAGTTTCAACAGGCCCACTGCCCCCGTACCGGAGCAGTCAGAGGAAGCCAGCCCGGCAACGGATCCGCACGACGAAACCACACAGCCGTTCCCTCGGCGGTTTCCGCACGACCGGCCCTGACCCCGCTGGGACGAAGGGCTCAGGTAAGCCCGAAAGGCTCAGGCCGGCGTGAGCCTTTCGGGCTTACCTGAGCCTCCGTCGATCTCGCAGCGGGGCGGCGCTCGTAGAGTGTCCGTAGCACGCTTCCCTCACAGCAAGGACAGCCATGGTCCACGTCATCCGCACCTTTGAGGTGCAGGTCAACCCGTCCGTTGCCCTGGAGTACCTGAAAGACTTCAGCCACGCTGTCGAGTGGGACCCAGGCACCGTGTCGTGCGAACGGATCGGCGACGAGAACGCCCCGATCGAGGTGGGAGCGACGTGGCACAACGTCTCCAAACTCATCGCCATCAACACCGAGCTGGAGTACGAACTACGCGAACTTGAAGCGGGCAGAGTGGTCTTCAGAGGCACCAACAAGACAGCGACGTCCATCGACGACATCCGAGTCGAGCCATCGACCGCTGGTTCGAAGGTCACCTATGAAGCGACGGTGACCTTCAACGGCGCCGCCAAGTTGACCGACCCGTTCATGAAGCTGATCTTCCTGAAGCTGGCCAAAGACCTCATCGTCGACATGACCAACGCCCTCGAAAAGCTCTAGGCCTTCCAGCGCGCGATCTGCTCCATCAACGCCCTCGGCTCATCGACCTGGATGAGCCGGTCAGCCATGTCGGCGCGTAAGAAACCGCCATTCACCATGCCTGCCAGGAGCGCGCGCATCGGTGCCCAGAAGTTCGACACGTCGTACAGGGCAACGGGTTTGGCGTGGATGCCCAACTGGAGCCAGGTCCAGACCTCGAAGAACTCCTCCATCGTGCCGATGCCCCCGGGAAGCGCGACGAACGCGTCGGACAAGTCCGCCATCAGAGCTTTGCGATCGTGCATGTTCTCGACGATCTCAAGGCGGGTCAACTGCAGGTGCGCGACCTCGGCGTCGGCCAAGGACCGGGGGATCACACCGATCACCTCACCCCCAGCTGCCATCGCAGCATCCGCCACGACACCCATCAACCCGACGTGACCGCCGCCGTAGACGATGCCTATCCCGCGTTCGGCGAGATAGGTGGCCAACTGCACCGCGGCGTGGGCATGGGAGGGGTCATTGCCGCGGGATGACCCGATGAAGATCGCTACGCGCATGGCGTCACGCTAAACGTTGCCCATCCTCGCCGCCGGAGTGGGTATCTCGAACCTGACGCCCGTGAGCAACTCACTGCGTGCCCAGAGCTTCATGGCGAGGATTTCGTCACGTGCATATCGGCTGCGCTTGGCTTCACCGACGGGTCCGCGCACCTCCCCTGGTCCCTTCGGACCGGAGTAGGAGCCGGGGTCAGCGTCCGTGGCGGCAAACAGCACGGGTCGCGCGCCGCCCGCGCCGCCCGGCAGCACCACGCGCATGACGATAGGCGCCACCTTGGCCACGATCGGATTGCTGCCCAACCCGTCCGGGTTGCTGACCAGCCCAGTTGCGGCAACCCCAGGGTGGGCAGCTACGGAGGTGAGCGACAGTCCGGCTCGTTCCGCGCGGCGCTGCAACTCGACGGCGAACAGCAGGTTGGCCAACTTGGACTGCCCGTAGGCCTTGCCGGAGGAGTAGGTCGGTGCAGGATTCCCAGCCAGTACTCCCGCATCGCCGCGGAAGTGCGCGAGCGAGGAAACCGTCACGACGCGCGCCGCGGTCGCCCGCAGTAGCTGCGGAAGTAACAGTGCCGTCAGCGCGAAATGCCCGAGGTGGTTGGTGCCGAACTGCAGTTCGTGCCCGTCGGCGGTCTCGCGGTACAGAGGCGGCTCCATCAGCCCGGCGTTGTTGATCAACAGGTCGACGGGGCGGTCGATCCGGCTGGCGAAAGCGCGCACCGAGTCCAGCGAGGCCAGATCGACGTGCTCGACGCCGGTGGATCCGTCGATGGATGCGGCGACTCGCTTTCCAGCTTCAATGTTGCGCACCGCGAGCACGACGTGCGCCCCGTGTGCAGCCAGTTGCGCTGCTTCATGCAGCCCGATGCCCGAGTTCGCCCCGGTCACGATGGCGGTGCGGCCGCTCAGGTCACCGATCTGATCTGTGTTCCAGCCCATGACAACTCCAGTCGTCGTGCGTCGCGTTGCGGGTAGTCAAGGATGTCTTCCTGCCCGAGTTGGACCGTCCGACTGAGTCGAGGTTCAGATCACACTCAGCCGACGAGCTGGTTGCCGCACTGCGGTGACCACGCTCTGACCACTGGTGGGGAAATCTCCGACCCGACGCAACAACGAAATACGTTAAGTATTTGTTCACGAATGTGTGAGGGGGCGACTCCAGCCGGCTGGAGTCTGCGCGGTCCGCTGCAATGGAAGGGCCTCGTTATTTTGTACGAACCAGACTACTTCGGCTGGTTCGTACCCGTCGTTGTGTAATCGGTGCGGGATGCTCGAATCGAAGGAGATCGAATCGGTTGGCGTCAAGATGTACGTCTCGAAGCCGAGCGAGAGCGTCAGCTGCCCCCTGATCACCAGCCCGTACTCAGTCCCCGACCGCCGAGTCAACTGATCGCCCGCCGTGGAGCTGCCGCCGACCTCGTAGGTGATCATGAGGAATTGGCCCGGCGCATCGCGAGAAGACAACTTTTCCCATGCCACGCCGGTGTCCAAGACCAACCGGGGTCGCTCCGAGGAGTGGACCACGGGACCCTGGGAGCTGCTGCCCCGCCGGTCAGCGTCGTCAGTCTGGCCGCGACGGCCCACCGACCCACGTGGGCTCCTCGCGCTCGCCGGTGCGCTGTCTACCTGCATCTGCTTATCAGAACGGGCTCCAGACTCCGCGAACAACTGATCAACGGTGACGTCGAGCGCTTCGCAGATCGCAAAGAGAGTCGTGACAGAGGGCCGGGACTTGCCGTTTTCCAGCTGGGAGATGAACGATGCCGAGACTCCGAGCTGGCGCGCAAACTGACGCAACGACAACCCTTTGGCCAGCCGGTGCACTCGTAGCGCCGCCCCTACTCCCGGTAGGAATTCCCTGACGCTGCTGGCGGCCTGCCCGCCGGGTTCGCTGCCGGACCTCACGTCATCGGCGCCGGGGACCGAGCGGCCTACCGCGTCGGTGCTCTCTTGGAACATGACCTCAGTCACGTCAGCTCCCAACTAGTGATGAAGTGTCCGCGAACACTGATGTTGAACCACCGCACTCGAACAAACGAGCTTAGCGCCACTTAACCTTCCAGTGAAGACCGTCAGTTATAGGTTCAGTGTGCCTCATCGATCGGGCGGATGCCCAGGAAAGCCAAAATTCGGTAGACCCCGTCGTCAACATCACTTCGAGTCGCTCGGGATCCAACGCCCGGCCAATTCAGGATAGGCACGCGTCACCTCGGGCAACAGGTCTGGCAGAAAGAGCATCACGTCGTCCGGATGTGCGGCTATCAGGTCGGACGCACCCACGATCGGTACATCGGTGCCGGGCATCCGCCGCCCGTGCTTGTCGGGGCTGGCGTCGCCGATCCCGCACAACAGCGTGGCATCGATCTGAGCTGCAGCCAGGAGTGCTGCGGCGCGTGAGGCTGCGCCGTAGCCGAACACCACCCGGCCGGCTCTGCGGCGTTCGGACAGTTCGCGGCGTAGCCAGCCGATATGGCGGTCGACCTGCGCCTGCAACGAGGACAGTGCGACAGGATCGGTCATCCCGGCCTCCCGATCCCGAACTTCGAGCCGCTCGACCGAATCGTCAACTGACTGGTTCTCATCTGCGTGGACCACTGCCAACAACACGGTGCCGCCGTAGAGGTCGAAATCCCAGGTTCGCACGACCGCTAACCCGACCTGCGCCAGCAAGGCCTGCAACGGCAGCAGGCTGTAGTACGCGAAGTGCCCATGCCGCAGCGCATTCCATGCCCCTAGCCGCACGATGCTGTCCAGCGACTGATACTGCAACAGCAGCACGCCACCGGGTGCCAAGGCGGCAGCGCGCCGACGTACCCCAGCCGCCTGATCGGCTTCGTGCATGACGCCGAAGCTGTCCACCACCACATCTGCCGGCCGGCTGCTTACCTGGGCCAACCCGTAGTGAGCTGCGTCCTGAATCCAACTCCCACCGTGCGGGGACGGGAATTCCAGGACGGTCGAGTGGGTGGCGAACATTCCGGCATCCGCGACCAGCGAAAGGGCGGCCCGAGCTTGCAGCACCACTGCCTCAGGTTCGACCCCCCGCGGCTCTGCGGTAGTGGTTTTGTCCTCGGCCAACTGCGCCAGGCCGCACCGCTGACACCACCACATCGACAGCGCGAACCGCGCGTCCGGTCCTGCGTCACCGGCAGGTGGGAAGTGGTCAGCGGGCGGCTGGTCACCCAGGTCGAGCACAGTTGTCCCACGCTCTCCCCGGCAGGCCCTACACACGGGCTTCGTCACGTGATCTCCTTCGACGGCGGGGCATCAAACCCGATTTAATGATCCGGTGCGAGTGACAACTTTCGACCTCAGCGGACCGCTGCTGTTCACCCCGACCCCCCACTTCGACGCCCGTGGGTTCTTCACCCGCACCTTCGATGCGCAGGTCGCCGCAGAACACGGCCTGGATCCAGCGGCGTTCATCCAGGACTCCCAGTCGCGCTCGAGTGAAGCGACGGTACGGGGGATGCACGGACGCGCTGGGGCAGGGGAAGGCAAACTGGTGCGTTGCGCCCGCGGCGCGGTGCTGGACGTGCTGGTGGATATCCGCCCCGGATCCGTCAGTTTCGGCCAGCAGGTGAGCGTCCGTCTCGACGACGAGACCTTCGCCCACCTCTACGTTCCGCCAGGCTTTCTGCATGGTTTTCAGGTGCTCAGTCCGGTGGCCGACATCTGCTACCGGATCGACCGCGGGCATGACCCGAGCGAAGACCTCGGGGCCCGGTGGGACGACCCCGACCTTGCGATCGACTGGCCGCTGCCCGCGGCCACCATGAGCCCGCGCGACTTGGCAGCCGGTACCTTCGCTGAGTTGCGTTCGCAGCTGGAGGCGCAGAGCTGACCGTTCGCTCAATCGCTGCTGCCGGCCGCTGACCTCAGGCCAGGCGGAACGCCGCATCGAGCAGTCCTGCCTGCTGCTTGCGCTGCAGCACCTTCAACCGGACGAAGTCGCTGTCGAACCCCTCTTGGGTCAACGGGGCCGACCGGTAGGCCGCGGCCAGTTCGCGCGCTCCATCTGCAATCGACCAGGTGGCGTCGTACCCGGGCAGCGCGGCGCGGATCGCGCTGAAGTCGACTCGGTAGGACCGCGGGTCCGAACCGGTCTCACCGGTGATGTCGAGCACCGATCCCGGAACCGCACGCTGGGCCTCCTGCGCGATCTCGGCGACGGTCGCGTTGTTCGCTTCAGTGCCGACATTGAATGCGCGGGCGTGCACTGCCTCGCGCGGCGCAGTCAGACAGCGCGAGAAGGCCTCGGCAATGTCCTTGGCGTGCACCAGTGGCCGCCAGGGGGTCCCGTCGGACATCACCAGTACGCGCCCGCTGAGGATCGCGTGTCCGACCAGGTTGTTGAGCACGATGTCCGCGCGCAACCGCGGTGACGCGCCGAATGCCGTCGCGTTACGCAGGAAGACCGGTTCGAAATCGCCGTCCGCCAGATCATGCACATCGCTTTCGACGCGCACCTTGGATTCTGCGTACGGCGTCACCGGGTGCATCTCGGAGTCTTCTTTGACCGCATCCTGACCGGCCGCGCCGTAGACGGAGCAGGTCGACGCGTAGAGAAACCTTCGGACACCGGCGTCTTTAGCGGCCTTTGCCAGCCGCACCGAGGCGTGATGGTTGATGTCGTGGGTGATCTGGGGCTCCAGGGCACCCAACGGGTCGTTCGACAGCGCCGCGAGGTGCACGACAGCGTCGAAGCCCGCGAGGTCAGCGGGCTCGACGTCGCGGATGTCTTTGCAGATCGTGGGTGGATCGGTGGGGGCAACGCCGAGCACGCAGTCCTGGAAGAGACCGGTGTCGAACCCGACGACGTCGTGCCCGGCCGCCGTCAGGATCGGCACCATGACCGAACCGAGGTATCCCTGATGGCCGGTAACCAGTGTCTTCACAGCTGTTCATCCTTTGTTGTGGCGAGCGGTGGGGTCATCTCGAGCGTGGGTGCTCTTCCGAGGCTCAAAGTCAGCTTCGGCGCAACAAACGCCTCGGCATATGGCGCGTGGCACTGCACACCGCGGATACGGGCCAACCCGAGGAAGGCTTCGTCATCAAACCAGTCGTGACCGCCCTGACTCGGATAGCTCTCACGAATCATCGAGAGCTTGGCACGCATCGCGGATGCTTCCAGTGGCTGGTAAGCACTGACCGTGGGTAGGTCACTCTCCCACTTCAGGATCTCGTACCCGAGGATCAGGTGATCCCGAAAGACGGTCGGTGCAATCTGGCCGACCGCCCGGTGGTCCTGGTGGGCGTCGGCCGGCTGCGGAGCGAAGATCAGTCCTCCCGCTCCCGCCTCCCGGGCAGCGACGATCGCATCCTTGGCGAGGTCGAAGTGTGAGGGCACCCGACCGTCCGGGAGGTCATGCACGCTCAGGCGAAGATCTGCATCCGGACACATCAGCGCGAACGCTGCACGCTCTTCGTCCTCGCGCGCGGTACCCCGACCGGTGAGCACGACCACGTCGACCCGCAGCGCCGGGCAGGCGACCGCCAGCCGCATGATCGTTGCACCCATCCCGATCGCCAGGTCGTCACAGTGCGCAGCCAACAGCACGACCCGGTCCATCGGGCCGGTCAGCAGGTCGATCATCAGACGTCGGCCCGCGGCCCCGGGGAAGCGCCTTCCCAGAGCGCCCATGGGGCCTCGCCGACAGTCCAGACGTGGTCCAACTCGGCGCGTTCCTTGAAGGTGTCGGCCGGCTTCCAATACCCGGCGTAGGGGTAGGCAAGCAACCGCCCTTCCTTGAGCAGTGCTCCCAACCCGTCGTCGACCAAATCACCGTTCTCCGGTAGGTGGTCGAATACCTCCTGGGTGAGGACGAAATAGCCTCCGTTCTCCCAGATCGACATCGTCCCGACCTGCTCCAACTCGCGGACTTTGTGCTGAGAGTCGAAGTTGACCACGTGAAAGGAGGACTGTGGCGGCACCGCCAGCAGGGATGCGGCACAGTCAGACTTCTGGAACGTCTCGATGATCGCGTCCAGCGGTGCGTTGGTGAGCACGTCGGCGTAGTTGGCCAGGAACGTCTCGTCTCCGTCCAGGTGAGGGCGCACCCGGCGTAGGCGTTCTCCGATCGGGGAGTTCAGACCGGTGTTCGCGAAAGTGATCGACCAGTCCGCGATATCCGTCTCGAGCAACTCGGCTTTGCCGTTGCGCATCACGAAGTCGTTGGAGGCTGTCTCCTTGTAGTTCAGGAAGTAGTCCTTGATCTGATCCGCGCCGTAGCCGAGGCACAGGATGAACTCGGTATGCCCGAAGTGCGCGTAGTACCGCATGACGTGCCAGATGATCGGCCGCGGACCGACCATGTGCATCGGCTTGGTCAGCACATCGTCGGTGCTGCCCCGCATCCGCATCCCGTAGCCACCGCAGAACAACACGACCTTCATGCGCCTACCTCTTCCAACTGGTTCGGCTCGGCGGCCGGATCGACCACCGCTATCTCGGGGAGCGCGAAAACGAGCTTGCCACCCCATTCCTGGATATGACGCAGCGCGCCGGTCAGTTCGGTGCGCAGGTTCCAGGGCAACACCAGTACGAGGTCGGGACGGTCCGCATCCAGGAATTCCGGTGGGTGAATGGGAATCCGGGTGCCCGGGGTGAATCGACCGTGCTTGTACGGGTTGCGGTCCACGGTGTAGGCGAGCAGGTCGGGCCTGATACCGCAGTAGTTCAGCAGCGTATTGCCTTTACCGGGTGCGCCGTAGCCGGCAACCCGCAAGCCGTCTCGCGCCGCGTCGAGCAGGAACCGCAGCAGATTTGCCCGAACTGCGGCTGAACGAGCCGCCAGGGTGTCGTAGCCCTCGACGGTGTGCAGTCCTGCTTGCGCCTCCAGGTCCAGGATGTCCTGTACCTGTGCACTGGGTCGGCGATCCGAGGTCGACGATTCGGGCTGCGCCCACACACGCAACGACCCTCCGTGGGTGGGAATCAACTCGGCGTCCACCACCTGCAGACCCGCTGTCGCCAGCGCGCGAGTGGCCGACAAGAGGGTGTAGTACTGAAAATGCTCGTGGTAGATGGTGTCGAACTGGGCATGCTGCACCAGGTTGAGCGCGTGATGTACCTCGATCGAGAGCATGCCGTCATCGGCCACCAGTCCGCGCAGCGCGCGGGTGAATCCCAGAAGGTCAGGGATGTGGGCGTACACATTGTTCGCGACAACCAGATCAGCTGGTCCGTATTCGGCGCGTACCTGCTCCGCGACCTGTTCGTTCAGAAAGTCGGTGCGGGTGGGCACGCCGCGCTCGCGGGCGGCGGCGCCGACATTCACCGACGGTTCGATCCCCAGGCAGGGCACCGAACCGATGAAGTGCTGCAGTAGGTACCCGTCGTTCGACGCGACCTCGACCACGAACGAGTCAGCAGTGAGGGCGAGGCGGGCGGTGGTTTCCTGCGCGAAGGTGCGTGCGTGCTCGACCCAAGAGTCTGAGTAGGACGAAAAGTAGGCGTAGTCGGTGAATGTCTCGTCCGGGGCGATCAACGCCGGGATCTGAAGCAGCAGGCAGTCCTGACACAACCGCAGGTGCAGCGGATAGGTCGGCTCCGGTTCCTCCAATTGCGGGATTGTGAGGAAGGACTCGCACGGCGGTGTGGCGCCCAAGTCCAAGACGCTGCGCAACGCGGAACCACCGCACAGCCGGCACGCCAGCTCGGCGGTCGCGTTCAGAGGTGACGTCGTCTCGAAGTTCTCCATGGGTTTCTCCCCTGTCTGGCGCAGCCGGTTCTCCGCGTGCGTCTCCTGACGCGAGACGTGCGCGTTCGCGCACACTGCAAGTTGTACGGTAGGATCGTCTGCTGGTCTTGCTCAATGTTAGGCCCACAGGTACGCCCACCCCCGAACATCAGGAAAACGCGAGGTAGCGCTGGACTAACTCAGGACACGTAAAGCGTTGGTAAAGGCCCGGTCAGGCAGATGGTCGCGTCGGTACAACCTGCGCCCTGTCAAGTTTTTTCCAAAACATTTTTTGCCTTGCCATCACTGGGATCTCTCCGGTTATAGACCCTATGGAAGTTCAACTTTCAAGTAAGCGGGGGTAGGGTCGCAAAATCAACACAGCGACCTCTGCTGTTAGAAGCTACCCACCAGTACGTCATAAGGATGTTATGTACCGAAACTCGCCGCGGCCGATCGCCGGGGGAACGCGGGTCCACCACCAGCACGCCGACACACCAGCGGGCCGCAACCATCGCCAGCCGACGATCAGTGTGATCGTCCCGGCCAAGAACGAGGCTGACAACCTCCTTGCAGTGCTGCCGGCGCTACCTCCCGTGCACGAAGTCATCCTGGTCGACGGAAACTCAACGGACGGCACCATAGAAGCTGCTCGCAGCGTGTTGCCGGACATCAAGGTGGTCAAGCAGACCCGTAAGGGCAAGGGCAACGCCCTCGCCTGCGGATTCAACGCCGCAACCGGCGACATCATCGTGATGTTCGACGCCGATGGTTCGGCAGATCCGGCCGAAATCCCCGCCTACGTCGAAGCACTCGTCAACGGCGCCGATTTCGCCAAAGGCAGCCGCTTCATCGAGGGTGGCGGAAGTGACGACATCACCCCATTGCGTCACGTAGGCGCTACTGGCCTGCACATGCTGGTAAATGTTGCCTTCGGTCAGCGCTTTAGCGACCTCTGCTACGGATACAACGCATTCTGGACCGATCTGGTCCCTGCCCTGGAGCTGCCTGGTATCACTGCTCCGGCTCCGGCAGGCGGCATGATCTGGGGTGACGGCTTCGAGATCGAGACCGTCATCAACCTGCGTATGGTCGAAGCAGGTGTCAACATCAAGGAAGTTCCCAGTGTCGAACGGCCTCGGATTCACGGCGAGAGCAACTTGCGTACGTTTGCCGACGGGTTCCGGGTGCTGCGTACGATCATCTCCGAGCGTCGGCGCGCCACAATGACGCGACGTCGTGGTCCTATCGTCCGCCAGGTCGACCATGACGATGCCGCTGAAAGGGTCAGCGCACCGAGCATGATCGCGTGACCGACACCACGCCACCGATCACCGCGTCGGTTGTTATCTGCGCCTATACCGAGCGCCGCTGGCAGGATCTTTGCGACAGTGTGCAATCGGTACTCGAGCAGACGTTGTTGCCGACACAGTTGATGGTCGTGATCGATCACAACGACGTGTTGCTACAGCGCTGCAAGAACCGCTTCGGGCGACTTGACCCCACTGGTATTTCTGTCTCGGTCATCGCCAACGCTCACACCCAGGGGTTATCAGGCGCCCGCAACACCGCAGTCGAGGCATCCAGTGGTGACGTCGTCGCCTTCTTGGATGACGATGCCAGCGCCGATCCGCGTTGGTTGGAGTCGCTGATAGAGCATTACGCGAACGCACAGGTGATGGGCGTCGGCGGTTCTGCCCAACCGCAGTGGCCCGCTGGGACAGGGCGTCCAGCGATGCTTCCCGCTCGCGATGGATCCGAGCGCGGCGAGCTGGATTGGGTGGTTGGGTGCACCTACGCGGGACTACCCACACATGCAGCCACAGTGCGAAATCTGATGGGCTGCAACATGTCGATGCGCGCCAGCGCCTTTGACGCAGCCGGCCGCTTCAGCGAGGACCTCGGGCGGATCGGCAAGACGCCGCTCGGCTGCGAGGAGACCGAGTTGTGTATCCGCATTTCACAGGTCATTCCGGGCGCGACTTTCATCTTCGAACCCCGCGCCAGAGTGGCACATCGCGTGAGCGCCGATCGCCTCACGTGGTCGTACCTGTTCTCGCGTTGTTACGCCGAAGGTGTCTCCAAGGCTGCGGTGTCACGAATGGTCGGACAGAACGCAGCGCTCGCGACCGAGCGCAAGTACGTGACGTCGGTACTCCCTGCAGCCGTGCTGCGCGAAGTTGTACGCCTGGCTCCGCGTCATCTCCTGGGAGCGGGGGCGCTCGTCGCCGGAACCGGGGTGACCGTGGCTGGTTACATCAGGGGTAAAGCCTCAAAGTATGACCCGGCCCAAGCACGACAGCGGCACGCTCAGACACGTCCTTCCGCCGCCTGAGCCGGTTCAGCCTCGTCGGGTCTCAAACCAACGTTCGAATATTTCTACGACCCCCCGGGGCTGGACCGGCCGGAAACGATCACATTGGCAACTACGGCGGAATGCGCAATCGGTGCCGCGCCGCAAATGTTCGTGCGCATCGAAGGTGTGCTCACACACACATGTTCGCGCTGCCTCCGACGGTGGGGTCATATCGCAGATATTAATGATGAATCAACCTCGCACCTTCAGAACGGGCTTATTAGATCCGACCCCTGCTGACGAACCGACCCCGCACCCGGTCGATTGACGCCTCTTGGCCGCCCAGCCACACCCGGCGGGCCGCTCCTGAAAGCGTCACGCCGTCGTAGGCGGTCAGCTTGTTCTTGTGGTGCAACTCACGGGCGTCGATCGTAATGGTCTCTTCGGGTGCGAAGACGACCAGGTCAGCGCGCGCACCCATCTCTATGGCGCCCTTGCCGCGTACGTCCGCGATCCTCGCCGGAGTGGTGCTCATCCACTGAACTACCTGAGCAAGACTAATTCCGCGCTCTTTCGCCCCGGACCACACCGCTCGCAGCGCGACCTCAACCGACGCGACGCCACCCCATGCCGTGCCCAGGTCGCCGGTGTCCAGCTGCTTCAGGTCGATGGTGCATGGCGAGTGATCGCTCACAACGATGTCGATGGTGCCGTCAAGAAGTGCTTCCCACAACTGGGAGCGGTTGGCTTCACTGCGGATCGGTGGGCAGCACTTATGCGCCGTGGATCCGTCACGAATGGTCTCGGCTGCGAATGTCAGATAGTGCGGGCAGGTCTCGACTGTGATCGGCAGGCCCTCAGCCTTGGCAGCCCGCAGCTGAGGAAGTGCAGCAGCACTTGACAGATGCAGGATGTGCGCGCGAGCACCGGTTCGTCGCACCGCGTCGATGACCGTCGCGATTGCCGAAACTTCGCTGGCGTCCGGCCGCGACGCCACGAAGTCGGAGTACTTGCGGCCGCCCAGCTGAGGCGCCGCAGCAATCACGTCGGGGTCTTCGGCGTGCACGATCATCAGTGCGCCGAGCTCGGCCAGACGCTCCATGTAGGCGACCAGCTCATCGGGCGACAGCGGCGGGAACTCCGGCACCCCGGAGTCGATCAGGAAGCACTTGAAGCCGAAAACGCCAGCCTCGTGCAGGGGGCGCAGGTCCTCGATGTTCCCGGGGATAGCGCCACCCCAGAAGCCGACATCCATCCTGCACTGCTCGCGTGCCGCATCCTGCTTGATGCGCAGCGCCTCGAGCGTCGTGGTGGGCGGCAGGCTGTTCAGCGGCATGTCCAACAGCGTTGTTGTGCCCCCTGTCAGGGCGGCGCTGGTGGCGGAGGCGAACCCCTCCCAATCGGTGCGGCCTGGTTCGTTGACGTGCACGTGTGTGTCGACCATGCCAGGCAGCAGAACCTCGTCGCTGCCCAATTCGACGCGTTCGCCCACCCAGTCGGCGGGAACGCCCCCCAGCTCTACGGCCTCGATGGTGGCGCCTACCACGCCGACGGCGACGGGCTGCTCGCGGCCGTCGACGATCGCGCGCGCGGCGACGAAGATGTGGTCGAACTCACGGTTGTCATTGCTCACTGCGTCCTCCGTTGTACGTCTTTCAGCAAAGTTGCCGAGCGGCGTTCTAGCAATGGCCCGGCATTTGTCATGCTGGCCTGCACGTCGGGCTCGATGTCGCTCAGTGCGTAGGCGTCGTCGATGCCCGCAGCCTGTAGTTCTTCGCGGTCGACGACGACCCGTCCGGCGATTGCCAGCACCGGGATGTTCTCGGCGCGGGCAGCCTGGGCCACACCCATCGGGGCCTTGCCGCGCAGGCTCTGCGCGTCCAGCGAACCTTCGCCGGTGATGACCAGGTCAGCCCCGGTCATCCGTTCGGCGAAACCAGTGATTTCGAGCATCACCTCGATGCCCGAACGCAAATGTGCGCCGAGCAGCAGGGCTGCGTAACCAGCGCCACCGGCGGCTCCAGCCCCAGCGAGGGCTGCCAATTCCGGGTTGCCCAGCGAAGCGAAGTGTTGGAGCGCCGAGTCGAGTTCGCTGACCTGCTCGGGGCTCGCGCCCTTTTGCGGGCCGTACACCGCGGCTGCGCCATGTTCCCCTGTCAGCGGGTTGTCGACGTCGCTGGCCAGTTCGAGACGCACCTGCGCCAGGCGCGGGTGCACGCCCGAAAGATCGACAGAACGAACGCCTGCCAGCGACCCGCCGCCGTTCTCGACCGGATCGCCCAGGGCATCCAGGATGCGCACACCGAGGGCGGTCAGCATCCCTGCGCCGCCGTCTGTGCTGGCGCTGCCGCCGACACCTACGACCAGTCGCGAGCAACCGTCGTCCAGTGCGGCGGCCATCACCTGGCCCAGGCCGCGACTGGAAGACGTCATCGGGGCGAGCACGCCACCCGGCAGCAACTGAATGCCGCACGAGTTGGCGAGCTCGACCACGCAGGTACCGTCCTGGACCGCATACGCAGCCTGCACAGCTTCACCGGTCGGCCCTGAAACAGCGACCTCGCGCTGCTGGAATCCGGCGGCGATGGCCGCGTCGACCGTGCCGTCGCCGCCGTCGGCCACCGGTGCGGTGACTACCTCGATCGAAGGATCCACGCTACGCAGACCCGCAGCTATGTGCGCTGCAGCGTCATGCGCGGACAGGGAACCTTTGAACTTGTCGACGGCGACGACGATTCGCATGATCAGTCCAGCATCGACACGGACGCGGTGGGCGCGTCTTCGCCGCGGGCTGCGAGTTCTTCGAATTCGACGATGTTGTTCAGTTCGGTGCCCATGGACACGTTGGTCACCCGCTCCAGGATGATTTCCACGACCACGGGGACCCGGAACTCATCCCGCATCTTCTTCGCGTCTTCGAGGCCTTGGGAGATCTTCTCGGGTTGGGTGACCCGGATCGCTTTACAGCCCATGCCTTGGGCGACCTTGATGTGGTCCACGCCGTAACTGTTGTGGGTGGCTTCTTCATCCTCGGCGTTGACGTTGTCGAAGGCCAACTGCACGCAGTAGTCCATGCTGAACCCGCGCTGGGACTGACGGATCAAACCCAGGTAGGCGTTGTTCACGACCACGTGGATATAGGGGATGTTGAACTGCGCACCGACCGCTAGTTCTTCGATCATGAACTGGAAGTCGTAGTCACCGGACAAGGCGATCACGTTCGCGTTCGGAGACGCGGTGGCCACACCAAGCGCTGCGGGCAACGTCCACCCCAACGGACCAGCCTGACCGGCGTTGATCCAATGCCGCGGGTGATACACGTGCAACAACTGGGCTGCCTGAATCTGCGACAGACCGATCGTGGACACGTACGTCGCGTCGGTACCGAACGCCGCGTTCATCTCCTGATACACCCGTTGCGGTTTGATCGGCACCACATCAAAGTTCGTCTTACGCTGACCCTGACTACGACGCTCGCGGCATTCCTGGGCCCAGGCCGAACGGTCCGGCAGGTCCGCGCCCTTGCCGGTCGCCACCAACTGACGCAACGCCTCACCCGCATCAGAAACAACCCCGTAATCAGGGGAGAACACCCGCCCGATCTGAGTGGGCTCAATATCGATATGCACGAACCTGCGACCCTCGGTGTACGTATCGATGCCACCGGTATGACGGTTAGCCCACCGGTTACCGATACCCAACACGAAATCGGACGCCAGCATGCTCTCGTTGCCATACCGGTGAGACGTCTGCAAACCAACCATGCCCGCCATCAGCGGGTGATCATCTGGGATCGTGCCCCAGCCCATCAACGTCGGGATCACCGGGATACCCGTCAACTCAGCCAACGCGACCAAATCATCAGCAGCATCCGCGTTCACGATGCCACCACCAGCAACGATCAACGGACGCTGCGCGGAAGCCAACATGTCCAGGATGTGCTGAGCCTGCGCCGCGGTCGCCTTCGGCGGGGTCACCACCATCGGCTCATACGTGTCGATATCGAACTCGATCTGCTTCATCTGCACATCGATCGGCAAATCGATCAACACCGGACCGGGGCGACCCGAACGCATCAGATAAAACGCCTTCTGGAACGTCCCGGGAACCTGCCCGGCCTCCATCACCGTGACCGACCACTTCGTCACCGGGGCAGCAATCGAAGCAATATCAACAGCCTGGAAATCTTCCTTCGCCAACTTCGCCACCGGCGCCTGACCCGTCAAACACAGGATCGGGATCGAATCCGCAGACGCCGAATACAACCCGGTGATCATGTCCGTACCCGCCGGACCCGAGGTGCCCACACACACCCCAATATTGCCCGCAGCAGCACGGGTATACCCCTCCGCCATATGCGAAGCAGCCTCCACGTGACGAGCCAACACATGCTGGAACCCGCCATGATCACGCACCGCACTATAAAACGGGTTAATCGCCGCGCCCGGCAGCCCGAACAACTGCGTCGCACCCTCCTTCTCCATAATCAAACAAGCAGCATCAACCGCACGCATAAGAGTCATTTCGAACCTCCAGAAAGTAGTTCAACGCCCTTAAGCAGAGCAGAGTGGTCGAGCCCGCCGCCACCGTTGGCGCGCACCGCTGAGAGGACGGCCAGTTTCCGCCAGGCGAAAATAGTTTTCCGCTCTCGAATATAGCGACTGCTGGGGGTCGCGTAAACCCCGTGCCGGCCAGGCCGGTCACAGTGTCCTCGCCGTGTCCGCAGGTGCACGCCCACCCCTCGCACCGGTCGGTCGCGTACGGTGTCAATGAAACGACAGAGGAGAACATGGCGTCGTGAAAGTTGCCCTGATGGTCACGTGCCTCAACGATGCGATGTTCCCGGACACCGGTAAAGCGGTCGTGCGGTTGCTGCGGCGGCTCGGTGTCGACGTGGAGTTCCCGGCCGGTCAGACCTGTTGCGCGCAACCGATGGTGAACACCGGTTACCTGGACGAGGCAGTCCCCGCCGTCCGCGCTTTCGTCTCCGCGTTCGAGGGGTACGACGCGGTAGTGACTCCGTCCGGGTCCTGCGCAGGTTCGGCGCGGCATCAGCACGAGATCGTGGCGCGCCGCTCCGGGGATCCGGCCCTCGTCGATGCGGTGGCCGCAACGTCGCCGAAGGTCTACGAGCTCTCGGAGTTCCTGGTCGACGTGCTGGGAGTGGAGGACGTGGGTGCCTACTTCCCCCACCGGGTGACCTATCACCCGACGTGTCACTCACTGCGGATGCTCGGCGTCGGTGATCGTCCGACCCGGCTGCTGCGGGCCGTCCGCGGACTGCAGTTGGTGGACCTGCCTCAGGCGGAGGAGTGCTGCGGTTTCGGCGGAACCTTCGCTGTGAAGAACGCCGACACGTCGGTTGCGATGGGATCGGACAAAGCCCGGCATGTCAGGGAGACCGGGGCCGAGGTGCTGGTGGCCGGCGACAACTCGTGTCTGATGCATGTCGGCGGCCTGCTCTCGCGCCAGCAGTCCGGCGTCCGCGTGATGCACCTGGCCGAGATCCTGGCGTCCGCCGAGGCAGACGCCGCAGGCAACCGATGATGCGGGGCCCGGCTCGCAGCACACGAGTGCGGAGGAATCGATGACTGCGACATTCGTCGGGATGCCGGCGTTTCCCGAGGCGGCCCGCGCCGCCTTGGCAGACACCCAGTTGCGCACCAACATGGCCCACGCCACCGCGACGATCCGGGCCAAGCGGCTCGAGGTGGTCGCGGAGGTCGATGACTGGGAGCAGCTGCGGCTGGCTGGCGCCGCCATCAAGGACAACACCCTGCTGCATCTCGACGAGCATCTGCTGCGGCTCGAGGAATCCCTGACCGCAGCCGGTGCCACGGTGCATTGGGCGCGCGACGCGGCCGAGGCCAGCGCCGTCGTCGCAGCCGTTGCGAAAAAGCACGGCGTTGACGAGATCGTCAAGGTGAAGTCGATGGCGACTGCGGAGATCGACCTCAACGAGCACCTGCTGGCCGAGGGGATCACCGCGTGGGAGACCGACCTCGCCGAGCTGATCGTGCAGCTGGGCGATGACCTGCCGAGCCACATCCTGGTACCCGCGATCCACCGCAACCGTGCAGAGATCCGGGAGATCTTCCTGCAGCACATGGCGGCTGCCGGGCGGGCCGCACCGAAGGATCTGTCCGATGACCCGGCGAGACTGGCCGAGGCCGCCCGCCTGCACCTGAGGGAGAAGTTCCTGCGTGCGAAGGTCGGCGTCTCCGGCGCCAACTTCGCCATCGCCGACTCCGGCACGCTGGTCGTGGTGGAGTCCGAGGGCAACGGGCGGATGTGCCTGACCCTCCCGGAGGTGCTCATCTCCGTCGTAGGGATAGAGAAGGTGGTGCCGACCTGGTCCGACCTGGACGTCTTCCTGCAGCTGTTGCCACGGTCCTCCACCGGTGAGCGGATGAATCCCTACACCTCGACTTGGTCAGGGGTGAGTACGGACGCCGACGGGCAGCCCGACGGTCCGCAAGAGGTGCACGTCGTCCTGCTCGACAACGGCCGGACGCGGGCCCTCGCCGATGACGTCGGGCGGCAGGCACTGCGGTGCATCCGCTGCTCGGCGTGCCTGAACGTGTGCCCGGTCTACGAGCGCACCGGCGGGCACGCCTACGGCTCGGTCTACCCCGGGCCGATCGGGGCGATCCTGAACCCGTTGCTCAAGGGCGTCGGAGTCGATGAGCAGACGGACTCGCTGCCCTTTGCCTCGTCGCTCTGCGGTGCCTGCTTCGAAGCGTGTCCGGTGCGGATCGACATCCCGTCGGTGCTGGTCGATCTACGTGCCCAGGTGGTCGACGCCCACCGGGGTGGGGTCCCGAAGCCGGAGGCAGCGGCCATGAAAGCGACCGGGATCGCCTTCGGATCGAGCGCGCGGTTGGGCCTCGCCGAGAGGGCGTCCGGTCTGGCAGGGCGGTTGCTCGGGCGTGCCGGCCGGAGGACTCTGCCCGGTGGTCGCCGGATGCTCGGCCGGCTCCCGGGGCCCGGGGCAGCATGGACGAACGCCCGCGACATGCCGCAGCCGCCCGCCGAGTCGTTCCGGGCCTGGTGGAAGCGCACCGACGGAGGTCGCGATGAAGAGCGGGAGCCGCGATGAGTGAGGCGCGCGAAGCGATCCTGGCCGGGGTGCGCCGCGCGCTCGCCGACGCGGACACGTCACCGGTGACCGTTCCCCGCAGCTACCGAGATGCAGCGCCGGTCGATGCCTCGGCGATGGTCGACCTGTTCGTCGAGCGGGTCGAGGACTACCGCGCCGTGGTGGTGCGGTGTACGCCGGATGAGGTGCAGGACCGCATCGCCGACGCACTGCCGGACGGTGCCCGGGTGGTGGTTCCTACCGGGTTCGGCTGGGCGGTGCCGGGCTCTGTGCGTGACGACGGGCTCACTGCCCTCGAGCTCGACGGCCTCGACGCCGTGCTGACCTCGTGCACCGTCGGTATCGCGACCACCGGCACCATCGTGTTGTCGCACGGCCCGGGGGAGGGCCGTCGCGCGCTGACCCTGGTGCCAGACCTGCACGTGTGCGTTGTGCGGGCCGAGCAGGTTTTGTCCGACGTACCGGACGGCGTTGCGCGCCTCGACCCGTCCCGACCGACCACGTGGATCAGCGGGCCGTCGGCTACCAGCGACATCGAGCTGCAACGCGTCGAAGGTGTGCACGGGCCGCGCGTCCTGCACGTGATCGTGGTGGGCTGAGCGCCGGCCAGTTAGTCGGACAAATATTGACTGATATTCAAACATTTGGTTATAGTTCTCTCGGTCATGAGACCCAGCGACAAGCCCTGGCTTGCTGGGCGGCAACCCTCCGCAGTGGTGGGGTGCTCCAGGTGACGACCCGGCGTGAACACCGTTCACGCAAGCACGCTTCACCCGTCGATCTCTTCTAGGAGTCGCTCATGTCGATTGCGCCCAAGTCCACCGTCGTGCCGTTCGCCCTCGTCGCCTCAGGCAGCGGTGTTGCCCAGTTCGTTCAGGCGGGTGGCCACCAGTTCAGCACCGACGCCTACCCGGCTTTCGGGGGCAAGGACGAAGCACCCAGCCCGCTGTTCTACGCGCTTGCCGCGCTCAGCTCGTGCAATCAGGTCACCGCGTCCCTGGTCGCCAAAGAGCTCGGCATCACCCTGGGCGAGTGGGCGTTCGAGGTCGTCGGCGATCTGGACACCTCTGTGTTGGTCGGGGGCGCCGACGGGAACGCGAACTTCGAGAAGGTGAGCGTGCGCGCGACCATCGAGACCGACGCTGACGAGGCCGCGTTCGAGCGACTGGTCAGCGAAACCGAACGTCGGTGCCCCGTCACGCAGCTGTTCAAGCGCAGTGGGCTGGACTTCGACAACGTCTGGAACAGCGCAGCGCTACCGGTGTTGCAGGCAGTCTGAGTCTGCGGCCACGCGGGCGTCGGCGCCCCGACGCGGGCCTGACCTCGTAGTCTGCGCGGATGGGTGACGGGTGGCTCGCGCCGACGCCGGTGCGGCGCATCGAGGCACGACCAGGCGCTGTCATCGAGCCGAGTTGGGCAACCGAACTCGCGCCCGTCCGAAAGCTCCTTGCCGACGGGCTCGACCTCTCCCGGGCGACCGTGCTGGTGGGCGAGAACGGCACCGGCAAATCCACTATGGCCGAAGCGATCGCCATGGCGTACGGGATGAACGGCGAGGGCGGTTCGACCGGCGCCACCCACACGACGTGGACGAGCGAGTCGAGGCTGCACGAGTGGCTGCGGGTGGTCCGTGGGCCGGGCGCCTCGCGGTGGGGGTACTTCGTGCGGGCCGAGACGATGCACGGCCTGTTCACTTTCCTGGACAGTACGCGCGACCCTGCTCGCACCAAGGATCCGGAGTTCCACCCGCTCAGCCACGGCGAAGCGTTCAGCACATTGTTCGAGACGACCCGCTTTCGCGGGAAGGGCTTCTACGTGCTCGATGAGCCCGAAGCGGGGCTGTCCTTCACAGCGCAGTTGCGGCTCGTCGGTGAGCTGATGAGCAAGCTCACGAACGACGGCGTGCAGGTGCTCATCGCGACGCACTCGCCCATCATCGCGGCCCTACCCGGCGCGACGTTGCTGGAGCTGGACGACGACGGTTACCACGAGTGCGCCTGGGATGAATTGGAGTTGCTATCGCATTACCGCAGTTTCTGCGATGCGCCAAAGCGTTACCTACGGCACTTGGAGTAGTGGCGGGTTCTGATCGCAGAGTGACGCAGCCGACTCAGGCCGTATAGATTTCCTGCGCGCCTGCGCGCCTGCGAGGGCCGAGGCTGCAAAGTGCGGGTTACGCACTGCATCAGTCATCACGAGATCAACATCGCGATTGAGCAAGGCCTCGAGATCCTCCTTCAGCCCGAAGTAGGCGTCGAATGGATCCGGCACCCCAGGGGCGAACTCGACGAGAAAGTCGACGTCACTCGATTGGGAGTTGAACCTGTTCCCGGTTGCCGAGCCGAACAGTTGCAGGCGTCGTACCCCACGCTCGCGACACGCGCGCGATAGCGCGCCGGTCCAGCACGAGGGCAGAGTGCAGCGATTCTACTGGCCGGGGATCTGTGATCGGAGGCGTCTTGGTGGGGACCAGCGGAGAGGTTGCCCGCCAGCGATATTCCGGCAAGGTTGCCTGAGGCGCGGCGGTGAGGCGCGCCTCGTCCAGCGCTGCGTCACCGCGACCGCCCTGCTCGATGTAATTTGTGCCATGGCCAAACCTGCACCGCTTGCCGACGTCCTCGCTCGCCTCCACTCGTGCGATTGGATCGACCTCACGCACTCCTTTGGGCCGGGCATCCCTCACTACACGGCCTTCCCCGACGAAGAGCGCGAGACGCTCTTCCATTTCGATGAGGGGGTCGGCTCAGTCGGCACGGGCTTCTTGGCGCACAGCTTCACCCACATCGGGCAATGGGGCACCCACGTCGACCCACCCGCCCACTTTGCCCGAGGCGGCCGCTTCCTGGATGAGTTGCCGGTCACCGACATGATCCTTGCGCTGGTGGTCGTCGACGTACGCCTCCAGGTCGCAGCCGACGCCGACCACACCGTCACGGTTGCAGACCTCGAGGCGCACGAGGCCGAGCACGGAGAGATCCCGGTCGGCGCGTTCGTCGCACTGCTGACCGGGTGGTCCGACCGCTGGCCCGACGGTGAGGCGATGGCCAACTGCGACGCAGACGGAGTGGCGCACTATCCCGGTTGGGGTGTCGAGGCGTTGACCTTCCTGGTCGAGGAACGCGGCGTGACCGCCGTCGGCCACGAAACGACCGACACCGACCCTGGGGTCGTGGTGGGTGCAGGCTCCCTGGTCGCTGAGACCTACATCCTGGCTGCCGACAAGTGGCAGATCGAGATGCTCACCGGACTCGACCAGTTGCCCCCGACCGGGGCCCTCGTCGTGGCGACCTGGCCCAAACCGCAGGAAGGTTCCGGTTTTCCGGCGCGGGTCTTCGCGATCGTCGACCGAGGCTGAGGTTCTAGGCGACGCACGCCGTCGCGGCCATCTGCCCTCGGGTTCGACGCCCGCTCACCGGTTGTCGTCGTCCACCGGCGCTGACGAATCGGCTGTGATAGACATCACAATGAGCCCGAGTGGGCCGTCTACCGAGCATGAGAAGTGGCGACGATGAGCAACGCAACTATCCCGTCCGAGAACCCCGAGTCCTCAGAGTCAGACCGGTTCGACGTCATCGTCGTCGGGGGTGGATCGGCGGGTGCTGTCATCGCCGCCCGGCTCTCCGAGGACCCGTCGGTGCGCGTTGCGCTGATTGAGGCCGGGGGCACGCCGCCGGCCCATGAAGCGATGCCGGCCGCGGTCGCCTCGCTGCAGCTGGATCCTGAGGTGGACTGGATGTACACCGGGGATCCAGGTGGGGCCGGCAAGGGCCTCACCGACGGGCGGATGATGGTGCCGCGGGGCAAGATGCTCGGCGGTTCCTCCGGCATGAACTACATGGCCTATGTGCGTGGGCACCCTGGTGACTTCGACGGGTGGGCTGATGACGGCGGTAAGGGCTGGTCCTACGACGAGGTGCTGTCCTACTTCATCAAGAGCGAGGACCTCGCGCCGCCGGACCCGCCGGAGGGTGTGGTCATCGACGAGGATGCCCACGGGACGGGCGGCCCGTTGGGAGTGTCGGTTCGCGCACCGCGGACAGTCGCGGCCGAGCAGTTCGTCCAGGCTGCAGAGGCTGCCGGGATCCCGAGTGGGGACTACAACGGGCGTGACCGCGGTGGC
>JBBPZD010000095.1:0-4855 GCA_038199265.1 Actinomycetales bacterium | reverse complement strand
TTCGGACCCCAGCACTTCATCAGACCCCAGCACCAGCCCCTCCAGTCCCGGCACGAGCACTGCCGGGACGGCCTGCAATACCTCGTCCACGATCGGACCGGTCTACCCGGAGTCGGTCGCCACCAAGCCTTTCGGGACGACGGGTGAGGCCAGTAACGGGTACTCGAGGCCGTCAGTAGTGCAGGTGGCACCGCAGAAGCCGCGAGTGTTGCCGACGCCGTCCAGCAGCTACGAACTGGACCCCGGCATGCAGTACGTGGCCGTCGACGTCCGGATCAACCTGAAGTCCGGAGACTCGTTCTTCCTGAGCAACATCTACTTCAACCTCTTCGATGCGGGCAAGCACACGTGCTACCGCACGACCTACTCCAGCGTGATCTCCGGCGATCAGCTGCTACGGACGACAACGCTGAACAACACGAAGAAGGACGCGAGCGGAAGTCTCCTGTTCCAGGTGCCGGTCGGAACCGACCTCAACACGCTCGTCCTTGCCTTCGGTGCGGATTCGGACTACACACCGGCTCTCGCCTGGAAGGGCTGAACACATCACAGAGAAGACCGCCGCGTCACCCGCCCCTTTGATGGGGGCGGGTGACGCAGCGCGTCGGGCCGGCCTTCGCCAGATGCGGGCCATCGCGGTCGGGTTGCTGCTGTTCGCAGCGCTGGTCTTCGTCCTGACCCACGGACGGGACGGCGCCTGGGGCTATGTGAACGCGGCTGCCGAAGCCGCAATGGTCGGAGCGGTCGCCGACTGGTTCGCGGTGACAGCATTGTTCCGCAGGCCGCTCGGGTTGCCGATCCCGCACACCGCGATCATTCCCGAACGCAAGGACGCGATCGGGGCAAGCCTGGAAGAATTCGTCGCCGACAACTTCCTGACCCCGGACGCCGTACAGGAGCGTCTTGCGGTCGCGCAGGTACCGCTGCGGATCGGTCGGTGGTTGTCGGTGCGCGAGAACAGTCAGCGCGTCGTGCAGGCATCGGCCCCCTCGTTGGCGAAGGCGATCGCATCGATCGACGACCGCGAGATCCTCGATCTGCTGGAGAGGTTCCTGCTGCCACGGCTGGCCAAGGAGCCGATCGCGCCGGTGGCCGGCCACCTGCTCGAAGGCATCCTGAAGGACCGCTCGCACACCTCGCTCATCGACCTCGGAGTGCGTGAATTGCACGACTGGGTGGCCGCCAACCCTGACACCATCGTCGACATCCTGGCCGCCCGGGCCCCCTGGTGGTCACCCAAGTGGATCGACGACACCGTCACCACGCGGGTGCACCTGGAAATCCTTCGTTTCCTGGCCGACGTGCGCGACGACCCGGAGCACCAGACGCGCCAGGCCATGGACAATCTGCTCGGCCAGTTGGCCGACAATCTGCAACACGACGAAGCAACGATGGCGCAGGCCGAATCGCTCAAGGCGCACCTGCTGGCCCACCCGGGCGTCCCCGGTACCGTGCTCGCGCTGTGGGCATCGGTGAAGAGCGCTGTTGTCGACGGGCTGCGCGACGAGGACGGTGACCTGCATGCGCGGCTCATCTTGGCGTTGACCGACGCGGGCGAGCGGGTGTGTACCGATGAGCAGTTACGCGAAACGCTCGAACGTCGACTCGAGTCCGTGGTCGGTCACGTGGTCACGACCTACGGCCGCGAGCTGACCTCGGTAATCACCACCACGATCGAACGCTGGGACGGCAAAGAAGCCGCAGAGCGCATCGAACTACACGTCGGGCGCGATCTGCAGTTCATCCGGATCAACGGCACTCTGGTCGGTGGCTTGGTGGGGCTGCTGATCTACACCGTCGCCCAGTTCCTCTGACAGCGTGACACCGTGCCCGCAGCGGGTGTCCGCGATTTCGTGCCCACGGGTACCCGATGTTGCGGACACTCGCGATGAGGCAGATCAGATGTCTGCGATTTCGTGCCTACGGGTACCCGATTTCGCGGACACTCGCCGTGAGATCGATATCCCGAATAGCGAGATTCGCAGTTCATCAGCGTTGCATTGCCATAACCTCTTGTTCTAGGTCATGAGTGCCAGCGTCAAACCCCGGTTTGCTGGCCGGCAACCCTCCTCCGCGGTGGGGTGCCCCGGGTGAAGACCTGGCCGGTGGACGCCGATCGTTCCCCGGCAAGCGCGGATCGTGGGCTGTACCCGCTATCCGCTGCATCATCGATGCAGCGTGAGCTGCTCGGTGCCGCATCCCGCGTACGAAAGGCAACACCATGACCGACAGTCCCGGCTGGTCCTTCGAGACCCGTCAGATCCACGCCGGCCAGGAGCCCGACGCGACCACCACGGCGCGCGCCCTGCCGATCTACCAGACGACGTCCTACGTCTTCCCCAGCACCGACAGGGCTGCCAAGCTCTTCGGCCTCGAAGAGTTCGGCAACATCTACACCCGGCTGATGAACCCGACTACCGACGTGGTCGAGCAGCGCATCGCCAGCCTCGAAGGTGGCGTCGGCGCGCTGATGGTCGCCTCCGGCCAGGCAGCTGAGACCCTCGCGATCCTGAACATCGCCGAGGCTGGCGACCACATCGTCGCCAGCCCATGCCTATACGGCGGTACCTACAACCTGTTGAAGCACACGTTGCCGAAATACGGCATCACCGTGAGCTTCGTCGAGGACCGCAAGGACCCAGAGAGCTGGCGTGCGGCTGCCAAGCCCAACACGAAATTGTTCTACGGCGAGACGATCTCCAACCCCAAGGTCGAGATTCTCGATATCGAAGCTGTTTCCACGGTGGCTCACGAACTCGGAGTTCCGCTGGTCGTTGACAACACGATCGGCACACCGTTCCTGGTTCGCCCGATCGAGCACGGCGCCGACATCGTGATCCACTCGGCCACCAAATACCTTGGCGGGCACGGCACCTCGATCGCCGGTGTCATCGTCGACAGTGGAAACTTCGATTTCGGCGCCGACCCGGAGAAGTTCCCCAACTACAACACTCCCGAAGAGAGCTACCACGGGCTCGTCTACGCCCGGGATCTCGGCGTAGGCAGCGCGCTCGGCGCCAACCTCGCCTTCATCCTCAAGGCGCGCGTGCAGGGCCTGCGCGACCTCGGGTCGTCGGTGTCGCCGTTCAACGCGTTCCTGATCTCCCAGGGCATCGAAACCCTCAGCCTGCGGATGGAGCGGCACCTGGAGAACACCAAGGCCGTCGCCGAGTTCCTGCAGGACCACGGGCAGGTCGAGTCCGTGCGCTGGGCCTCCCTGCCCGGCGACGAGTACTACGACCTCGCGCAGAAGTACACGCCTAAGGGTTCGGGTGCCGTATTGGCATTCGAGATTGCGGGCGGCGTCGAAGCGGGCAAGAAGTTCGTCGAGGCGCTGGTGCTGCACAGCCACGTCGCCAACATCGGCGACGTGCGCTCCCTCGTCATCCACCCGGCATCGACCACCCACTCCCAGGGCAGCGACGAAGACCGCCTGGCCGCAGGTGTCACCCCCGGCCTGGTGCGTCTAGCCGTGGGCCTGGAGCACATCGACGACATCCTGGCCGATCTGGAGCTCGGCTTTATCGCAGCCAAGTAGTCGATCGAGGCAACGCTGTGGGGACGGGTGCGCTCGAACGGGCGCACCCGTTTCCCCACGTTCCTCGCCACTCCACGGACAAGTCGGCGCTGTGCTGTGCGTCTACAGTTCTACTTCGAGGTCGCGTGGCGCGATCCAGCCGGTGGTCTTTGAGCGCGGGACTGCCAAAAAGAATCGTGTCGAGGTAGGTGCGCCGCTCTGTGGTCGACTTGCCGAGATAGCAGCCGTGTTGTAGCTGATCTTCAGCTTGTCCTCCCACCTCAACTTCCCGTTAGAGAGCTGCCGGGCGACGGCAGCCAGTACGTGCAGCTTGAACATCGAGCCCAGCGGCCGAGGGGTTGCTGGGCTCGATGGCGCCCCGATCTGCAGGCGGGGTCGAACAAAGCCCTTGGTGATCGTGACGTCGGCAGCAATCTGGGTGGGTGACACCGACTGGACCGGGGTCGTACGGACATCAACCCAGAAGTGTTCCCCAACGGCATCATGGGACCAGGCAGGCGGTTGCCCCGTTCCAGACATCGCTCGGAATGAGGCCGCACATGGAGTGGTTGATCCTCGAATGCGCATCTTTCTGGCCTTGCGGCCACCGATCGAGGAGGTGGAGCGACTCGATGAATTTTTGGACGTGCGACGCGACGCGGGCCCCTTCAGTTGGACCAGCGCGGAGCAGTATCACCTCACTCTGGCGTTTGTGCCCGAGGTGCCGGAGTACCGGCTCGACGACCTGATCAGCGCTGTGGGTGACGCAGCAACCCGCAGAATCCCGTTCGACCTCGGCCTCGGCGGAGGAGGCGCGTTCCCCGACCCGGCCCGCGCCAAGGTGCTCTGGGTAGGGCTGCGACAGGACGAGGACGCAGTACGGGAACTCGAGGCGCTCGCCGTCGGCGTCCGAGGGTCGGCGGCGCACAGCGGCGCCGACGTCGACGGGCAACGGTTCCGCCCGCACATCACCATCGCCCGTACCGGTCGCCCGACGCCGATGGACAAGTGGATACGGCTGCTCGACGGGTACAGCGGATCGTTCTGGACCGCTGATGAAGTCGAGGTCGTGCAGTCCCACCTCGGCGAGGGCCCGCGAGGGCGGCCACGCCACGAGGTGCTGGCCACGTTGCCCCTCGGGCGCGACCCGGGCTCAGACGAGGGAGAATAGGCCGATCCGCCATGACCCCACCTCCCCGCCGCTCCCGCCAGCAAGGCCAACGTCGACGAAGCCCGCGAACGCCATCGACCAGTAGGGCTCCACGCTTCGACGAGGCCGCGCAGCAACGCCGCCGCGAGTCGCTGCCCACGATCGAATTCCCGCCCCAGTTGCCGGTC
>JBBPZD010000094.1:0-9898 GCA_038199265.1 Actinomycetales bacterium | reverse complement strand
GATCGCCCGGCCGTCGCGCTTGGTGCGCGAGTCCATGACGACGATGCGGTACTGGGGGGTGCGGATCTTGCCGAGTCGCTTCAAACGGATCTTGACGGCCACGGTGGCGTCTCCTGCTTCCTGTGATGAGCACGGCGAGACCACGTGGTTCACGCGGGGGGCCGATACTCGGGGTAGGCGCGCGGGCACAATGGAACTGCCGGCACGCGCGGGTACGCCGATCAGTCTGCCAGAGCCTGCCGGGTGACCGAAATCGTGCTACCGAGGTGAGGTCAGGCCGGTGGGTACAGACCGAGTGAGCGGGCGCGAACCCGGCTCAACCCGAAAAGCATCCGGGTCGTCGGCGTGGCAACCCCGGCCAACTCCCCTAACTCGACGACCGCGCCGAGCAGGGCATCGAGTTCTACCGGCCGACCTGCCTCGACGTCCTGCAGCATCGAGGTGCGAAACGCACCCAGCCGCCGAGTGAGCTGGTGGCGATCGACGGGGTCCTGGTCGATCTCGATGCCCAGTTCCCCGCCTAGGACCTTCGCCTCGAGCATCACCGCGTCGATCATCTCCACGACCAGTTCGTCGTCGAGGATGAGGTCCATCGAAGTCATCGCCAACAGGCTGATGGGATTCATCGTCATGTTGCCCCACAATTTCCACCAGACATCGCGCTGGATCTGCTGGGAGGTACCGGCCTGCAGACCCCCGGCCGACAGCAGTCCTGCCACCCGCTGCGTCACGTCGTCAGCGCCGCCGCCAGGATCACCCACGACGATTCGCACACCGCTGATCCAGCGGACCACACCCGGCGTCGGCACGTCGGCCCCGAGGTGGACGACCGATCCGATGATGCGATTCGCCGAGAACGCGCCCTCGAATACCCCGCCCGGATCGACCGCCTGCAGCGTCGACCCGCTCAGCGCTCCCCCGAAACCACCGTGCAGAAACCACCACGGAACGCCGTTCATCGCAGTCATCACGCGAGTTTCGGCACCCGTCAGAGCCACCGCACTCGGCACAGCAGATGCAAGAGACGGTGCCTTCACTGCGAGGACCACCACATCCTGCTCACCGAGATCGCCCGGATCCTCGCTGACGGCCAGGCGATGGCGTTCGAGGGCATCACCTCGATGCAGGACCAGCCCGTCCGCTCGAAGGGCCTTCAGTGTCGCTCCGCGGGCGAGCACGCTGACCTGAGCCCCACCGCGGGCGAACACCCCGGCGAGGGTGCCGCCGATACCGCCGGCTCCGATGATGGCGACCTTCATGAGCCTTCCGCGACTGCCGGACACGGCCCCAGTGCGTTCATCGCCTGCTTCGTACGATTCCAGGACGCAGCATCGGACGTGGGTGCCGACAACCGCACCGTGTGCCGCGCGTTCGTGTCGACCCGGGTTGGTTGGTAGCTGGCGCTCTGCGCCCAGGCACCCCTTGCGCCGCGTTCGAAGGTGATCTGAGCAAGAACACCGTCGCGGTTGGATTCGGTCTGCGGACCGTGACCAGGCCCTTGGTTGGAGATGAAGTTGCCGAGCCCGTAAAACACGAACTTGCCGTTGATCTTGGCGCACGGCTGCACCACGTGCGCATGAGTTCCGAGGATCGCATCGACGGCGGGGGATGCCAGCAGTGCCTTGGCCAGCGACAGCTGATCCGTGGTCGGGCGCTGAACGCCTTCGGTACCCCAGTGGATGTTGACGACCACGATGTCCGCTCCGGCAGCCTTTGCCGCCTTCGCGTTCTCGATGATGCCCGACGCACCAGCAGCCGGCCACAGATAGGGCTTCAGCCACGGCGCCGCAGCCGGGACGACTGTGCTGGGGCCAGCTGTATTGGGAAGTGTGTACGTGTACGCGAGGTCGGCGACCTTGACTCCTTTGGCTTCGTACATCGCGGGAATCCCAAGGGGCCCGGGCGCTCCTGTCGGGCCCGCGACCTTCAAACCGGCTGCCTCCAGCACGTTGCGGGTCGCGACGATACCGGGCACGCCCTGGTCCAAAGTGTGATTCGAGGACGTGTCGCATCCGTCGAATCCGGCACGCTTAAGTGTGCCGGCGATTTCAGTCGGAACGTTGAACACCAGCGAACCCGGCGTGCTGAGGTCCTTGTTCGTCGCTGAGATCGGCGTCTCCTGGTGGCAGATGGCAATGTCCGCACCGCTGACCGCCTTCTTCACCGGGGCGAACATCGGGTCGAAGTCGTACCCCGACTTCCCAGCCGCCTTCGCGTAAGCCGACGCCTCCCGCCACAACGGTGAGTGCAACAGGATGTCGCCGCTACCGCTGACCGTGACCTTCGAACCGCCTACAGGCCCGCCAGCCCCGTTCGAGCCGGCTGACGAGTTCGATCCGGCATTGGTCGATCGGTTTGCTCCCGACCCGTCCTTGCCGGACCCACCCGACGAGCACCCCACTGTCAACCCGGCGAAAGCGGCGACCGCTACCCCGTACCGCACCCGTCGTGAAACGCTCATGCCAGCAAGTTAGGCCATGCATACATCAATTGTGAGCGTGACGATCGAGAAATCGATAAACCTCCGTGTCGTCGACCCCGGGGAAAATCCCCGGTGGCATCGCAGCGAGGAGGTGAGAGTGAGCCCGCGCACTGGGCCAGGCGTTCCCGCTCCACTGTTCGGCTAACTCGAGAGGCGGCAGGGTGCAGCAAGTCGGGTCAGGGCACCGGGATGTTGCACGGTGGGTGGTCTCGCGGCCACGGAACCACTTCACGTCCTGGTAGCGCACGCCGACGTTGACCGAGAACATCCCGGCCGGTGTTCTGTCGATCGCCGCCGTGCACCAGTACGTGCCCGACCGTGTATCGGTATAGGCACAGAATGCCTGCGAGAGATCCGGCTGCTCGAACACCCGACGAGCGGTCCACGCCCGACACACCCGCTGCCCCTCGATCGCCCCGGTCGGGTCGCTCGGGAAGACCACGCCGTCGTTCTCGTACGCCTTGTAGATGACCCCGTCCTGCCCGATCCGCATGAAGTGCACCGGGATGCGCAGGTGCTGGGTGGCGAGGTTGGTGAAACGGTGCGCCGCTGTTTCGTAGGACACGGCGAACGCGTCACGCAGGTCTTCGATCGCGATGTCCTTCGCGTCCTTCGCCGTGTGCAGCATGGTCACTGCTGCTCCCTCGGGCATCAGGGCAGCCGCGGCGAAGTAGTTGATCTCGACCCGCTGGGTCAGGAACTCGGGGTAGTCCACCGGCGCGTCATGACCCAGCACCAGGTGGCCCAGCGCCTGCAGGGCCAACGACCGCGAATCGTGCTGACCGACTTCTGGCTGAGGTAGGTAGATGCGTTTGTGCTGCAGATCGGTCACGGTGCGGGTCGACCCGGGCAGATCGTCGGTGTGGATCAAGGTGAAGCCGAGGTGGGCGGCCATCCGGTCCACCGACACCCGACCGACAGGACCCCCCGAGTAGCGGATCGCTTTCAGCAACTGCGCTGCTTCGTGTTCTATTGCTGAGAAGTAATTGCCCGCGCCGCGCATTCTTTCCCGCAGGTCGGTGTTGGCTCGACGGGCGTGCTCGGGGGTAGCGGCCCGATCGGCCGACGCAGCGGCCATCGCCTCGTGCAGTCCGACGAGGGCCTCGAGGGCCTCGATTGGTAAACGCGGCCCGATCTTCACCCGTGGCAGGCCGAGCGCGTCGTAACTCGTGGCCCGTTGCACCCGTTCCAGACGGATCTCCAGCGCTGCCCGCCGGTTCGGTGGCCCGCCCGCCAAGAGCTGAGGCAGTGTTGTCTCCAGCGTCTGGGCGAGTGCGTTCAACATCGACAGTCTCGGTTCGCGCTTTCCGTTCTCGACCAATGACAACGCCGACGCGGACATCCCGATCGCGCGGGCCACGTCACCGAGCGTGCGCTCGCGTTGCTGTCGGATGTGTCGCAGCCTGCGTCCGATGGTGAGCGGGTCGGGCCCGTCGTCCGGAGCGACCTCAGCTGGGATGCGAGGTGTCGTCAGCCTTCCGACGCCACCCACCTCGGGATTCTCTTCGTTAATAGCGCTCACCACTGCACGATATCGAAAAATCCGCGTTATTTGACAGCTTCAAAACTGTAAATGACGCACTCTTGCCCGCAGGATCGTCCACAGAGCCGGGTTTCGACGGCCACGCGAACGCTTACGGAAGGCCCACCGCAGCCATGACCTCCACGATTCCCGACACCGAGATGACCCACCTACCCAACGCAGCCAGCGCTCTGCAACAGGAGTGGGACGCGAACCCGCGCTGGGACGGTGTCACCCGTGACTATGCCGCTGCAGATGTGATCAAGCTGCAGGGCAGCGTGCAAGAGGAGTACACCCTTGCCCGTCGTGGCGCTGAGAATCTATGGGAGAAGCTACACACCCACGACTACATCAACGCCCTCGGAGCACTCACCGGAAACCAGGCCGTGCAACAGGTCAAAGCCGGACTGAAAGCGATCTACCTGTCCGGGTGGCAGGTCGCCGGTGACGCGAACGCCGCCGGTCAGACCTACCCCGATCAGTCGCTGTACCCGGCCAACTCAGTGCCGCAGGTCGTGCGCCGGATCAACAACGCGCTACTGCGGGCCGACCAGATCGAATATTCCGAAGGCACCCGGTCCGTCGAGGACTGGATCGTGCCGATCGTCGCGGACGCCGAGGCCGGTTTCGGCGGCCCGCTCAACGCCTTCGAGCTGATGAAGTCGATGATCGCCTCCGGTGCCGCCGGGGTGCACTGGGAAGACCAGCTCGCCTCGGAGAAGAAGTGCGGCCACCTGGGTGGCAAAGTGCTCATTCCCACCCAACAGCACGTGCGCACCCTGAACGCCGCGCGGTTGGCCTCGGACGTCAGCAACGTGCCCTCGGTGATCGTCGCCCGCACGGATGCGGAGGCCGCAACACTGCTCACCACCGACGTCGACGAACGCGACCAGCCCTTCCTCACCGGCGAGCGCACCGCTGAAGGTTTCTACAAGGTGAGGGCCGGCATCGAGCCGTGCATAGCCCGCGGGCTGGCCTACGCCGAGTACGCCGACCTGCTCTGGATGGAGACCGGCACCCCTGATCTGGAACACGCGAAAACCTTCGCCGAGGCCATCAAAGCCCAGTTCCCCGACCAGATGCTGGCCTACAACTGCAGCCCCTCGTTCAATTGGAAGAAGCACCTGGACGACGACACGATCGCGGCATTCCAGCGCGAACTCGGGGCGATGGGCTACACCTTCCAGTTCATCACCCTGGCCGGCTTCCACGCCCTGAACCACTCGATGTTCGACCTGGCCCACGGATACGCGAGACACCAGATGACGGCGTACGTCGAGCTGCAGGAAAGGGAGTTCGCCTCCGAAGCGGACGGTTACACCGCGACCAGGCACCAGCGCGAAGTCGGCACCGGCTACTTCGACCTGGTCTCGACGGCGCTCAACCCCGACAGCTCCACCACCGCGCTCAAGGACAGCACCGAGAACGCCCAGTTCTAGCCGCCCCCCGACCCAGAATCCCTTGCCTGAGAGGCAACACCATGAGTGACACGCACGGCACACCGAAGATCCGCGGCACGTTCGGAAATCGCTACGAACAGATCCTCAGTCAGGATGCGCTTGCCTTCGTCGCGGCGTTGGACGGCGAATTTGCCGGACGGCGCGCAGACCTGCTCGCACAGCGTCGCGACAAGGCCCGGGCGATCAACGCCGGGGCCGACCTGGACTTCCTGGCCCTCAGCGAAGACATCCGAGCCGACGAGCAATGGCAGGTCGCTGCCCCCGGCCCAGGGCTGACCGACCGCCGATGTGAACTGATCGCCCCGGTCTACCCCGGTACGACGATGCACGCGCTGGAATCGGGTGCCGCAGTCTGGATCGCCGACCTCGAGGACGCGATGGCGCCGACCTGGAGCAACCTCATCGATGCCCAGGTCACGCTCTACGACACCGCACGGGGACAGTTGAGTCTGCGACGCGCGGACGGGCAGGTGCGCCGGCAGCCCGAACAGCACCCGACCGTGGTCTTGCGACCCCGCGGTTGGCACCTGTGCGAGAAACACATCAGCATCGATGGCCGCCCGGTGGCAGCCACGCTCGTCGACTTCGGTCTGTATTTCTTCCACAACGCCGCAGCGCTCATCGAGCGCGGCGCGGGACCGTACTTCTACCTGCCCAAGATCGAGTCCCACGACGAAGCTCGGCTGTGGAACGACGTCTTCGTGTTCGCGCAGGACGCGCTCGGCATCCCGCGTGGCACGGTCCGGGCCACATTGCTCATAGAGACGGTGACAGCCGCGTTCGAGATGGATGAGATCCTGTACGAATTACGCGAGCACAGTTCCGGGCTCGCGGACGGTCGCTGGGACTACCTGTTCAGTTACATGCGCACTTTCGCCCACCGTGGCCCTGAGTTCGTGCTGCCCGACCGGGACCACATCACGATGGCCAGTCCGTTCCTGCGGGCCTACGTCGACCTGCTGATCTCGACCTGTCACCGACGCGGCGCGTTCGCCATCGCCGGTCCTGCTGCGGTCAACCCGACCCGGCAGCACGAGGAGGCCCGGGTGCGGGCGCTGGCTCAGGTGCGGTCGGAGAAGGAGCGCGAAGCGGCCGCCGGATTCGACGGCTCGTGGGTGGCCCACCCTGCTCTGGTCGATGTGTGCCGGGCCGCCTACGCCGCAGTGCTCGGCGACGCGCACGACCAGCGGCACCTGCGTCGGACGAGTCGTACCACTGCGCGAGACCTGGTTTCACTGGTCGGCATTCAGCAGACGATCAGCCTGCAAGGTGTTCGCAAGAACGTGTCGGTCACCTTGCAGTACCTCGCGTCCTGGATCGAGGGACGAGGGGCGGTCGCCATCGACAACCTGATGGAGGACGCCGCGACCGTCGAGATGGCCCGGGTGCAGTTGTGGCAGTGGCTGTTCCACGAGGTTCAGCTCGCTGAGGGCCCCCGGGTCACCCGTGAGTTGCTCGACCGCGTCGTGCGGGAAGAGCTGAGTTCGCTGACCCGTGGCGTCGACGAGCAGGCCCGGCAACGGTACGCGGGAGCGCAGGAGATCCTCGAACGCGTCGCCCTGCAACCGCAGCTGCCCGGCTTCTTCACCAACTACGGGTACGTCAGGTTCCTGACCGAGGAAGCACTGCGGTTGAACGCCGGAGTGCCGGAAGCCGAGCTGCACAGGTCCGAACGCATCCCCGCAGTGGTCTAGGTGATGGTCTGACCATCGACTGACTGAGCAGTTCGATGGTCAGACCCGTCAGGCGAATGCTGCACGAGCACGTAAGGCGATGCGGCTGATCTCAGCAGGCCCGAGAGGTTCGATCGCGAGGTCGGGCATGGCGGGTCGGGCCTCAGTGCCAGCGAAGGTGCCGTCGTGCTGGACCCGGGGTACGACCAACGGGTCGAACCCGGCCATCTCCAGTCCGTCACGAACGAAGGTCGCAGCCTGTGGAGCCCAGTCCCCCGCCACGATCCCGCCGTTCGGTGACGCTGCGAGCACACCGAAAATCGCCTCGTCCGGTACCAGATCCCTATCGAGCACCGGCAACCCCAACTCGGCTGCGAGAGATCTCGCGAGCGTCGAGACACCACCGCCCAGAGGCGCCGAAACCAGCAGCGCGACGCGGGCGGGACGGTGGGCAGCGTACGGCGTAGCCGGCCACTCACCTCGATGCACCGCGTACACGTCGTGATCACGCCATTGCGCGGCTTCCTGCCCAGATTCCAACAACAGCATCGATCGGACGTGGCCCTCTCGTCGGAACCCTAGCGACCGCAATACACCGGCCGAGCGTGCGTTTCCCGGGCGGACGTTGGCTTCGACCCGGTGCAGCCCCATCCCCCTGTCCTCTCCCGCGAAGGCCAGATCGACGACCAGCCGCAGACCGTCGGCGAAGAGCCCGCGGCCGACGTACGGGTCGTACGCGTCGTAACCCATCGTGCCGTTCTGGAATCTGCCGCGGACGACGTTGCTGATGTTGACCTTTCCGACCAGATCGTGGCCCGCGCCGGTGTCGGCGTCGTTGGCGTGGATCAGGAAGGTGCGGTGTCCGGGACTCTGCTTACCCAAGTGCCAGGCGAGATCACGGGTCGATACGGGGTTCCACTGCGCGATCCGGTCCCAGGAGGCACGGACCGCGCGTTCGTAGGCCAGCAGATCTTGCTGTACGACGGTATGCACCCACACTCGATCGCCCCGCGCAAGCAGCGAACGGGGAGCGGTCACCGAGTTCACTGAACGATGCGACCGCGCAGCACGATGTGCGCGGGCGTGCCCAGTACTCGCACGTCGGCGCGCGGATCGTCGTCGTACACCACAAGGTCGGCGCTGGCGCCCTCGGTCAGGCCGGGTCGGCCCAGCCACTCGCGAGCACCCCAGGTCGCAGCATCGAGCGCCTCGAGGGGAGTCATTCCCGCCCTGACGAACTCACCCACCTCGCTGGCCACGAGCCCGTGCGGCAGTTGCCCACCCGCGTCAGTTCCCGCGTAGATGGCGATACCAGCTTCATGAGCGGCAGCGATGGTGTCGTACCTGCGGGCGTAGAGGTCTCGCATATGGGTGCCGTACGAAGGAAACTTGGACCCCCCCGCCTCTGCGAACTTCGGGAAGTTTTCGATGTTCACCAGCGTCGGCACGATGGCGATGCCCTGGCGTGCAAACTGGTCGAGGCTCTGCTGTTGTAATCCTGTGGCGTGTTCGATGCAGTCCGTACCGGCTGCCGCGAAATCGAGGAGAGCCTCTTCACCGAAGCAGTGCGCGGTAACCCGTGCCCCCTCTTCGTGTGCTGCGGCGATAGCCGCCACCAGTGCCTCCCGTGGCCAGCACGGCGCGAGGTCACCACGATCCCGGTCGATCCAATCGCCCACCAGCTTCACCCACCCATCACCCCGGCGAGCTTCCTGACGCACGTACGCGACGAGATCCGCTGGCTCGATCTCGTGCGCGAAGTTGCGGATGTACCGCTTGGTGCGGGCAATGTGCCGGCCGGCCCGGATGATCCGCGGGAGGTCTTCTCGGTCGTCGATCCAGTGCGTGTCGACGGGCGACCCGGCGTCACGCAACAACAGCGCACCCGCCGCACGTTCAGCGAGCGCATGCTCTTCGGTGCGTTCGTGGCTGACTCCGCCCGTCGCCTCCAGGCCGACGTGGCAGTGCGCATCGACAAGCCCGGGGAGCACGAATCCGCGCACGCTCTGAGCAGCTTGCGCTCCGGGCGGCCGGGTGAAGGTCACTGCGCCACCCACCACCCACATCTCGTCGCGCACCTCGTGCGGACCGGTAAGGATGGCGCCTCGGATGTGCAGGACCGGCGTGGTCGGGGTCATGCAACGGACAATAGTTCCCTCGATGCCCGATAAGGTCCCCCGCATGGCAGATGTGTACGTCAGACGACGCGCGTTCGTGGGTGCCGGCGCAGCGGCGTTGGTGGGGCTGGTGTCCTACAGCGCCTGCGGTAACGGCAAAAACGGCGACATCAAGACCTTGCCCGGCACGACCAAGGGCGCGTCGTCCGCGACTGCTGCACAACCGACGCCCACGCCGACGCCGACGCCGACACCGACGCCGTCGATCGACACGGGCGGCCTGACTGCAGCACTGAATGCGGCGCTGGGCTCGCGAGCGGCAGATGTGAGCGTCGCGGTGTACGACTCCCGGGTAGCCCAGACCTTCCTCTACCACCCTGAACTGACCAATGTCGCCGCAAGCATCATGAAGGTGCTCATCCTCGCCAGCGTGGTTCGGACGCGGCGCGCTGCGGGCGGATCACTGAGCGAAGCCGACGAGGGGCTCGCGGAGAACATGATCACACTCAGCGACAACGCTTCGGCCAGCACCCTGTTCCGCCGTGCGGGGCGGGTGGCCGGGGTACAGAAGGTCGCCACATCGCTGGGTATGAAGTCCACCCGGGTCAACAGTGCGTGGGGGCTCACCACTACGACGGCCGCCG
>JBBPZD010000093.1:0-7722 GCA_038199265.1 Actinomycetales bacterium | reverse complement strand
GCCAGCAGCGCCGATCCGTAGGCTCCGCGAACTACCTGCCACGGCAGCGACCATGCCCATCCGAACGGCGTCCAGCCTGCAACGAGCGACGCCCGTCTGAAGACTTCGCCGCCCGGCCCGCCATCTTCACCACCCCCTGACAACAACAGCATGTTGAATGCAGCTGGCAGCAGATAGATCAACGGAAGGATCGCCATCGCGAAAACTCGCGTGCGCCGCTTCCACATCGACCGCGCCAGCGCCGATGTGACGGCCCTCGACAGCACGACCCCCGTCGCGACTGCCAATACCGCGCCCACCAACGCCGCCAGCAGAGTGAACACTGACCGGCTCCAGATCAGTAGGTGGTCCAGTCCGAGTACGAGGGTCAGCGCCCCCGGGACACCCACCAGGCCGGCGGCCGTCAAGCCAGGGATGAGTTGCCGCGCGCGGACCGGCAGGAGCGCCAGCCGTTCGGCGTCCAGGCTGCTGTCGATCCCGACCGTCAGTAGCGGAGACAACGTCCATGACGCGGTAACGACACTGAACACGAGGATCGAGATGGAGGCGTTCTCGACGGACGTACTGCGGAGGCCCACCGCTGCCGGAATCGAGGCCAGTGCCAGAAAAGTACCGACCAACGCGCCGAGGATGAACCCGACCAACCGCGAAGTATCCCGCCCCAGCGACCGACGAAGCAACGTCAATTTGAGCCGAACGAGGACTACAGCCACTGCAACCCGCCGCGCAGGTCGTCGCGGCCCGCCCCGACAAGATCCAGAAACCGCTGCTGCAGGCTCATACCGCCGCGGACGTCCTCGGTGCGGCCAGCAGCCAGCACCCGACCCTCGACGATCACCGCCACGTGATCGCAGATGGCCTCCACCAGTTCCATCACGTGGCTGGACATGACGACAGTTCCGCCACCCGTGACGTACCGCGTCAGCACCCTGCGCATCGTCTGAGCGGAGACGGGATCGACGGACTCGAACGGTTCGTCCAGGATCAGCAGCCGAGGAGCGTGCAGCATCGCGCATGCCAGGCCGATCTTCTTGGTCATACCGGCCGAGAAGTCCGCAACCACCACGTCGGCTGATCCAGCAAGTCCGAGCACGTGCAGCAACTCCGCCGATCGCTCGGCGATCACCCGGCCTGGCATCGAGCGCAGCTCCCCCACGTAGCGCAACAACTCGGCGGCACTCAACATGTCGAACAGCCGAAACCCATCCGGCGAAACGCCGAAGAGCTCCTTGGCTGCCGCCGGGTCGCTCCATACATCGCGTCCGAGGACCCATACCCGACCAGCATCAGGGCGCAGGAGCCCGCTCATCATCAGCATGGACGTCGTCTTACCGGCGCCGTTGGGGCCGAGCATCCCGTAGATGGACCCTCGCGGAATCTGCAGCCACAGATTGTCGACTGCCAGCCGGCCGTCGAAGTCCTTGAACAGGCCTTCGAGGGCAACTGCGGGAGGCCCTCCCGGGCCCGGGAGGTCAGTCACACACGGCGCCGGAGCTCGCTGAGCCCACCAGGCGGCGGTACTTGGCGAGCACGCCCCGGGTGTACTTCGGCTCGGGGTGCGTGACTCCCTCGCTACGGCGGCGTGCCATCTCCTCTGCGTCGACGAGCAGGTCGAGCGTGGTGTTACCGACGTCGAGTCGAATCGGGTCGCCGTCGCGGACGAACGCGATCGGACCTTCGTCCACTGCCTCGGGCGCGACGTGCCCAACGCACAGGCCGGTGGTGCCGCCGGAGAAGCGGCCATCGGTCAGCAACAGGACGTCCTTGCCCAGACCAGCGCCTTTGATGGCACCGGTGACAGAGAGCATCTCGCGCATACCCGGGCCGCCCTTGGGGCCCTCGTAGCGGATGACGACGACGTCCTTCGGCTTCAACGAACCGTCCTCAACGGCGTCCATCGCGGCGCGCTCGCCATCGAAGACTCTTGCGGTGCCCTCGAATACGTCGCTGTCGAAGCCGGCCGTCTTGACCACCGCCCCCTCCGGCGCCAGAGAACCCTTCAGGATCGTCAGGCCGCCCGACTTGTGGATCGGCCTGCTCATGGCGCGGAGCACCTTGCCGTCCAGGTCCGGCGGCGGAACGTCCGCCAGGTTCTCGGCCATCGTGCGCCCGGTGACGGTCATGCAGTCCCCGTGCATCAGACCGGCGTCCAGCAGTGCACGCATCACGACAGGCACCCCGCCGACCTTGTCGACGTCGGTCATCACGTACTGGCCGAAAGGCTTCACATCCGCCAGGTGCGGCACCTTGGAGCCGATCCGCTGAAAGTCGTCGATCGCGAGGTCGACATCGGCCTCGTGCGCAATCGCCAACAAGTGCAGCACCGCGTTCGTCGATCCGCCGAAGGCCATCACAACGGCGATCGCGTTCTCGAAAGCCTGCTTGGTCATGATGTCGCGAGCAGTGATGCCCTGGCGGATGAGCTCGACCACGGCCTCGCCCGACTTGCGTGCGTAGCCGTCGCGGCGCCGGTCGGTGGCAGGCGGAGCAGCACTGCCCGGCAACGACATACCCATTGCCTCAGCGACCGAGGCCATCGTGTTGGCGGTGTACATCCCGCCGCACGCGCCTTCCCCGGGGCAGATGGCCCGCTCGATGATGTCGACGTCCGCGCGGCTCATCAACCCCGCAGCGCAGGCACCGACCGCCTCGAAGGCGTCGATGATCGTCACCTGCTTCTCGGTGCCGTCAGTGAGCTTGGCGATGCCCGGAAGGATCGACCCGGCGTAGAGGAAGACACTGGCCAGGTCCAGGCGAGCAGCGGCCATCAACATGCCGGGCAGTGACTTGTCGCAGCCCGCCAGCAGGACGGTGCCGTCGAGGCGCTCGGCACTGACGACGGTCTCGACCGAGTCCGCGATGATCTCGCGGCTGACCAGAGAGAAGTGCATGCCCTCGTGGCCCATCGAGATGCCGTCCGAGACGCTGATCGTGCCGAACTCCATCGGGAATCCGCCAGCCGCGTGCACACCGTCCTTGGAAGACTTCGCGAGCCGGTCCAGCGACAAGTTGCAGGGGGTGATCTCATTCCACGAGCTCGCGACGCCAATCTGCGGTTTCTTGAAGTCTTCGTCACCCATCCCGATCGCACGCAGCATTCCTCGGGAGGCAGCTTTCTCCAACCCGTCGGTGACGTCGCGGCTGCGGGGCTTCATATCGGGGGTGTCAGACATGCCGGTGAGCTTATTCCCGGCCGGGCCCACCCCGCCAACGGGTCTCCGTGCTGAGCGTGGCTCAGTAAAGGTCCAGAGGCCTAGGTGGGCCTGAGCCTCTCGACTTTTACTGAGCCGCTGTCGGATCGCAGAGGTCAGGCTCAGGCGCGAGCAGTGTGCATCGCCACGAGACGGGCGCCGCCGGGAGAGGCATCGGCCCACTCCCCGTCCAGGTCGAGCACAGCGACGGTGCACGTCGGGTAGTTGAGATCGAGTCGGGCCAGCGCCTCGGAGTCCCCCTGTCCCCCGGCCAGGTCGGCTGCGAGCATCGGGATGCCGGGGGCATGCCCGACCATCACGACTGTCTCGACCTTCGGATCGATCTCGCTCACGACCCGCAGCAGGGTGTCCGCGTGTGCGTTGTAGATGCGCTCGTCGTGGTCGACCATCGCGCCGATTCCGGACGCGTCGACGATCGCCGCCCAGGTCTCGCGAGTCCGAGCCGAGGTGGAACACCACGTCTCCTCGGGCGAGACCCCCTTCTCCCTGAGCCAGTGACCGAGGCTCTCGGCGTCGGCGCGACCCCTGTCGGTAAGCGTCCGCTCGTGGTCGTTGCCGTCATCGGTCTGCTGCGCCTGAGCGTGCCGGATGAGAACGAGGCGGTGAACAGTCGTCATACGGCCGAGCATGCCACTGCCGGGCTGTCGAGCGTCCGTTCAGCTCAGGCGCTGAGTTAGTACCTGCGCTCTCAGTCAGCCGGTCGCGACGACGTGGGTCAGTTGCCGGTCGGACGCGAACCGGGTCAGTTCGTGCCTCAAAAACCGCAGCGCCCGTGGTTCGAACGCAGTTGAGTCCCCTCCCACGTGCGGAGTGACGAGCACACCCGGGGTGTTCCACAGCGGGTGGCCGACCGGCAACGGTTCGGGATCGGTCACGTCCAATGCGGCAGTCAACCGGCCTGAACGGCACTCGTGAATCAAAGCATCGGTGTCGACCACACCGCCTCGTGCAACGTTGACCAGCAGCGCCCCATCAGGCAGCGAGGCCAGAAAATGGCTGTCTACAAGGTGTCGGGTCGCATCGGTGAGCGGCACCACGATGATGACGACGTCCTGCTGCGGCAGGAGCCGGTCCAACTCCTCGACCCCATGGATCCGATCGACAAGTTCGTCACCGTCGCGAACTCGAGACGCGACTGCTGTGAGCCTCGCCTCGAACGGCAGCAACCGTTGGGCGATCGCGCGTCCGATCGAGCCATACCCGAGGATCAAAACCCGCCGATCCGCGAGCGAGCGTCGCCCTGCCATCGAAGCCCATGTGCCGTGCTCTGCGTTCCTGATGGCCTCCGGGATGCCGCGCAACGACGACAGAACCAGAGTCAGAGCTAGTTCGGCAGTCGAGGTGTCGTGGATTCCCGCACCGTTGGCCAGCTGCACGCCGGTGGGCAGATGAGGAAGTGCGTTCTCGTATCCGGCTGTCACCAACTGCACGGCCTCAAGCTGCGTGCATGACGTCAGGCGCGTGAACTTGGCGCTGGTCATTCCGGCGTAGGGCGGGACCACCAATTCGATGTCGTCGCGCGGCGGATCACCCGCCATGTCCCAGACGACGGTTTCGAGGCCGTCGATATCGGCGAGTTCGTCGCACCAGGCCTGGCTCTCCAGCGACGCTACCGACGCCATCAGGCAGCACTCATAACTGGCAGCTCCCGCAGACCCCGGACCGTCACACTGCTGCGACGGCGTGGAGCCCCGGCGGGGTGCAGCGTGGGCATTCGCTGCGCCAGCACGCGCAGGGCGATCTCGGCTTCGAGCCGAGCGAGCGGTGCCCCGACGCAATAGTGCACTCCACCGGAGAACGCCAGGTGATCGTTATCGGTACGGGTGATGTCGAAGAAGTTGGGCCGTGCGAACCGGGCCGGGTCGCGGCCTGTTCCGGCCAGTACACAGAGCACGCGATGTCCCTGCGGGACCTGGTGGTTCCCGATCTGGGCGTCGCGTAGTGCAATCCGGTCAGTGAACTGGATCGGCGCGTCGTATCGCAGAGTCTCCTCGACAGCCTGCGCGGCGAGACTCGGATCACCGGCCAGAAGTTGCCACTGCTGTCTATCGTTCATCAGCGCACCCATCGCGTTGCCGATCAAATTGACCGTCGTCTCGAAGCCCGCGACGAGCAGCAGCACACACAGTGGCAGAATCTCCTCGCTCTTGACCCCACCGCCACTCTCCTGCTCGATCAGCAACGAGATCATGTCGTCCCGGGGCTCGGCACGACGCTGCTGGACCAGCCGCTCGAACATTGCGTCGAGACCGTTCTTCGCGGACATGACCTGACGTGCGTGCCACAGACCGTGCGGGCCCTCCAGGGCGCTGCCGAGCGCGGTGCCCCAGCGTAAGAACGGCGCCTCATCGGCCTCGGGCACCCCGAGTAGCTCAGAGATGATCCGGATCGGCAGCGGCGCAGCGAGTGTGCTGACGATGTCGAACGGCTGCCCGGGGATAACCGCGTCCAATCGCTCGTTCACTATCTTCTCGATCGCCACCGCATATCCGCCGAGGCGCCGAGGGGAGAAAGCCGGAGCTGCCACCCGGCGAAGTCGGGTGTGCTCTGGCGGGTCCATTTCGAGCAGCGACATACTGAACTCGAAGGCGTCCTTACCGAGGATCGTGCGGCCCCCGACTCCGAAGTCGTGACTCTTCAGGACCTGTTTGCATACTGCGTGGGTTGCCGAGACGTGTACCCGCTCGTCACGCGGTAATGGCCACAGTGGCCCGATGTCGCGCGCCTGGTCGTACAGCGGATACGGGTTGCGCTTGCCCGGCGAGACAATGGCCGCGGCGAGCGGCGCGTGCAGCACCCGGGCGGCGTACTGGGTTCTCACCTTGTTGGCGTAGAGCTCCGTGACGAACTGGCCAGCCACCTTGAGCTGGCTGGTCAGCGGTGGTGTGGACATCGGGACCGCCTCTCCTCAGGTCAATCGGGACAGAATCAGCTCGCGCACCTTCGCTGCGTCGGCCTGCCCGCGCATCTCCTTCATCACTGCGCCGATCAACGCACCGGCCGCATTCAGTTTGCCATCGCGCACCTTGTCTGCGATGGGGCCGTTCGCCGCGATGACCTTGTCGACCGCTGATTCCAGGGCGCCGTCATCTTGGACCAGTTCCAGACCTTTGGCGTCAGCGACCTGAGTAGGCGTGCCCTCACCGGCCAGCACACCATCGAGCACCTGACGGGCCATCGCGTCATTCAAACGACCACCGCTCACCAACCCGGCCAGTTCGGCAATGTGGGTGGGGGTGACACCGAAGTCGTCGATCGGGCGAGCCTCGGCGTTCGCCCGGCGAGCGATCTCGCCCGTCCACCACTTGCGCGCGGCAGCCGGGCTCGCGCCGTCCGCGACGGTCTGCTCGATGAGCTCGGTAGCACCGGCATTGAGGACATCGCGCATCTCCAGATCGCTGTAACCCCAGTCCTGCTGCAACCTCCTGCGCCGCAGCTCCGGCTGCTCGGGCAGGGTTGCACGCAACCGCTCGACGTACTCGCGCGAAGGTGCGATCGGAACGAGGTCCGGTTCGGGGAAGTAGCGGTAGTCGTCGGCGTCGGACTTCGGTCGACCGGAGGTGGTGACGCCGGTGTTCTCGTGCCAGTGCCTCGTCTCCTGGAAGATCGCTTCGCCACCGTCGAGAATTGCTGCATGTCGACCGATTTCGTAACGGATCGCGCGCTCCACGGACCGCAGCGAGTTGACATTCTTGGTCTCGGTGCGGGTACCGAGCTTCTCGGCGCCTCGCGGCTTCAGTGACAGGTTCGCATCGCACCGCACCGAGCCCTGTTCCATCCGCACGTCACTCACGTCGAGCGCCTTCAGCAGGTCACGCAACGCTGCAACGTAAGCCTTGGCAACCTCAGGCGCACGTGCTCCAGCGCCGACAACGGGCTTGGTGACAATCTCGATCAACGGAATACCAGCGCGGTTGTAGTCCACCAGTGAGTACTCAGCGCCCTGGATGCGACCGGTGGATCCACCGACGTGCATCGACTTGCCGGTGTCCTCCTCCATGTGTGCGCGCTCGATCTCGACGCGCCACGGGGTGCCGTCCTCCAGCGTGACGTCGAGGTAGCCCTCGAACGCGATCGGCTCGTCGAACTGACTGGTCTGGAAGTTCTTGGGCATGTCCGGGTAGAAGTAGTTCTTTCGGGCGAAACGGCACCAGGTGGCGATCTCGCAGTTCAGCGCGAGCCCGATTCGGATCGCAGACTCCACGCCCATCGCGTTCACGACCGGTAGAGCACCAGGCAGCGCGAGGCAGACCGGGCACACCTGAGTGTTGGGGTCGGCGCCGAACCCGGTGGCGCAACCGCAGAACATCTTGGTGGCGGTGTTGAGCTCGACGTGCACCTCCAGCCCCATCACCGGGTCGTAGCGGCCCAGCGCCTCGTCGTAGTCGACGACCGCCTCGACGGCGCCAGGTGCGGCGACACTCACGCGGACACCCCCTGGCGGGCTGCGGCCAGCGCGGCGACGTCGGGCGCCCGGTCGAGCACCGACCCCGAGCCGCCCCACAACTCG
>JBBPZD010000092.1:0-4161 GCA_038199265.1 Actinomycetales bacterium | reverse complement strand
TCCCAACTACACCCCGCGCATAGCCTCGCCGATCCCCGGCAACTCCCGGTGCCCCACAACGACGTCGGTCGCTTCGGCTCCCAACCGCTCATGGCCATCGGCAGCCGAAGCGACCACGTGAACACCGTTCTCAACAAGCACGGCGGCTATGCCCCGCCGATAGATCGGGCTGGGTGCGGCGACCTGGGCAGTGATTGGGCGGTCGCTCACAATTGCCGATTGTGCCTCAGACTGCGGCAGGAATTCCCGCAGTCGACGATTCTGGCTGCGATGCGTCGGTGTCGTTCACCTCTAGTTGGATGACGCCGTAGGACCATCCACGGCGTCGATACACCACGCTCGGCATGCCGGACTCCGCGTCCGGGTAGAGGTAGAAGTCGTGCCCGACCAGCTCCATCTCGCGCAACGCCTGGTCCACTCCCATCGGGGAACTGCGGTGCACCTTCTCACGTAGCTCGACGGGGCAGTCTTCATCGCCGCCCAACGCGGTGACGTACGGCGGCAGCGGGTCCTCGTGTTGCTCCTGCGATTGTTCGGCCTGCGGCTCGGCCCAGTCGCTCAGCCCTGCGGTAGCCCTTGCCACTGAGACCGGCGCTCGACGACCTCTGCTGACCCTGCGTTTGTCGTGCTGGCGGCGTAGTCGCTCTCCCAGTCGCGCCACCGCAAGATCAAGTGCGCCGTACTCGTCATCGGCGCTCGCTTCGGCGCGGATGACCGATCGTTTGGCGAAACAGGTGATCTCTATGCGTTCGGCCTCTTTGGCCTGCCGGGGATTGGCCTCGTGCGTCAGGATTACCTCACACCGACCCACCGCAGGGTCGAGCTGGGAAACCTTGCCCAGCTTCTCCTCGATGTGTCGCTGAAAACGCTCGGGCACCGCCACGTGACGTCCGGTCACACTGATCTCCATGAACGACCTCCTGATCGTGAAATAGGACAGATCTGCGGCGGGCCAAGCCGGTCAGGGGCAGAGATCACCCCCACGAACGGAAACAACCTGGGCGGGGAGGGGCAGACCCGTCGCGCTCAACACGTCGGCCTGGAGTTCGCGGCCGTGGGGTTTTGCATGCCCTTCATTCCCTGACCGTAGTCGGCACGAGGGGTGGCTGCAATGGTCACCGCAGCGATGTGGGACGCCCCGGCCTCGAGTAGTGCGCGAGTCGCCTCCATCAACGTCGATCCCGTCGTCACTATGTCGTCGATCACGACGACCACATGTCCGCAAAGCCAATGACGACATCCTGTGGGGACCACCATCGCGCCAGCGAGATTGCGAGCGCGGTCGACCGCACCCAGGCCTACCTGATCCTGGGTGGGCCGAGCCGGACGCAACAACCGGGCGGGGGGAGACAACCGCCCGAGGTCGCCGCCGGTGGCAGCCACCGTGACGTCCCACAACGGGTCTCGACCGCGGACACGCCGTGCTCGCGCCGAGGAGGGCACTGCGGTGATGAGCAGGTCGCCGCGACCTGCTGCTGCTGCAACCAACGGATCACCCATCAGGCACCCGGCCATCGAACTGCGCAGGTATCTCGCGCACCACGACGTCAGGTCGAGCCGGTTCTCATCTTTGTAACGTCGCAGGACCTTGGCCAGGACCCCGGAATACGCGCCCTGCGCCCACGTCGACGGCGGGCCGAAGGGCATCGCGTCCGGGGGCACTGGCCCGGATGGATGGACCAGGCCTGCGATCAGTTCGCGTTCGCAGATTTGACACAACAGCGTTCCGGGCACCCCGCAGCCCGCGCAGCATCGCGGAACAACCAGATCGAGAAGCTCCTGCGCCCACTGCATGAGGCCAGCAGATCAAGTCATCGGACCCTGCGACGAAGGGCCGCAGCGTGGTGTGGACGCTGTGCTCCTCAACAGGGGGATGTGGACCAACACCAGAACAGCTCAGGCACCCGGCACCGCTACATCATTGATCTCGGACTGGCGCACCCAATTGGCGCCTTCGCGCAACCAGACAGAGCCTCGGTGGTCCAGCACGAAGACATCGCCCGGGCCGACCGCCGTGGCAACGACCTCCTGGACACCCGCAGGCGCATCGAAGACATCGGACTGACCGCTCAGCGCGACCTGAGCGATCGTGGAGTTTCCGACCGCCCGTCCGTCCGAGCCGACCTTTCCCCCGAGCACGATCAGGCTGGCGTCGTCGGACCACGCGACGTCGATGATCGAGTCAATACCGACCGGCACCGAAACCGGCTTTGAGATGCCGATCGGCGTGCCCCGGGCGTCGCGCAGGAGTCCGGCGACCGCCACCTGAGAATCGCCGTCCGGCCCGCGCAGGACCATCGTCACCCGTACCCCTTCGGGCGACAACTTGAGGGCTACCACGGTCGATCGCTGCAGCCACGGCGTGGACAGAGATCTGGCCCGGACCTGACCGGCCTTCGGGCCGGTGTCTATTGCCCAGACACCTGCACCGGAGGTCGTGTCGCGGCCCTGTGAACCGGTGGTGCCGGCTACGAGCGCGACCTTGCCCGTGAAGGAAGGGCGCGTCAGGTTGTCGGCGAAAGTCGTCACGGGACGATACTTCAGCGCCGTCCAGACCCCGACCGATCGGCGATCAGTGGAGAGCGCCGCGACACTCGACCCCGTCCGGTCTGCGGCGATCGCGTAGAAATTGGCCCCTATCCGCGGAAGAGGCGCCGGCGGGCTGTCCGGATCACCAGAGGGGCGTGAAGTCCCCACGACACCTGGTCGTTTCCAGGACAGGTTCGACGAGCGACGAGCGATCAGACCTGCCCCACCAGGTGCAACGACTTGATACCCGAGGTCCGAGGCGATCAGTGGCTCTGCGGGCAGCCCGGCTGCGGTGAGCCGACTGCCGTTCACCGTGAGTTCGACACGGGTCACGCTGGGAACGGTGGTCAAGGTGGCGGTCATCGCGGCCCACAACGCGATACGGGTAGGGCCGTCGGCGGCCAGGGCCTGCGACGACAGGGCGATGGTGGCCAGCCCGGTGTTGAGATCGACCGGCACCGCGTTGATCGCCAACCGGATCCGAGACTTGTCCGGGCTGTTGAGAACCTTGCGCAGCCACGGGGGCGGCGCGGCGAGCGCGGCGCGTGCTGCTGCTGTCGCAAGACCGGCATCGGGGTACCACTGCACGTCGGGAACCAGGACTTTCAGATTCGCCGCGGGAAAGTAGATCGGCCGGGGTGAGAACACCCGTCGAAAATCGATGTCGGTGATCCATGGACGGAATGCCTTCGGCAGACTGCTGATCCGCCATTCGCCGCCGACCTTGGAGACACCGAAGCTGGCGCGGGTGGAGGTGACGGGGACGCTCTCGGCTACGTGGCCGCGGGCATCGAGGGATGCCTGTTGTCTGCCGGAGATCGTGATACGACCAGAGGAACCCGTCACTCGGTAATCCGATTCACCGGTTGTCACCGTCGCGCCCTCTGACGGCATCCACCCGGCTGAGGCCTCAGCGGTGAGATATTTGCGAGCCACTCCGTAGTCGTCGACCAGACTTCCCCCGGCAAGGACGAAATATCTGACGATCTCCTTCGCAGACTGCCCCTCCACCGGATCCAGCGCACCGACATTGAGGTAGGGGACGGCCGCGTTGCTGATCGCTTGTTCTGCGCGCACGTCACTGCTGGTTGCGAGGCCGGCACAACCAGTCAGACCGAGCGGCAGAACAAGTACGAGCGCCCAGAGGGGCCGCACCTTCACTGAGGACCTCGGTCGAAACGCGTTGCCTCCGTGGCAGCCCGGGTGGAACCCGGCGTCGTCCAGGTTCCGATGGTCAAGCTGTCGGCCTGCGGCATCACCCGGCCGATTGCCGAATCGTCTGGCGCCAAGTTCAGCGGGGACCCGGCGATCGGCACGCCGGTCTGAGCGGGCAACGTCAGTCGGAAACATGATCCTCGCCCTGGCTCACCCCATGCCTGCAACCACCCATCGTGGAGGCGGGCGTCGTCCAAAGCAATCGAGAGTCCCAACCCGCTACCCCCGGTCGTCCGCGCACGGGCCGGGTCGGCACGCCAGAAGCGGTTGAAGACTCTGGAGGAGTCACCGGGAGCGAGGCCGACCCCGTAGTCGCGCACCGACACAGCTACCGCGCTCTCGTTACTGCCCACGGTGATGTCAACGGGCTTACCCTCGCTGTGCTCGATCGCGTTGCTGACCAGGTTGCGCACGATG
>JBBPZD010000091.1:0-7735 GCA_038199265.1 Actinomycetales bacterium | reverse complement strand
TCGGAGGACGGGAAGAACTTGGTTACGGTGATAAGCGTGACGCCATCACGCGGGCGCTGCGACGCGACGCACGCACGCTGAATACGTTCCTCGACAGCCGCAAGTGCTGTCAACAACTGCTCCACGCGATCGGCATCGTCCCTTTCAGTCGCCATCGACAGTCTCCGTTCTCATGACGACGACGCCGGCGAACCTGCCTTCGTCGTGGCCTCGACGATAAGAGAACAGACGGCTCTCCTCGCGGGTGCACCCCGGGACCCACGTCACAGGTACCTCCCGGGCATGCAACTGCGCGACCACCCCGGCGGCAACGTCGATGGCGGGGGTTCCGCTCCAGCTCACCGCCCGGCTCTCCGGGCTTATAGCGGCGGCGTCTTCGCGCATCTGCCACGGCACTTCGTAACAACGCCCACAGACCGACGGGCCGACGAAGGCGCGCGGCGAATGAGCGCCGCGTCCTGCCATCTCGTCAAGGGCTGCACCGACGACGCCTGCCATCATTCCGGGGCGCCCTGCATGCACCGCTGCGATCACACCAGCCTCGACATCGACCAACAGAACCGGCGTGCAATCGGCCACCAGCACCGCCAGCCCGACACCCGGCATATCGGTCAGCTGACCGTCGCACTGCCGAGCGTCCTGCGTGGCGCACCCATCGCTGACGTCGACGACACGGTTGCCGTGGACCTGATGCATGAAGTGCAGCTGACCGGGAGGCAGCTGCATCGCTTGCGCCACAACGCCACGGTTGGCACGCACGAATTGAGGATCGTCGCCGACCAGACCCCCGAGGTTGAGAGAGCTCAACGCACCCTGGCTCAACCCGCCGTGACGATCGGTGAAGCCGACATCCACGACCACTGCGTTGGCACCGCGCACGGTGTCCTGCCACCAGAACACGCCTCAGCCCCGCCCTACCGGGTGGGGCTGACCGCGACCTACAGCCGAAATCACTTGAGGAAGTCGGGGACGTCCAGGTCCTCGGGCGGGTCGACCGGCGCCTGACGCGGCGGTCGAACCGGGGAACCCTGCTGCTGGGGATCGCCCTGATCCCTGCCTGCGACGGCGTTGCTCTGCATGCCCGAGCCCTGCGACCCGTTGCCCTGGTCTCTGACTGCACCGCCATGACCGTGGCCCTGGCCCTGAGCGGGGTGCGGGTCCTGCTGGCGGGATTGGCCCTGCTGACCCGTGGGGGCCTGCGGCAGCCGCTGCGACGCGGGCTCGTTCTGCGTCGGGTTAGAAGCAGAACCGGCCTGCTGCGGGCGAGCGGTCGGACCGCCCTGAATCTGACCGAGGGCGCGATCGTCGCCGCGACGCTGCGGAGTACCGGTGTCGAACCCAGCGGCGATCACGGTGACTCGCACCTCATCGCCGAGCGCGTCGTCGATCACTGCGCCGAAAATGATGTTGGCCTCGGGGTGCGCGGCTTCCTGCACCAGCTTCGCAGCTTCGTTGATCTCGAAGAGGCCAAGGTCGCTGCCACCCTGCACTGACAAAAGCACGCCCTGCGCACCGTCGATGCTGGCTTCCAGTAGCGGTGAGGAGATCGCATACTCGGCCGCCTGCACGGCGCGGTCTTCGCCGCGGGCGGACCCGATACCCATCAGGGCCGAACCTGCGCCCTGCATCACGGACTTCACGTCGGCGAAATCGAGATTGATCAGGCCGGGCGTGGTGATCAGGTCGGTGATGCCCTGGACCCCGGACAGCAGCACCTGGTCGGCGGTGTGGAAGGCCTCAAGCATCGAGACATTTCGGTCGCTGATCGACAGCAGCCGGTCGTTCGGGATGACGATCAGGGTGTCGACCTCTTCGCGCAGCGCGTTGATGCCGAGGTCGGCCTGGTTGGCACGACGACGACCCTCGAAGGTGAACGGACGTGTCACGACGCCGATCGTCAGAGCGCCGAGGCCCTTGGCGATCTTGGCCACGACCGGCGCGCCACCGGTTCCGGTTCCGCCACCCTCGCCTGCTGTCACGAAAACCATGTCGGCGCCCTTGAGCACCTCCTCGATGTCCTCGGCGTGGTCTTCAGCTGCCTTTTTGCCGACCTCAGGGTCAGCGCCGGCACCAAGACCCCGAGTCAGCTCACGACCGACCTCGAGCTTTACGTCAGCGTCACACATCAAGAGCGCCTGCGCATCAGTGTTGATGGCAATGAACTCGACGCCTTTGAGACCGCCCTCGATCATCCGGTTGATCGCGTTGACGCCGCCACCACCGATGCCGACGACCTTGATGACAGCCAGATAGTTCTGAGGAGTTGGCACGAAGTGGAGCCTTTCGAAAGTTTGCGGGTCTGCTGCGGTGCTTCGCTACGACGATGCTGCAGATTGCGCGGTACGCAGTCCGCCGATCACGACGAGAAGGGGTTCGTTGATTCAAGACCAACGCGGTTGCGATGGTACGCGACCGTAGCCTGTATCGACAGCTACCTCGACCTCAACTAGAGGGTGATCTTGCCGACAGGTGATCGAGGATGCGGGTCCCTAGGGTGGTGATGTCTCCGGCTCCGACCGTGATGACCAGATCACCGGTGCGAGCGGCTGCGACGACAGCATCGACGGCGGCCTCGGCTGTGGCGACATAGTGCGCCCCGGGCACTCGATCTGAGAGCACCGCACCTGTTACGCCGGGTACGGGTTCCTCGCGCGCAGCGAAGATATCCATCACGAACACCCCATCCGCGAGAGCAAGTGCGGCTGCGAACTGTTCGAGGGCGTTCAACGTGCGGGAATACAGATGGGGCTGGAACAGCACAATCAGACGTCCCTCGCCACGCAACGCGAGCCCGGTCCGAACGACTGCCTCGACTTTGTCCGGGTTGTGCGCGTAGTCGTCCACAACCCGGACGCCGGCAGCTGTGCCACGCGACTCGAACCGCCGGGAAGTACCTGCGAAGGCAGCGAGCCCGTCGACCGCCGCCGCCGGTGTGACGTCGCAACCCGCTGTGATCGCCAGTGCGACTCCCGCCGCGTTCAACAGGTTGTGCGCGCCCGGCACTGCGAGCCTCAGTTCATGGACCTGCCCTGCAGGAAAATTAAGCTGAGCCGACCACGACATACCGTCGGCGTGCTCATCGTGCAGCCGTAGATCAGCGCCGGCGTCCCTGCCGTAGGTCAGCACCCGCAACCGTTGCGAGTGCGCCCGCGCCAGCACCGAACTCCCCTCATCGTCGGCGCACGCGACCAACAGACCACCGCTCGGAATCGAATCGGCGAATGCGTCGTAGGCAGCACGTAGCCGTTCACGCGTTCCGTAGAAGTCGAGGTGGTCATCGCGGATATTGGTGACCACGGCGACATCGGGGCGGTAGACGACGAACGATCCGTCGCTCTCGTCGGCTTCGACCACAAAGGGCTCGCCCGTTCCGACACCGGAGTTGGCGCCGATGCCGGCGATGTCCGATCCGATCGCGAACGAAGGATCGACCCCTGCAGAACGCAAGGAAACCACGGACATCGCGCTGGTGTTGGTCTTGCCGTTGGCACCCGCGACGGCGACAGCCCGGCGTCCGCGGCTCAGCACCGCCAGCGCCTGAGCACGATGTAGCACCCGCATCCCACGCGCACGCGCGGCACTGAGTTCCGGGTTGGCCTCTGCGATAGCTGTCGACACCACCACCAGGGTCTGCGCTGGCAGCGCAGCGATGTTGCGAGCGTCCTGGCCGATCACGACGGGCACACCCGCCGCCCGCAGCCGTTCGACCGAACCACTTGCCGCTCGGTCCGACCCGGTGACCGTGATGCCTGCAGAGGCGAACAGCGCCGCGATCCCGGACATCCCGGAACCACCGATCGCGACGAAGTGCACAGCACTGACATCCTGCAGCTGCGGGAGCGGCTCGGAGAAGTCGAAGCGACGGTTGACACCATCTCCCACGGTTAACCCGGTCACGCCTATTCCCTCGCTGATGCTTGCTCGATCAAAGTGACCAGATCGGCGGCCGCCGACCCGTGACCGCCATCGTGCGCAGCACGAGCCATGGCGTCCAACCGTGAGTCGTCCTTCATCAACGGGATCAGCTGCAGATCGATCCATTCGGCAGTGAAGTATTCGTCAGGGACCAGTTGCGCACCGCCGGCAGCAACCATCTCCGCGGCGTTGAGCCGCTGCTCGCCGTTTCCGACCGGTAGCGGGACGAAGACTGCGGGGAGTCCTACTGTTGCCAGCTCGCACACCATCCCGGCACCCGCGCGGGTGACGGCCAGGTCGGCGGCGACGTAGGCGAGGTCCATCCGGTCCACGTAGGGAAGGACCACGTACGGCACCCCACCCGCCGTGGCGGGTGCATCGAACTCTTTGCCCCGACCGGTGACGTGTAGCACCTGTATTCCGGCGCTACTGAGCTGCTGCGCACTGTCTGCGAACGCCGCGTTGATACGCGCCGCACCCAGTGACCCCCCGGTCACCAGCACTGTGGGCAGACCCGGCTGGAGGCCGAAGAAGGCGCGCGCCTCTGCGCGACCGACGGACCGGACCAGCTGCGAGATCTCCGAACGCAGCGGCATGCCCAGCACCCGGGCATGCGGCAGCTGCGTCGTGCGGAACGTCGTGGCCACGTACGGGGTCAGTCGCGCTCCCGCCCGGTTCGCGAGTCCGGGACGGGCGTTTTGTTCGTGCACCACGACCGGAATCTTCCGCCTGCGGGCCGCGGCAAATGCCGGTGGGCTCACGAATCCACCAAAACCGACCACGACCTGAGGCTTTACGTCGTCGACGATGGCGCCGGCCCGCGAGACCGCGTCACGTAGCGCGAGTGGAAAGCGCAGGGCGTCGGCACTGGGCCGTCGCGGGAACGCCACCTTGGGTATCAACCGCAGATCGAGGCCGGCGGCAGGGACGAGTCGCTCTTCCAAGCCGCCGTTGCTGCCGAGCACGGTGATCCGAGCTTCTGGATGCCGCTTGGCAAGTTCCTGCGCTGTCGCCAGCAGCGGCGAGATGTGCCCCGCCGTACCCCCACCGGCCAGCAGGACACTGCGCAGCTGCGCGGTACCCGAGGCGGAGTTCATCGAGTGCTACGGGGGGTTGCCAACACTGCAGTTGCCTTTCGAAGAAGACTCGGCCTGGCCTTCAAGGCTGCCTTGCACTCGGGTTCGGCTCTGGCGAAAGACAACAGCATGCCGAGTGCGAACAACGTCGTCACCAATGCCGAACCACCCGCCGAAACCAGGGGTAGCGGCACCCCGATGATTGGTAGCAGCCCCGTCACCGAGCCGATGTTGACCATTGCCTGGAAGACGATCCACATCATGATCCCGGCCGTGGCGAGGCGCACGAACATGTCTTTGCTGGTGGTGATCAGCCGGAAACACGCGTAGGCGAGCACAATGTAGAGACCGACGACCGCCATCGTGCCCGGGATGCCGAGCTCCTCGCCGATGATGGCGAAGATCATGTCGTTGTGCGCCTCGGGCAGCCAGAACCACTTCTCGCGACTGGCGCCGAGGCCAACCCCCCACCAGCCGCCGTCGGCCATCGCGTACATGCCGTGCACCTTCTGCCAGCAGCCCGCCGTGTTGGCATTGACGCAGGTACCCAACCAGGCGTCGATGCGACCGGTGCGGTTCTGGCTGGTGAAGGCAAAGGCCAACACCCCCATGATCGCGACGACAGCAGCGGCGCCGAAGATCCGCATCTGGACTCCGGCCACGAAGAACACCGCACCGACGATGACCATCAGCACCAGAGCGGTCCCCAGATCGTGCCCGCCCATCACCGCGCCGAGCAACAGCAGCAGTAGCGGCGCCAGCGGGATCAGCAGGTGTCGGTACTGGTCCAGCACCCGCCGCTTGCTGGCCAAGACACTCGCGACGAGAAGTACGACGGAGATCTTGCCGAACTCTGAGGGCTGCATGGTGAAACCGGCCGCGCCGATCCAGTTCCGGTTGCCGTTCACTGAGAGCCCGAGCGGGGTGAACACCAGCAACTGCAGGACCAGAGCCGCGAAGAATGCGGGGTAGGCGAGCATCTTCCACCACCGGATGGTGACCCGGCTGGCAACGAACGCGGCGGCCAATCCGAGCACGGCGAAGATCGACTGGTTGAAGAAGACCGTGTAGGAGGAGCCCGAGGCAGAAGCGTAGGACGTGACGCTCGACGCAGACAACACCATGGTCAGTCCGAACACCAGCAGTAAGCTGCCAGACCCCAGAATGAGGTAGTACGGGCCGACCGGTGAAGTAATTCGTTCCTTGGCCTGTGTCAGGTAAGTGCGGGCGGGGGCCAATCCGGCCGCGGGACTACCCGCGGTCACCGGTTCGCCTCGATCGCTGCTGCGGCGGCGAACAGCTCGCCACGCTGCGGATACCCGGTGAACATGTCTTTGGACGCCGCAGCGGGAGCCAGCAGAACGACGTCACCAGGGCGAGCCAGTCGGGCAGCCTGCTTCACTGCGAGATCCATGGCGTCAGTGTGGGTGACGTCGATCTGGACGACGGGGATATCCGGCGCGTGTCGCCGCAGCGCGGCCGCGATGATCGCGCGATCTACCCCCATCAGGACGGCGGCACGCAGCCTGGGCGCGGCATCGCGCACCAGTTCTTCGACATCGGCGCCTTTGAGTTGACCACCCGCGACCCACACCACATCGGTAACGGCATTCAGAGCAGCAGCGGCTGCACCCGGGTTGGTCGCTTTCGAATCATCGATCCAGCGCACCCCATTCCCCGTGGCGACGACCTGACCGCGATGTGGTTGTGGGGTGTAGTGGGTCAAGCCGGCGCGGACCGCTGCAGTGGACACCCCGAAGGAACGTGCCAGAGCAGATGCTGCCAGGGCATTGGCGACATAGTGCGGTGCAGGCTCGCCGCTGCCTTCACCAAGCTCGGTCACGGTGCACAACTGTTCCGCGTAACGTCGATCCGGCACGAATGCGCGATCGGCCAACACCCCGTCGACCACTCCGAACATGGACGGGCCGGGCACACCGAGGGTGAATCCCACCGCGCGGGCCCCCTCGATCACATCTGCCTCTTCCAGGAGGGCGCGCGTGACGACGTCCTGCTCGTTGTAGACACACGTATGTTGCGTGTTCTCATAGACGCGGCCCTTCATCCGGGCGTACTCCTCGTACGAGCCGTGCCAGTCCAAGTGGTCGGGCGCGATGTTCAACAGGCACGATGAATGCGGCGAGACGGTGGCTGACCAATGCAGCTGGAAACTGGACAACTCCACGGCCACCACGTCGTAGGGCTGCGGGTGCAGCACCGCCTCGATCAGCGGCGTGCCGACATTTCCGGCGGCAACGGCGCGAAGCCCGCCGGCGAGAAGGATGCGCTCCAGCATGGTGACGGTCGTGGTCTTGCCGTTCGTCCCGGTAATCGTCAACCACGGCGCAGCCCCCGCACGGCGTCGCATCCGCCAAGCGAGCTCGACCTCTCCCCAGATCGGCAACCCCAGGCCCGCTGCGCTGTGCAGTAGTGGAGCCGTGGGAGGAATCCCGGGCGAGGTGACGACCAGCTGCGTGTCAGCCGGAGGTCGTTGCTGGTGCTCCGAACCGAAACGGACCTCGGCGCCGAGTATCTCCAGAACAGTTGCCTGTTCGCGCTCGCGCTCCGTCGGAGTGCCGCCCGGTGCGGCCAACACCGTCACGTCTGAGCCACGCTGCAGAAGGGCGTCGGCGGCCGCAAATCCGCTGAGCCCCAGACCGAGTACGACGACCCGGACACCGGCCCAGTCCGCGTCGGCGTGGGTCAGCCCCACGAGCCGAGACTGCGTGGTCATCGAATGATTG
>JBBPZD010000090.1:0-6378 GCA_038199265.1 Actinomycetales bacterium | reverse complement strand
GTCACCCATGAAGACGGTCTGACTCTTGATCTCGCCGGTGGTGTTGTTCATGAACTCAGCGGTAACGAACAGCGGCGCGGCATACGTCATGTCACGTTCGCGGCACTCCTCGATGGAGTACTTGACCTCTTCGAACCGGTGATCCCGGAACGACAGGCTCATGGTCTCGGCGAAGTCCTCGATCGGGGAGATCTCTTCGAAGATGTCCTCCAGACCGGACCGGTCGTTGACTTCGGCCTTGCCGGCGGCCTTCGCCGCGGCGACCCGCTCCTGCCAGCGCTCGTTACCGAGAAGCCAGTCGAAGCTCTCGGTCTGAGGAGCGAGCAGATCGGGCATTTCCAGCGGTTCGCGAATTTGCGCGAACGAGAGACGGCCCGATGCCGTCTTCGCCGTTGAGAGATTTGATGTCGCGGAGCGCGAGGCAGCCAAGGACATTCCTTCCACAGGCCTTACGGACGGGCGGTTCGGTCACGATTTCCGGGCCACCAGTCAACCTCGTTGCGACCCGACCAAGGGCAGCACGGTGCCAGGTCTGCAAATCGGACGGTTTCATCGCGGCGGCGAACCGGCCGGACCGACGAATACACACGAGATGAGGGCTGACGATTGTGAGGATGAGCTGATGGAGGGCAGCGCAAGATGCAAAATTACACCCATGGGCACGAGATGTCCACTCGCGCCCACAACTCACCCCGAGTCCGGGTATAAGCCGGGCGCCGGGCGCCCCTCGAGCGGGCGAGTCTGCTGTCAGAGATCCAGATTCCGCGGGGGAAACATTCACTGGGCAAGCGACGCTCAATTCGAGGTCGATCCGTTGTTCGCAGGGGAAGCGTGCATCACAAGTGAGCGCGAGGTCAAGGACTACCGGTCCGAAGTTCGCGCGCGTCGCGAATCCAGGAGCCCGCACGAAGCTGTTCGGACTGTGGGACCGAGACCTGATCGCAACCTCTGGATTACGCCGAAATCCTTGACTCGACCCTGCATCCGGTACACGCTCTTCGCAACCTGCCCTCTACTGAACCAACGGTTAGGAAACCTTGACAATGACTATCAAGCGCACTCTTACAGCGGTCGGCGCGCTCACCGCTGCAGTGTCCCTCGCAGCCTGTGGTGGCTCCGGCTCCGGTTCCAGCTCCAGTGCCGCCGGGGGCGGCGGGGGCGGCGGCAAGGCCAGCTTCGGCAAGTGCAAGATCACCAGCAAGGCCGGCTCCCTCAAGTTGAATCCAGTGACCGCAGGCACCTTGACGGTGCAGACGACGCTCCCGGCGCAGGGCTGGTGGAACGGCACGACTGCCGCGTCCATCCAAGACGGCTACGAGTACTGCATGGGTGCTGAGCTGGCGAACATGGCAGGTCTGAAGTCCATCACCGTAAAGAATGTCGCCTTCGACCAGTTGGTCGCCGGTCGCACTAACACCTACGACATCGCCCTCGCGGAGATCTCGATCACCCCTGAGCGCGCGAAGGTGGTCGACTTCTCCACCCCCTACTACGACTCAAACGTCGGCGTACTGGCCAAGAAGGACGGAGGAGTAACTGAAGCCAACATCAAGGACAAGCGCTGCGGTGCGTACTCCGGCACCACATCCGTCCCCTTTATCCAGGACAAGCTGAAGTGCAAGAGTGCCAAGATCTATCCCAACTCGCAGACGCTTTACCAGGCCGTGATCTCCGGCCAGATCGATGCCGCTTTTCTAGACACTGCAATCGTGCTGGCCGAGGCGAAAAACGTTCCGACCCTGAAGGTCGTGGGCCAGTACAAGACCGGGGAGAAGTATGGCGCGATCTACCCGAAGGCGTCCAAGAACAGGTCCGAGCTCGACAAGGGCATCAAGACGCTGATGGATGACGGCACATTGAAGACCCTCTCCGGTACCTATCTCGGCCCGGCTTTCGGTGGCGACCCGGCCTCCGTCCCGGTCTGGACCACCAAGTGAGTCTGCAGTTTCTCAGCCGACGATGTGAGTCACAATGAGTCCCTCGAATTTGGTCAGGGATGAGCTAAAGACCTCCGCTGAACCGAGTCAGCCAAAACCGGTCTTCAACGTGGCCGCTATTGCCCTGATCATGGCAGTTGTCGGCGCTGCTCTGATGGCCTTCGCTGCTCTGCTGCTGGTCGATTATAACGACCAGAACATCATCTCAATTATTGTTGCGATTGTGTTCTTCGTGGGCTCCCTCTATCCGTTCCTCCCTACGGTGAAGTCGTTTGCGGCAGGAGGGCAGCGGTCGAAACTACTCGCAGATAAGAAGGTCGTACCGTCTCGACGGGCTTCTGCCGCTGGTCGTGAAGAAGCATTCATCGGAATGGGGTATGCCGGAGCAGCCATAATTCTGAGCGGAGTATTGATAGCGGGTCTTACCAATAAGGGAAGTGGTATCGCTTTTCAGTATTTCACCCTGCGGGTCTGGCGACTATCTTTCCCGGAGATGATCTCCGCATTCTGGACGAATATCTGGGTGGCCGTCGTTGCACAGGTGATCGTGCTGGTTTTTGGGCTGGTTCTGGCCATTATGCGTATGCTGCCCGGCCGGGCGGGTGCACCGCTGCGATTGATAGCGATCGTGTATTGCGACATCTTCCGTGCCGTGCCCGCAATCGTGGTGATTCTGCTGATCGTCTTCGGCGCTCCACTGGCGATACCGGGTTTGGCGAGAACAAACCCGGTGTTCCTGGGCATCGTGGCCCTTTCGTTGACATACTCCGCCTATGTGGCTGAGGTCTATCGCGCAGGACTCGCCTCGATCCACCCGAGTCAAAGTGGCGCAGCCCGTTCACTAGGTCTGAGCTACGGCCAGACGCTGCGCAAGGTGCTCGTGCCACAGGCCGTCCGGCGAGTCATCCCTCCGTTGTTGAATGACTTCATCAGTCTGCAGAAAGACACGGCATTGCTATCAGTCGCCGCTATTCCAGAAATTCTCAATGTTGCGACCTTCTGGCAGAGCAAGACGTTCAACCTCTCACCTATCACCTTGGCGGCACTCGGCTTCATCATCATCACTATTCCGCAGGCCCGGATGGTGGACTGGCTCATCGATCGCGACGCCAGTCGCAAGGCAGGAGGTTGATCGATGTCATTCCTAGAGATCGACAAGGTCAAAAAATCGTTCGGTGAGAACCATGTACTCAAGGGTGTGACGCTCAACGTCGAACAACACGAGGTCGTCTGCCTCATCGGGGCCTCCGGCTCGGGCAAGTCAACCCTGCTGCGGTGCGTCAACCAGTTGGAACAGGTCAACGGCGGTGAAATCCGGATGGACGGCGACACCATCACCGGTGCTGGCGTCGATCTGAACGCACTCCGTAAAGACGTCGGAATCGTCTTCCAGAGTTACAACCTCTTCCCGCACATGTCAGTGCTGGAGAACGTGACGCTGGCACCGACGATGCTCGGCGGCGTGAAGAAGAAAGAAGCCGAAGAACAGGGTATGCAATTGCTCGAGTCGGTGAACATGGGCATGAAAGCCAATGCCTACCCCGACATGCTCTCCGGTGGACAGCAGCAGCGCGTCGCGATCGTGCGCGCGCTAGCGATGAACCCGCGGGTCATGTTGCTGGACGAGATCACGGCCGCTCTCGACCCTGAACTGGTCGGCGACGTGCTCGAGATCGTTCGAGAACTCGCGCGTGACGGCCTCACCATGCTGCTCGCGACTCACGAGATGGGCTTCGCCAAGGAGGTCGCCAGCCAGGTGTGTTTCCTGGACAAGGGCGAAATCTGCGAGAACGGCTCAGCACAGCAAATCTTCGAAGACCCCCAGGAACAGCGGACCCAGGAGTTCCTCTCCAGGGTCATCAAGTCCGGCCGGTTGTAACTTCCGACCAAACGCCGAAGGGTGGGTACGACGGGAAACCGTCGTACCCACCCTTCGGCGTTGATGGAGCGCTTAGACGTTCAGGGAACCGAAGCGCTCATCGATCGCTGCGAGATTCTGCTCTACGACGCTCTGCGCCGCTGCTCGTGGAGTGAGACCATCGGCATCCGCCTGGTCGAGCATCACCGTGACCAGCCGGGTCATCGACGTACGCACCTGGTTCGAGGCCTCATCGGCGTCGGCGCCGACATCACCGAAGAGAGTCCACCACCACCAGGCGTTGGTCGCCGAGTTCGCCACGAAGTCCGGGATGACCTCGACGCCACGGGCCAACAGCAATGCTTCCGCCTCGGGCAACGTCGGCATGTTGGCTGCTTCGACGATGTACTCGGCGGTGACGCGGGACTGGTTCTCCGCAGTGATGCAGTACGACACCGCTGCAGGCACCAGCACGTCGCAGTCGACGTCGAGCCAAGCGCTGCCGGGGAGATCCTGGTCTTCAGGGCGCAGCTGCGAGCGATCAATGCCGCCAGAGGGGTCGCGAGAAAGCAACAACCGCTCTACGTCCAGGCCGGCCGGGTTGGCCACGATGCCGTGCACGTCGGACAGACCGACCACCAACACACCAGCCTCGGCGAGATAGCGCGCGGTTGCACCGCCCATCGAACCGAATCCCTGAATGACAGCACGTTTGCCTGCCGGGATGACCCCGCGGTGCTCCAGGGCTGTCAGCGCAGCCTGCGCGACTCCGAGCCCGCCCATCAGCTCCGACATGTGGACCCCGTCGACCATCACCTCGAAAGCGTCAGCCAGTCGTGCCTTCGCCTCGTCGGGGTTGTCCAGCAACGGGTAGATAGCCTGAATCGAGTTCACCAGACCGGCCGCAGCGATGGCCTCGTCGATGGTGTCCTGCCTAACGCCGAGGTCCTCACCTGTGGTCCACTGCTCGGCCAGAATCGCGCGAATACCGTTCAGGAAACGGGTCAGCATGCCGAACGCGTCGGGATCGGTCGGGTCGCAGTCGATACCGCCTTTCGCCCCACCTAGCGGCACGTACTTGTTGTCGGGTAGGTAGTGCAGCGCTTCTTTGCGGGTCATGCCCGCTGCTAGCCCGGCAACCTCATCTAGAGTGCAACCGGCACGCATCCGTAGGCCGCCGCTGCTCACACCGCGCACCAGTTTGTCGATGACGACAAAGCCCTTCCGCCCGGTGACCGGGTCGGTCCACACAACCTGCAGGACAGGCCTCTTGGCCGACGCCGAGGAAGCCGTCTCGGTAGGCGGGGACGGTGCAGTCGTTGTCATGGTGAACCTCCGTGGGATGGACTCTTACTGAACCATCGTGTAGTACCACGCAGGACCGGTCAACTGCGTCAACCTGCCGCGCCCGCTGCCACAGCGTCCTTGGCGCGCTGCACTGCAGTCGGGTCAGGCTTCAGGCCGAGCTCGTGGGCGACCGTCTGCATCGTCCAGTCGATGAGTTGCTCACGCGTCACCAGCCCGTCATGCACGATGACCTGCACCGCCAGTCCGTCGAGCAGGGCCGTAATCCGCCAGGCGGCCCCGAAGGCGTCAGCTGTGCAGAACTCCCCCGCCGCTACGCCCTCTTCGATGATCGCGATCAGCGCGGCCCGCCACGCGGCATCGAAGTCGGTGCCCACCTGTCGCAGGATCGGCTGGCGTAACCCCTCAGCCCAACCCTCGATCCACAGCCGCCAGCCCTTGGCTCGCCCAGTCGGCGCGTACCAGGCCAGGGCAACACGCAGTCGCTCCAGCGCGGATTCATCGACCTCGGTCAGCTCGATGAGCTTGTCCAGGTCGCGCTGGGCAGCGAGCGCGAAAGCTTGAGCGATGAGGTCTTCTTTGGTTTGGAAGTGGTAGACGATAAGAGCAGGCGACACCTGAAGGACTGCCGCGACATCGGCGATGCGCAACAGCGCAGTGCCGCGCTCCTCGATCTGACCGATCGTGGCCTCGAGAATTTCAACTCGTCGGACATCCGCGTCCTTGCGTTCCCTCACCACGTTTGGATAGTAGGACAGCGCGTCGTTTTGGTGCTGGACATCCCAAAAGGGACCAGGGGGTCATGTTCGATCTACTTCTCGTGATCAACAGACGTCAAACTCTTGACACCCACATCGGCCGATGGAGAAACTGAACCGCCATTCAGTTAAACCCGACACCTCAAAGGACCTCCATGACGACGATCCCGGACCTCACTACCGAATTCGACGGGCGCGTCGCTGTCATCACGGGGGGTGGCAGTGGAATCGGCCGAGCCGTTGCAGAGCGGTACGCCGCTGCGGGCGGCACGGTCGTAGTCCTCGGACGACGCGAACAGCCATTGCAGGAGACCGTTGAACGGATCGCGGCCGAGGGAGGGTTCGCCGACTACGCGTGCTTTGATATGCGCGACGCCGAACTGGTCGCCAAGACAATCGACGACGTCGCCCAGCGCCACGGTCGCATCGATGCACTGGTCAACAACGCGGCTGGCAACTTCGTCACCCCGGCAGAGAAGTTGAGCCCGAACGGTTGGCGGGCAGTCATCGACATCGTCCT
>JBBPZD010000089.1:0-7255 GCA_038199265.1 Actinomycetales bacterium | reverse complement strand
GATTCGGCGAGAACTCCCGCGTCCTGAAGTGGGTCATCGAGCGGATGGAGGGCACGGCCGCTGCCGTTGAGACCCCCATCGGCCACGTGCCGACACCGGAGTCGATGGACGTCGAGGGTCTGGACATGACCCTCGCCGACCTGGAGGCGTCCCTCGCTGTAGACCCCGAAGAATGGAAGGCTGAGATCCCGCAGATCGAGGAATGGTTCGCCAAATTCGGCGACACCCTCCCGCCTCAGCTGCAGCTCGAACTGGATGGCCTGAAGGCCCGCCTCGGCCTGTAGCCCACACGCTGAACCCCTCCCCGATCGAGATGTCCGTTGCGGGAGGGGTGGCGTTCCGCGCAATCGACATCTCGGCGGCTCGGCGACTCAGCGCGAGTGACTTAGGGTTGCCTTATGAGTGAGAAGAAGTCCCGACCGCAGCACCTGTTCGAAGTCGTCTCGACCGAACGGGTCAGTCCGCATGTGGTGAGGGTGCGGTTTGGCGGAGCTGACATCGAGGTCATCGACCGCCCCGATGCGACCGACGGCTACTTCAAGCTGCTCTTCGCTGACCCCGTACACGACCTCACTCCGCCATACGACCTGGACGCCATCGGCAAGGAACAGCTTCCGGTGCGCCGCACCTACACCGTGCGTAGCTGGAACGACGACGGCACGATCAGTATTGACTTCGTCACCCACGGCGAGCAGGGCATCGCGGCGCCATGGGCCATGCGCGCCCAGCCCGGCAATCTGCTCGCAGCGACCGGGCCTGGCAGCGGGTATCGACCGGGTGCAGGCACGAGCTGGCACCTGATGGTCGGTGACGACTCGGCGCTCCCCGCGATCAGCGCAGCGGTCGAATCACTCCCGCAGGACGCCCGAGGTCACGTCATCGTCGAGGTCGACTCCGCTGCTGATGAGATCGCACCGGTAACAGTGCCGGAAGGGGTGCAGGTTCAATGGCTGCACCGGGACGGCGCTGTCCCCGGCGAACGATCGCTGCTACCGGACGCCGTGCGAGCACTGGACTGGCCCGCCGAGGGCGTCCAGGTCTTTGCGCACGGCGAGCGCGAATCGATGAAGGCCCTGCGGCAGATCTTCTTCAAGGAGCGCGAACTGGCCCGCGATGCCGTGAGCCTCTCCGGTTACTGGGCGTTCGGGCGCACAGAAGACCGTTTCCAGGCTGAGAAGCGCGAACCCATCGGCCAGATCGACCCGCAGAACTGACGCGGGATCACCCCCTGATCGCAGTCGAGGTCTGGCACTGCATGGCCGCAAACGCGTCGGCGGATGTACGAAGGGCCCACAGCGAGTACGCCGCGGGCCCTTCGTTCACTGCGTCAGCAGTGAATCGTCACCGATCTCAGTACAGGTCTGACGGGTCCTTGTCGGTCCAGCCGAGCGTGCGCTCCACGGCCTTGTTCCACTTGGAGTAGAGCCACTTGACCTTGTCCTGATCCATCTGCGGCGTCCAGCGCTTGTCCTCGGCCCACTGCTTACGCAGCTCATCCTCAGACTCCCAGAAACCGACGGCCAGACCGGCCGCATAGGCCGCACCCAGGGCCGTGGTCTCGGCAACGACCGGACGGATGACCGGTACGCCCAGGATGTCTGCCTGGAACTGCATGAGAGTCTCGTTGACCACCATGCCGCCATCGACCTTCAATTCGGTGAGCGCTACGCCGGAGTCGGCGTTCATTGCATCGACGACCTCGCGGGACTGGAAGGCGGTGGCCTCCAGCGCTGCACGGCAGATGTGGTTGCGGTTGTTGAACCGGGTCAGACCGACGATGACGCCGCGGGCGTCCGAGCGCCAGTGCGGCGCGAACAGGCCGGAGAACGCGGGCACGATGTAGACGTCACCGTTGTCCTCGACCTGCTTCGCATACTCCTCCACCTGCGGGGCGGAGTCGATCATCTTCAGGTTGTCGCGCAGCCACTGCACCAGTGAACCGGTGACCGCGACCGAACCCTCCAGGGCGTAGATCGGCTTGGCATCACCGATCTTGTAACAAACCGTGGTGAGCAGGCCGTTCTTGGACATCACCTTCTCCTCACCCGTGTTCAGCAGGAGGAAGTTGCCGGTGCCGTAGGTGTTCTTGGCGGTGCCGATCTCGAAGCAGGCCTGTCCGAAGGTCGCAGCCTGCTGGTCGCCCAAGATGCCCGAAATCGGGATACCAGACAGCGGACCGGCTTCGCGAACCTTGCCATACTCCTCGGAGGAGGAGCAGATCTTCGGGAGCATCGATTTGGGCAAGCCCATCAGGGCGACGATTTCGTCGTCCCAGTCGAGGGTCTCCAGGTCCATCATCAAGGTCCGGGATGCATTGGTGACGTCAGTGGAGTGCACGCCCCCGTTCACTCCACCGGTGAGGTTCCACAGCACCCAGGTGTCCATGTTGCCGAAGAGTAAGTCGCCGGCTTCAGCCTTCTCGCGGGCGCCGTCGACGTTGTCGAGGATCCAACGCGCTTTGGGGCCGGAGAAGTAGGTCGCCAGGGGTAGACCGACCTTGGCCTTGAAGATGTCGGCGCCGAGCTCGTTCTCACCGGCGAGTTCATCGCAGATGCGCTGGGTGCGGGTGTCCTGCCAGACGATCGCGTTGGAGACGGGCTTGCCGGTCGTCTTGTCCCAGACCACCGCAGTCTCGCGCTGATTGGTGATACCGATCGCGGCAACGTCGCTCGTCGCGGCGTCGGCGTTGACCAGGACGTCGGAGCAGACCTGGCGGGTGTTCTTCCAGATCTCTTCGGCGTCGTGCTCGACCCAACCCGACTTCGGGAAGATCTGCTCATGTTCCATCTGTGCGGTCGCGACGATCTTGCCGTCGTGATCGAACAGGATGCACCGGGTGCTGGTGGTGCCCTGGTCGATCGATGCGATGTATTTCGGCATACTCACTGACTCCTAGATTGGAAGCGGGTTCCGGCTTTTACGAGTCCTCCGCGGCGTCCCAACGCCGAGCGCAGCGCGCCGCGGAGGTAGAGCTCACATGTACAGGCGTGCGACACCGGCTGCGACAAGCGCACCGATGATCGGACCGACGACGGGCACCCAGGAGTAGGCCCAGTTGCTGTCGTCCTTGTTTGGGATGGGGAGCAGGAAGTGGGCGATACGAGGCGCGAGGTCACGCGCCGGGTTGATCGCATAACCGGTCGGGCCACCGAGGCTGGCGCCAATGCCGACGACGACCAGAGCCACGGCCAACGGACCGACCTGGGTCGGGGTCTTGCCCGATACGAGCACGAAGAGCACCAGGACGAAGGTTCCGATGGCTTCGGTGACGAGGTTCCACCCGTAGGACTTGATGGTGGGGCCGGTCGAGAAGATGCCCAGGGACGGAGCGTCCAGGCGGTCGTCGAACTGCTTCTTGTAGGCCGCCCAGGCAGCGACAGCGCCCAGGAACGCACCGACGAACTCGCCGGCAAAGTAGACCAACGTGGAAGCAAGAGTCACGCTGACGCCCTTGGCGTAGGTGTCCGCACCGTCCGCCAACAGACCGATGGTCACTGCCGGGTTGAGGTGTGCGCCCGATTTGTAAGCCGCGTAGACACCACCGAAGACACCGAGACCCCAACCGAAGTTGATCATCAACGTGCCGCCTTCGAAGCCTCCCGCCTTGGGCAGTACGACGTTGGCGACAACGCCGACACCCAGGGTGATCAGGATTGCTGTCCCGATCACCTCACTGAAGAACACCGACCAAAGACTCATTTCGCTCCTCTATTACTTAGCTAGGCAGGCGCAGCTCAGGTGAGCGGCGCCGCAGAATTTCGCAAGCTCATACACCCACTACGACCAGCCGGCTTCGTGGAAACCTGACCGATCGGTGACGGTGCTTGCGATGACCATATGACCTACATCACAAAACAACTACCTGATTCGTTCGACATTGCCGAACAATTCTGGGTTCGACATTGCCGAACTCTCGTCCGCGCGACTGCGCCTGGCTAATCTGGAGAAGTGGCGAGTTCGGTGCAGTCAGTGGAACGGGCCGCCAGCATGTTGCGACTCTTGGCCAGTGAGACCGAGCCCTTGCGGTTGATGCAGGTATCCGCCGCGCTGGGTCTCGCGAAAGGCACCACCCACGGTCTGCTGAACACCCTGGTGAGCGTCGGGTTCGTCACCCAGGACGAATCATCGCGCTACCTGCTCTCACCGGACCTGCCGTTGCTCGGCTCCAGCAACCTGGACCTCAACGAGTTGCGGTCTTACGGACTCAACTGGACCGACGCCCTGGCCGCGCGCTCCGGCGAGTCGGCCCGACTGGCGGCCTTCCGCGAGGAGAAGGTCGTGGTCGCCCATCACGTGTACCGCGCCCGCACATCACGCTCTCGCCAGGAGACTCAGACCGGCGCCGTGCTCCCGTTACATGCGAGCGCCCTGGGCAAAGTCCTGCTCGCCTTCGATCCGGGCGCAGCCCGCAGCATCATCGGCCGCGAGTTGCCGAGCCTGGCCTTCCGCACCGTGACCGACCGCAGCCAACTGGTCCGCCAACTCGCCGATGTCCGCGACGACGGGTGGGCCTCTTGCGTCGAGGAAGCAGAACCGAACCTGGCAGACATCGCTGCGCCTGTTCGGGACGCCAGCGGTTTCGTGGTGGCTGCGGTCGGAATTCACGGCTCGGTCGGCAACATCTGCGACGAGCAGACCCGGCCGCGACCGCAGTTGATTCGCGAGGTGACGGCAGCAGCCCGGCAGATATCTCGCGTCATCGGTCACGGGGCGCCCTGATGGCCCAGCGTTACGTAGCCGCCCTCGACCAGGGCACAACCTCCACCAGGTGCATGCTCTTCGATTCCCGTGGCCGGATGGTTGCGCTCACCCAACACGAACACGACCAGTACTACCCCCAGCCCGGGTGGGTGGAACACGACGCCGCACAGATCTGGGACGTGGTCACCAAGCTCCTGCCGCGTACCCTTGCCGACGCCGGCGTGAGCGTCGATCAGGTGGCCGGGTTAGGTATCACCAACCAGCGCGAAACCACGGTGGTGTGGGATCGCCACACCGGTGCGCCGGTGCACCGAGCCATTGTCTGGCAGGACGTCCGCACCGCTGACCTGCTCCCCCGGGTCGTCGAGGCGCTCGGCGCAGAAGAAGTGCAGCAGCGCACCGGTCTGCCGCTGTCGACGTACTCCTCCGGGCCCAAACTGCGCTGGATACTGGAGCAGAATCCGGCGTTGCGAGAGCGGGCGGAACGCGGTGATCTGCTCTTCGGGACGATGGACACCTGGCTGGTCTGGAATCTGACCGGCGGGGTCGCCGGCGGCCAACATGTGACCGACCCGACGAATGCCAGCCGAACAATGCTGATGGACCTGGACACCCTCGACTGGGACGAGGAACTGGTCGACGCCATGCAGGTGCCGCGGGCAATGCTCCCCCAGATCGTCCCGACGATCTCCGCGATCGGCTTCACCCGCAGCCCGATCGCGGGAATTCCCATCACCGCGATGATCGGTGATCAGCAGGCGGCCCTGTTCGGTCAGACCGCACTGGCGCCCGGTGAGGCCAAGTGCACCTTCGGGACAGGCAGTTTCCTGCTGTTGAACACCGGCACCGAAGCAGTCCGCTCCCGCCGAGGACTGATCACCACGGTCGCCTACTCGCTGGCGGGTCAATCCCCGGTCTATGCGCTGGAGGGTTCGATGGCGGTGGCGGGTGCGCTGGTGAAGTGGTGCCGCGACAACCTCGGCATCATCCGATCAGTCGCCGAGATCGAGACGCAGGCATTGACGGTGCCTGACAACGGGGGCTGTTACATCGTGCCCGCGTTCGCCGGACTCTTCGCGCCGCACTGGGAGAGTGAAGCGCGCGGCCTGATCGTCGGGCTCACGGCATTCGTCAACAAGGGCCACCTTTCCCGAGCCGCATTGGAAGCAACCGCCTGGCAGACGCGTGAGGTGGTCGAGGCGATGAATCAAGACGCGCAGGTGCCGCTCACGAAGCTCGCCGTGGACGGCGGAATGACGTCGAACAACTTGCTGATGCAGATCGTCGCTGATGTGCTCGACGTCCCGATCGTTCGTCCGATGGTGGCTGAGACCGTCGCGCTCGGCGCCGCCTACGCCGCTGGGATCGGCGCGGGGTACTGGCCCGATCAGCACGTACTGCGGGAGTTCTGGCAGCCCGCTGCAGAGTGGCTGCCCACGATGGACCCCCAGCGACGCGCGGCCGAGTGGGCAAACTGGCGCAGCGCTGTGCAGAGCTCCATCAGTTGGGGCAACCGCAGGTAATCCGCCGACTGCGGGACCGCACGACCCCTTCGATGGAGCGTAGCCAGCGTTCGGTAATGCCGAATCCGCCCCGTTGGTGTGAGCGGCATCACCGGGTAACTTGGATGTCAGGCCAGCGCCCATACGGTCTGCCCCTACATCTACGGTAAGAGGCAGACACACCCACAAGAGGAGCTTCCAATGGTGATGCAACCCTTCAGCGCGACACTGTCGCCGCAGCAGCACGAGCAGTCCTGGAATGACCTGAAAGACGGCCACTTCGACGTCCTGGTCATCGGTGGTGGCGTGACCGGCGCCGGCGCAGCACTGGACGCCGCCACCCGCGGCCTCAAGGTGGCGATGGTGGAAGCTCGCGACTTCGCCAGCGGCACTTCCTCGCGTAGCAGCAAGTTGTTCCACGGCGGCTTGCGTTATCTGGAGCAGTTGAACTTCAGTCTGGTGGCCGAGGCGCTCAAGGAGCGTGAGCTGATGCTCACGACCATCGCGCCGCACCTGGTGCACCCGGTGCCCTTCCTCTACCCGCTCACGCACCGCGCCTGGGAGCGCCCCTACGTGGCCAGCGGGTTGATGCTGTACGACAACATCAACGGAAGGCAGTCGGTCCCGCGCCAGAAGCACCTCACCCGCACCGGCGCCCTTCGCCTGTTCCCGAGCCTGAAGAAGGACGTCCTGACCGGTGCCGTTCGCTACTTCGACGCCCAGGCAGACGACGCCCGCCACACCATGACGGTCGTGCGCACCGCGTCCAACTACGGCGCCGTCGTTCGTAATTCGACCGAGGTCGTGCAGATCGTCAAAGAGGCCGACAGGGTGGTCGGCGCTGTCGTCCGTGATGTCGAGAGCGGTGAGGAGACAACCGTGCACGCCAAGGTCGTCGTCAACTGCACCGGCGTCTGGACCGACGACGTGCAGAAGATGGCCGGTGGACGCGGACGCTTCCACGTTCGCGCATCCAAAGGCGTGCACATCCTGGTGCCGCGTGACCGGATCGCCGGCGAGGTCGGCTTGATCCTGCGCACCGAGAAGTCGGT
>JBBPZD010000088.1:0-3991 GCA_038199265.1 Actinomycetales bacterium | reverse complement strand
CGTAGAGATTTCCCGGTTCGAAGATCAGCCCGATGAGCGAACCCGTCTAGGCATCATCCGCGAAACATCGACCGAGGGCCTATTTGAGGGAATATATTCAGTTAGATCCCGGTTGCGACTAACGTGGGAAACGCGAAGCGGCGACGTCTTCACTTCGAATAGTGAAATACCGCTCGTAAACATTGCTCAGGCGTGCGAGCGCACTCTAAACCGTGCACGAAATCCATACTGCCCAGCCGAGCCCTCCCAGTTCTTCGACAATCTGGAGGACGGAAGAGGTTGGCTCAACGCCGTTCAACGAATGGCGTCCCAACGTGCCTCCGCACGGACAATGCCGAGCGCGAAACCGGGCCACGATCATCGCCTAACGAGCAACTTGTCTCCCGCCCATGGGGGGCGAACTTTCGATGATCTAGACACCTGGCAGGAGTATTTCGAGGATGGGGCTGCTCGCCTTGGCGGCCCTCTAGTGTCTCTACTTGGTGGCCTGCCGCGGATGACCGACCTCACCTCAGGAACTAGCACCATCACGGTTCCCGACTGGGCAGATCGGCGAGAGGACCACAATCCAACGGCCGAGGAGGGCGCGACCGTTGAGAGAGACGCTGCCGATCCCGCGGTTCCAAATGACGAAAGTCCTTCGACGCCAGATCGCGCTTATGCACTCACACGCAATCGAACGATCCAGGAGCGCCGGCGGATCCGAAGTTGGTTATCCACAGTCGTAGCGGCGATGGCTGAGGTTCCTGCCATTGATCGCGTCACCATGCACAGCATCGTGCTACTAGCAACCCGTGCTCGCTTCTGGGAGACAGACGAGGAAGAGGTCGGGTGGTTTGACCTCCTAGTGGCTGCGACCACCCTGCTAGACGGCGATGACGTCCCCGCCGAACTAGGGTGCAAAATGGCTGCCCTAGTTGCAACGGCTGCCTACCTCCTCGATGACTCTGTGGCGCCGGGCCTCCAGACCAAACAGTCGAACGCATACGCGACTATGTGCGATTCCGTCGGGTACCGTCTCCTCGACCTTGATGACGACGTGCTGGCCGAGGTCCTCAAAGAAATCCGATCCAACGACGGTTTCCCGATTGAGGTGTCGGCTATTCGTGAGCATGCCACGCTGATCAAACAACCAGACGCGGCCAAGTCTTTGAGTGCTGACGCATGGAGAGTGATCGAAGGAATCGACACGATGAGGGAGCTGCGATCAGGGATCTGGGAGGTTCGGGGACACTTTGCGAACCCTCAAAAAGTGGCCGCGCAGGTACTGAACCTCGCGCCCGGCCAGGGCCTGCTCATTGTTCACGCATGCGGGCTCCGAGGAAAATGGTCGCTGATGATGCGCGAGGGAATATTCCTTGCCTGGGTGGACCATCCGGCGACGTTCAACCGCTATCGCGAGTACACCCTTGGGCCCCTTGTAAGCGTGCTGGGAATCGCCACGACCGACACGGAGAAGAATCACCGGCACAAGTCTCCGCGTATCAATTACCCGAGTGATCGGGCGCAAGCCCTCTTCGAGAAAAATGGCATCCATTTTGAGGACGCCGGGCCGATCTTCGCGGATGGGCTGACTGGCTGAGCTTGCAATCTGGCACTCGACCTCGCCCAGATTCGACCTTGGAACACTGTCTGGCCGCGCGACCTATACAGGCGCATGACGATTGCTAACAAGCGGTCTCTATCGGTTCAGGGACCAGCCTCGATGATCCGTTGGACCTCGGCGAGGTCGAGGTCGAATGGGCCGATCCGGGTCAGCACCCACGAGGCGCCGCGGTCCAGCCACTCGGCGGGGTCCTGCTCGGGGCGAACGTCGACCACCACCTCGAAGCCCGGCGCCGGGTCGTGCTCGACCAGAACCGCGGTCACCTCGTCAAGGTCATCGGGCCCGTCCAAGCCGATGATGAAGCAGCCGTCGTGTTTCGCTGCCCGACGCAACGGTGCTCGGTTACCGAACCGCCCCGCCAACCAGATCGGCACAGCAGGAGCGGGCTCGAAGCGGACACTTCGGGCGGCGTAACGCGGTCCGTCGTGGTCGACCGAGCTCCCGGACAGCAGTGCGGTGAGGACCACTAGCCCCTCGTCGAGCATCCGGCCGCGCACCTTGGGGTCCGTTTCGTCACCGAACGCGCTGAACTCCCCGAGCCCGTCATCACCCAACCCGAGACCGAGCACGAACCGGCCGCCGGACAGCACGGCCAAACTGGCTGCCTGCCGCGCCAGGACCTGTGGTCGGCGCCGCGGCAGCGGAGTCACCATCGGCCCGAACAGCAACCGCTCGGTGCGCATCGCGACGGCCGCGCAACAGATCCACACGTCAGCGATATCGGTGACCCGCTCGCCGTACTGCAGGTGGTCCCAGAGGAAGAACCCGTCCCAGCCAGCGGCCTCGGCGCAGGCAGCCAAGTCGCCGATGACCCGCGGGTCAGCAAGGGGGTCAAAGGGGGCGACGAACAGTCCGCGGCGCGTGGTCATCTCACCATAATGCCCACGCAACCACGGTGTTACCGGCGTCAAGCAGGTGCCCACCTAGCCGACGGTCGTGGCCAACGTCATCCCATGGTCCGCGGCGATCATCTCCGCCGCTCGCTCGCCGATCATGATCGTGGCTGCGTTGGTGTTGCCGCTGACCACCGTCGGCATGACGCTGGCGTCGGCAACCCGGAGCTTGGCCACGCCGATCACCCGCAACTCGGCGTCGACGACGCTGCCCATCCGGCACGTCGACGTCTCGTGGTAGACGGTCAGGGCGTAATGCCGCGCCAGGTCCTCCAGGAGCGCGTCGGTGGGAACATCACCCGTGGTGTGGCCGTGCGCCTTCGCCAAGGCCGGCGGCACCATCATCGGTCCGACAGCCGCCGCGGGCCAGTGGTCGACGATCTCCAGGGCTCGCCGCATCACCGCGACCATCACCGTCACGTCGTGCGGGTCGGCCAGGTAATTGAGGTCGATCCGCGGCGCGTCCGCAACGTCGTTGCTGACCAGACACACCTCGCCCTCCGAATGCGGTTGGACCGGGTTCGGAAGCACGACGATGGTCTGCGCATCAGGCGACAACGCGACGTCGGGATCCTCGAAGTAAGCGGCCGGATCGACCCTGAACAGGAGCTTCCAGATGTCGGGGGTGTAGCCGCAGGCCAGCAATCCGATCTGGGCGTCGTGGGTATGCAGGTCACCGAGCCCGGTGGAGAAGAAGGCCACGGCGTCGTAGAACGAGGATGAGGCCAGTCCCTTACCCGTGGTGGCCCACTCGGTCACCCGGCGCTCGGCTTCGGCTTTGAGCGCGGCCAGCTCGGGCTGCAGCGCGTCGTCGTCGGCCGGGTCGGCCGGCAGCGGACCGGCGGGGGCCCGCAGCGCGTCTGGGCCGAGCGAGATCGCGATCTCGGTCATCGTCAACGCCACACCCGGGGCCGGGAACGCGAGCGGCACGTGCAGGTGATCTTTGAGGTGCTTGCCGACGTGCGGGTTGTCCAGCACGCACTCCACCCCAACGGATGCGAGCTCGTCGCTCGGCCCGATACCCGACAGCAACAGCAACTGCGGGGAGCCGATCGCGCCGGCACTGACCACGACCTCGCGCTCGGCGTAGATGGTGTTCGTGCCACCCTCCGCATCGCGGTACCGCACACCGGTGGCGTGCAAACCGCCTCCGTCCGGTTCCATCAGCACCTGCTCGACCTGTGCGTAGGTGATGACCGTCAGGTTCACGCGCTGCATCACCGGCTCGAGGAACGCGTGGTATGTCGAGGAGCGCATCCCGTTGCGGGTGGTGGTCTGGAAGAGCGACGCGAGCCCGGTCGGTCCACCGCGGTCACGCCCGTTGTAGTCCCCACTCGGGATACCGGCAGCCTCGGCAGCCTGGACGAACTGCTCGGCCGCGACCGTCCGCGGCGCGCGCACCGACACTCCCAACGGGCCACCCGTGCCGTGGGCGTCCTCGTCGATGACCACGCCCTCCGGTGGGTCCGGCGGCGCCAGGTCCTCGCTCTTG
>JBBPZD010000087.1:0-4714 GCA_038199265.1 Actinomycetales bacterium | reverse complement strand
GTCCTGGGGCTCCTCGGCTTGTTCTTCGGCTTCCTGGTGACGTCGATCGGGGCCAAGAAAACGGGTGAGTACGCACTGGACATGGATATCTCCCAGCACCGGGATGCCGTACTGATCAACATCGCCAAGGTCTTCAACGTGGTCGGCGGACCGACTTTCGCCCCGTTCCTACTGTTGGTGATCGCCAGTTTGATCTGGTGGCGCTGGGACCGGGCAAGTGCCATCTGGTTCTACGGCCTGGCTGCCATCGGATGGCTCTCAGTGACCTTCGCCAAAGTGCTGGTGCACCGCGACCGGCCCCCGACGTCTGCCATGCACGCCCTGGTGGTCGAGAAGGCCGCGGACAGCTTCCCCAGTGGACACACGGCGCTCGCCGCCGGCATCGTCTTCGGCGCCGCGATGGCACTGCGTCACTACCGCGGCGGCGCCCGATGGGTGCTCATCGTCGGCTTGCCCTTCCTTGTGCTCGCCGCCGCCAGCCGGATGGTGCTGGGCGCCCATTACCTCGCCGACGTCACTGCCGCGCCGATCATTGCCGGCGGCGCTATCCTCGCGTTCAGCGGCCTCGTCCTTCCTGTCGAAGGCAGGATCAGGAACCAGATCAGCGCCTTCCAGCGCCCCGCCCGAGCCAGAGGATGACCACGAACACTCCACCCGCCCTGCACATCCTGCTCGCCGAGGACGACCGCAGCCTCGCGAGCGTGGTGACCGACGGGCTACGCCAGCACGGCTGCACCGTCGACGTAGTGCACAACGGGCGCGAAGCCGTGTGGAAAGCCCGCGCGACCGGGTACGACGTCCTCGTACTCGACATCATGATGCCGCTGCTGAACGGGTACGACGCGCTCAAGGCGATCCGGGAACATGACGCGCAGACACCGGTCCTGATGCTGACCGCCAAGGACGGCGAGTGGGATCAGGCCGATGCTTTCGAGTTGGGAGCCGACGACTACCTGACCAAACCATTCAGCTTCGTGGTGCTCGTCGCCCGGCTGCGCGCGCTGGCACGCCGGGCAGGCACAGGTGCCGACACCGCGCTGCGAGTGGGCACCCTTCAGCTCGATGCGGGCACACACCGGGTAAGTCGGCGCGGCACCCAGATCGAGCTGACACCACGGGAGTTCGCGCTGCTGGAATACCTGATGCGCAACGCCGGCCAGGTACTGACGAAGACCCAGCTACTCAACGGGGTGTGGGATCTACCGCTGGGGGACCACGGAAATATCGTCGAGGTGTACATCGGGTATCTGCGGCGCAAGATCGATGCGCCCTTTGACACGTCGTCGCTACAGACCGTGCGAGGCGTCGGTTACCGGCTGACCGCGGCGGAGTGAGGCACGGTCACGGTGAACTGCGCTCCCCCCATTGAGCTCTCGCTGATGTTGACCGAACCGCCGTGGGCACGCACGATCTCGGCCACGATGGCCAACCCGAGCCCCGAACCCCCAGCCTCGCGCGCTCGGCTCTCGTCCAGCCGGACGAAGCGCTCGAACACCCTCATGCGTTCGCCGAGCGGTACGCCCGCGCCGTCGTCCTCGACAACTAGATGCGCGCCACCCACATCGGCTGATGTGCTGACCGCAACCCTGGACCGGGCATGCCGGGCGGCGTTGTCGGTCAGGTTGCGCAACACCCGATCCAGCTTCTCCGGGTCACCGATCAGTCGAGTGGGAGGGGCGTCGACCTGGATTGTGAGCGTCGTCGTGGCCCGCAACCTGGCCCCGTGCGTCAGCACCAGATCATCGAGGTCGACATCACGCCGCTGCACCACCAAGCCGGTGTTGTCGCTGCGCGACAGTAATAGCAACCCGTCGATCAGCTCGTTCAAGCGCGCCGCCTCGCGGCTCATCAAGGCAACCGTGTCGGCGTTGGGCGGTCGGCCGTCGTGCTCCGCGATCTCCAGCGCCGCCTGCAGCGTGGCTACCGGCGAGCGCAACTCGTGACTCGCATCGGCCACGAACCGCTGCTGGGAGGTTTGCGCGGAATCCAATCGCGCGAGCATCCGGTTCATCGTCTCGGCCAGTGTCGCCACTTCGTCCGGTGTCCGTCCGACGGGCAGCCGGTCATGCAGGGTGCGCGCGGAGATGCGTTCGGCTTGCGCCCGGATCGCCTCTACCGGCCGCAGCGTCCCGCCGATCAACACCCAGGCCAAGAACATCGACCCACCGACCAGAAAGGGGATGGCAGCGAGCAGGACCTTTGCTGCCGTGCTGACCGCCTCGTGCTGACTTTCCTGGGAGGAACGCACCACGATCGAATATCGCTGCCCGCCGTAGATGGTGCTGACCTGCACCACCAACGGTGTCTCGACGTCACCCGGCAGCCAATAGCGCTTGGTTCCCTGGGTGACGGTGCGGGTGTCTCGCGATATTGGCCCGGCGGCCAGCGAGCCCGCCGGATACGCAGCGGTGAGCTTCCCCGGGTCGTCGTAGACATGGACGGCGGCGCCCGAAGGGATCGCAGACGTCATCGCCCGCAGCCCGCCCGGCCCGGCGTCGTGGACGGCTGCTGCAACAGCAACCGCGGTGCGTTCAGTGGACCGTGCGAGGCTTCCGTTAAGTGACCACTGGAGCAGATTCGCGATGATCAGAACGCCTACCAGCAGCGGTAGCGCGACGACGATCGCCGCCAGCATGGTCAGACGTGCGCGGATGCCACTGAACAATCGGGTCACCTCCACATCTTCCCGCGCCCGGCCTGAGGTTGTGCTGTGATCGCGCTGGACGTCACCGCGAGCGACGTCAGCACGTACGTTCGGCTGGCCGTCGGCATCGTGCTGTTGCTGACCATCGCCTGCTTCGTGCTGCGCTTGGCGGGGGTGCCGCACCTGCGCGACGTCGTGGTTGCCGCACTGCGTGCCGTGGTCCAGCTGACCATCATCGCGTTCGCGCTGCGAGGGGTGTTCCAGGAGCCACTGGCGGTGATCGGCGTGATAACCCTGATGTTCAGCGTCGCGTGCTGGACGGCAGCCCGGCGGCTTCGAGGGCATCTCAATGCCACTCGTGCGGTCGTCGTGTCCATCGCCGCCGGCGCGACCGTGGCCGTCACGATCATCGTGGGGTTGCCGAGCCTGAGCCGGGACGTGCGCACGCTCGTTGCAGTGTGCGGGATCGTCATAGGCGGCAGCATGACTGCCGCGACGCTGTCCGGGCGCCGGTTCACCCAGGGCCTGCAGGATCGACGCGACGAAGTCGAGGCCTGGCTGTCGATCGGAGCCACCCCACGCCAGGCGGCCCGTGACATCGCGCGGTCCTCCATCTATGAGGCACTGGTCCCGGCCCTCGACCAGACCCGGACCGTCGGATTGGTGACCTTACCCGGGGCCTTCGTCGGAGCGTTGCTCGGAGGGGCGAGCGCGGCCGACGCGGCTCGCTTCCAGATCGTCGTCCTCGTCGGCCTGCTGTGCGCCGAGGCGATCACTGCGACATCGCTACTCTGGCTCATCGGTGCCCCTGACACGCTGCCCACCCAGCGCGAATACAGTTGACGTTCAGCCAATCCATGGCCACTTTCTGGCCGCAGGGAGCACTCGTGTCCGACCATCCAGTCACCTCCCGGCCGATCAAGACGCCGATCCCCAAAGACAAGACCGGGTTGTCGATGTGGTACCGCTTCACCTGGCGCCTGGAGTACTGGGGCGTGTCCGTTGTCGGCCCGGCTCAGCAGACGCTGGCACGCGACCCCAAGGAAAAGTTGCGCCGCGAGCGCACCCGGCGAGTAGCCGAAGCCCGCGAGGAACAATCTGTCTGACGGTCGAACCGAGCCGTTGGCGGATATGTCTTCCACACAGGACCCCTCACGGCTGGGAAATTCGACTTGCGTCCCGCGGCACCGTCAGGTGATGAGTTCGATTCGACGTCATCCACCTGGCGTTGCGAGCCCAGTTGTGACGCCCAGCGGGTTCGGTGGGCTTCAATGTCCTCGTGAGCGACTTCCACTTCGACCCGAACGCTCCGCCGGCGTCCAAAGAACCACCGAAATCGAAGAAGAAGAACGGGTGCGACGTCACCGATTGTGCGGACTGCGATGACTGCGGGAGTTGCGACGTCTGCCTGGCAACCGGGCTGTTCACACTCTCATGGAGCACCGCGCGTGGGTTCGGGTCGGCGCCGGTCACCCGTGAAGGTTCTGCTGCCCAGCGCGGCGCCGTCCGTGCGGTGCGCTCCTACCAACTGAACGTGGCCGCCCATCGGGAACGACCCGTCTGCCGCCATCAGCCGTCGTGTTCGGCTTACGCGATCGAATCGGTGCAGCGGTACGGCATCGGTCGGGGCGGATGGTTGACCTGGCGTCGGCTACGTCGATGCCGACCCGGACATGGCGGTTTCGACCCGGTGCCCTAAGGGCGTTTTCGTCGTCGTCATCTCGGGTGCAAGGCCGCTTCATGCGACGGCGCGAATCCCGGTGTAGCGTGCTGAGACCGGGCTCCGGCCCACGAAAAGGCGCGCCACATCAGGGCGATCACCTGCGTTCGAACCCGCAGCAACGCTGCGACGGGAGGCAGTTCATGCAGAACTCAGAACAGCAGACCACCATCATCGCCGGTTGTCAGATAGCTACCGTCGACTTCGCCGACACCGAATATCGCAGCGGTCACGTCGTCATCCGAGACAACCTGATCGTCGCCGTCGGCCCTGGGTCGCCCGAATCCGACGCCTACCCGGGCGCACAGCGCATCGATGGCCGCGGGTGCCTGCTTACCCCCGGTCTGGTC
>JBBPZD010000086.1:0-11228 GCA_038199265.1 Actinomycetales bacterium | reverse complement strand
TGCTCGTGGTCGGCCCTGAAGGCGGCGTCAGCGATACGGAGTGCACAGCTCTCCTAGCCAGCGGCGCGCAGGTCGTGCGCCTCGGCCCGTGGGTGTTACGTAGCTCGACGGCCGGCCCGGCCGCTCTGGCAGTGCTCGCCGCCCGGTTGCGCTGGTAGGCCCGCGGTGTCGAGGCTGACCGGCTCGCGATCGGGTGGAGAACAGTTCGGCCCGCCGCCGGTGCCGACCCTAGAATGGAGGGCACGATGACAGAACAGGACCGCCGCGCCAAGAACACAGGCACAGCCGACACCCGTGGTCGGCTCGAGCAACCAGCTGAAGACCGGCCGGTGCTTGCCGGACACACGGTGACTATCCCGTCCAACGTGAGCATGGTTGCGCTGCTCGGCCCGCACGACGAAGTGCTGCGGACCATCGAGCGTGCCTTCTCCGATCTGAACATCCACGTGCGAGGCAACGAGTTCCATCTCGAGGGGCTGCCGGCGGACATGGCAGTGGTCGAGGAACTCATCGATCAACTTCTGTCGATCATCGAATCCGGTCAGGCGCTGAACAAAGACGCAGTCGAACGCGCGATCGGCATGCTGCGCGCGAATGTGGCTGAGCGTCCCGCTGACGTGTTGACGATGAACATCATCAGCAGCCGCGGCCGCACGATCCGCCCGAAGACACTGGGTCAGAAGCAGTACGTCGACGCGATCGATGAGAACACCATCGTGTTCGGGATCGGCCCGGCGGGTACGGGCAAGACATACCTGGCGATGGCCAAAGCGGTCGCGGCTCTCCTGGCCAAAGAGGTCAACCGCATTATTTTGACGCGTCCCGCTGTCGAGGCCGGTGAGCACCTCGGGTTCCTGCCCGGCACGCTCACCGACAAGATCGACCCGTATCTGCGCCCGCTGTACGACGCGTTGCACGACATGGTCGATCCGGAGTCGATGGCGCGGTTGATGGCGTCGGGCACGATTGAGGTCGCCCCGCTGGCGTACATGCGCGGTCGCACCCTCAACGATGCGTTCGTGATCCTGGACGAGGCACAGAACACCTCTGCTGAGCAGATGAAGATGTTCCTCACCCGGCTCGGTTTCGGCTCAAAGATGGTCATCACCGGTGACGTCACCCAGATCGACCTTCCGGGCAGCACCAAGTCCGGTCTGCGTGTTGTGCAGGGAATTCTGGATGGCGTTGACGATGTGCACTTCTGCCACCTGACCGCTCACGACGTCGTACGGCACAAGTTGGTGAGCGCCATCGTGCAGGCGTACGAGGAGCACGATGCCCAGGTCGGCGGCATTCGACGAGCCCCCGGTGCCACCCAGGGATATTCGTGAGCATCGATCTGCTCAACGAGACCGACAGTGACGTCGACCTCGATGAACTGCACGCCTGCGCCACTTACGTGATTGCCGAGATGGGAGTGCACCCCCGAGCTGATCTGTGTGTACGTGTGATCGACGAAGCAGCCATGGAGACATTGCACGTGCAGTGGATGGACCTGCCAGGCCCGACTGACGTGATGAGCTTCCCGATGGATGAGCTACGACCCAGCAGCTCGCAGGACGAAGCCGTCGAAGGAATCCTCGGTGATCTTGTTCTGTGCCCGACCGTCGCCGCACGACAGGCGGCTGAGGCCGGGCACACCACTGAAGAAGAACTGCTCTTGCTCACCGTGCACGGACTGCTGCATCTGCTCGGGTTCGACCACGCCGAGGCTGACGAGCGGCGGGAGATGTTCGAACTGCAGCGCACTCTGCTGCTGACCTTCCTCGCTTCGCGGGAGCGACCGGCAGTGAGCATCACGCCGCCATCGGGGGATTGATCACGCAGTGACTCTGTTGTTGGTATTCGCCCTTCTCTCCGTCGTTGCCGGATTCCTCTTCACGGCGATCGAGTCCGCGGTCAGTCGGATGAGCGTGCACCACGTCGAATCGCTTATCGACAACCGTCGCCGCGGGGCACCTGCGTTGCTGCTGTTGGTCAAGGACAGCGGACCAGTCGCGATGGTCTTGGCGCTGCTTCGGGTGCTCGCCGAGGCGACTGCAGCGGTGCTGTTGACGATTGCGGTCGGCGATGCGGTCAGTTCGCTGTGGGCTCGGTTGTTCGTGGCGGTCGCCGTCATGGCCGTGGTTTCGTTCGTGCTGGTCGGAGTGTCGCCCCGCACCTTAGGTCGCAAGAACGGCGAAGCGATCTCGTTGGTGTTCGCGCCGTCGGTGCTGCTACTACGGACCGTGCTCGGCCCGGTCGCCCACCTCTTGGTGTCACTCGGTAACGCGGTGACGCCGGGCGGCGGCTATCGCGACGGCCCATTCGATTCCGAGGCTGAGTTGCGTGAATATGTGGATATGGCAACAGATTCGGCACTGATCGAAGCTGAAGAGCGAAAGATGATTCACTCGGTTTTCGAGCTGGGCGATACGCTCGCGCACGAGCTCATGGTGCCGCGTACCGACATGATCACGATCGACCGCACCAAGACCCTCCGGCAGGCCGTCTCGTTGTTCCAGCGCACCGGCTTCTCGCGTATCCCGGTAGTGGACGGCGGCCCGGACGACATCGAGGGAATCCTGTACTTCAAGGACGTCGCAAGGCGCCTGCTCAACGGTGACATGGCGGGGCAGACCCCCTGCGACAACGTGATGCGCAAGGTCGGTTTCGTCCCGGACAGTAAACCGGTCGACGATCTGCTGCGTGAGATGCAGGTAGCCCGGCGGCACTTTGCCATCGTCATCGACGAATACGGCGGCACGGCCGGCCTGGTGACATTGGAGGACATCGTCGAAGAGGTCGTCGGCGAAATCGAGGACGAGTACGACCGCACGACACCCGGCCCGGAGGATCTCGAGGGCGGAAAAGTGCGGATTCAGGCGCGGATGTCGGTCGATGACTTCGCTGAGTATTTCGACCTGAACATCGAGGAAGACGACGTCGACACGGTGGGTGGGTTGCTCACAAAACTCGTCGGGCGCGTTGCGATCCCTGGTGCTTCGGCAGACCTCGCCGACCTTCGCATGACGGCCGAACGGATGGCCGGCCGCCGTCACCAGCTCGCTACTTTGGTGGTCGAGCGTTTGATCGTTACCGACGACGACGACGAAGGTGCGGCAGAATCAGCAGGCGGCGGGGCGCATCGAGTAGAAGAGAGAGCATCGTGACGGCATACCGGGCAGGATTCGCTGCGCTGGTCGGGCGGCCGAACGCGGGTAAATCGACTCTGACGAACGCGTTGGTGGGCAGCAAGGTTGCCATCACCTCCAGCAAGCCTCAGACGACCAGGCACCCCATTCGAGGGATCTCCAACTCGCCGGATGCCCAGCTGATCCTGGTGGACACGCCGGGCCTGCACAAGCCGCGAACCCTGCTCGGTAAGCGACTCAACGACGTTGTTCGCGAAACTCTGCTCGACGTCGATGTCATCGGGTTCTGCCTGCCGGCCAACGAGCGCATCGGCCCAGGAGACCAGTTCATCGCGCGCGAACTAAGCGAGATCCGGCGTGGTCGTCGTCGACCCGTCGTCGCTATTGCCACCAAGCTGGACACGGTGAACCGCGATCGCGTAGCCCAGCACCTGATGGCGATCGACGCGCTGGGCGAGTGGGACGACATCGTTCCGTGCTCGGCGGTCAAGAACGACTATGTCGACGTGGTGCGCGAGGTCCTCAGCAAGCATCTTCCCGAATCGCCCCAGCTCTACCCGGATGACGTCATCACCGACGAGCCGCAGATGGTGATGGTGGCCGAATTGGTGCGTGAGGCTGCCCTCGAGGGTGTGCGCGACGAGATGCCGCACAGCCTGGCAGTCGTGGTGGAGGAGATGGTGCCCCGCGAAGGCCGCGCGCCTGGCAAGGAACTGCTCGATGTACGCGTCAACGTCTACGTCGAACGGGACAGCCAGAAGGCGATCATCATCGGGCGGGCCGGATCTCGTCTTCGAGAAGTCGGCACCAACGCCCGGGTCGAGATCGAGCGCGTGCTGGGTCAGCGGGTCTATCTCGACCTCCACGTGAAAATCGCCAAGGACTGGCAGCGCGACCCCAACCAACTCTCCAAGCTGGGTTTCTGAGCGGATATGGCAGAAGACGACAACATCGCGTGGGCGGAGTTCGGCGACACTTTGCGGTTGCCGATCGACGAGAAGTCGGACTACCTGTTCGGGATTCCGTGGGCGAAGGCCGCCTTGGTCGGCGACCGCCCGCTGATCGACATCGGTTGCGGTAGCGGCCTTACGACCGTCGCGCTGGCCGAGCGTTTCCCGAACACCGACATCCTGGCCGTCGAGCCCGACCCGCTGACCCGATCACTGCTCATGTTGCGCGTTGCCGAACGAACCGAGATGCGTTCTCGCACGACGGTTTTGCCAGAGTCGATCCTTGATGTGTGGCTGCCGCAGGACTGCGGGGGAGCGCTCCTGTTCAACGTCATCTACTTCCTTGGCGGCCGGGCACGCGATGCTTTCTGGACGCGGATGGCGCAGGTGTTGGTGCCGGGCGCGCCCATCTTGATGAGCCGTTCCTATGGCGGGGTACCCAACGAACCCGTCGAGTGCCACCTGGTGAAGTCGGCCACGATGGGCCACCACGAGTACCAGCGCTATTTCGAGGCGCACCCGATCGAAGACAACCGGGTCGAGATCATCAACACCTACGTGGTGCTGCGGGACGGCGAGAAGGTGCGCTCGGCTCGTACTCGTGTCACGCCGTACAGCCTGGACGAGGAGCTCATCCTTTCCGAGATCCCCATCGGGAAATTCTCGATCGAGGAGATCGACGACAAATACGTCGCTGTCCGCCGCCAGCCCGACCTGAGCCGCTGAGCCGACCGGTCTCACCCCGAGAGCGACGCGGGCACGAAGCCGACGGGGAAGGGCGAGTCTGAAGGGGACGATTCGCCGACGGGCATCCGTCTCGAGGTCGGCAGCAGTCAGCGGCTGTCTGCGAGGCAAGGTGCTCACGATCTTCAAGGTGACCTCCGGTCGGAATACCCGCCCGCTTCGCATCACTTGAATTGTCCACAGGGCGCAGGTATGCAGTGGAGATCGATCAGTCGGGTGGGTCGGCGTCGCCGGGTTCCCCGACGGGCGGGATCTGCCTCCGGTAGAAGCGGACCCAGTCCATGTGCAGCACTTCGTTGGTCGGTCCCGCGTAACGAGGTGGCGGTGGTGAGTCTGACGAGGGAGATGCCTTCGGTGGCTCGGGCGCGACCGGTAGCACCGGCCCGATGGGGTGGCCTCCCCTCGTTTCGAACGTGAATCCACCTGGCCGATCGGGGGTCACCGCGATGCTGAAATCGCCGACGTGGTGCCGGTCGTGGTGGTGCGGACACAGGCTGATCAGCCCGTCCATGTCGGTGAGCCCACCATCGGCCCAGTGCACGACGTGGTGACATTCGAGGTGGTGAATGGCCAGGCAGCCGGGGAAGGCGCATCCGCGGTCGCGGTCCTCGACCAGTCTGCGGGTGCGCTGCGGCACAATCCGTTGCGCGCGCCGGACGTTCACTGGGGACCCTTCTGTTTCCCAGACCGGTTGCACGACGCCGTCACAGGTCCACTTGCGCAGCAGGTGCTGCGGCAGGGCGCCTCGCTTCTCGACCCAGCCTTGACCGCTGGTCTCGAGGTGCAGGTAGATCCGGAACTTGCCTGCCCGACCGGCGGTGGTCTCAGCGCCGACCTGCAGGGAGCGGATCGCGAGTTGCTCGACGGCGTCAGCGAGCCGCACCCGCCGGGGAGCGGGCAGGTCGGGGCCTTCCTGCTGTTCGAGTTGCTCTGCGGTGCCGATCCCGCCCTGGCTGGCCAGGAAGAGTGCGTTTTTTGCTTCGATCAACGCTCGTTCGACCAGCGCCCCGATATCGGCGGGGGCGGAGTACTCGAGGAAGAACCGGTCGCGTTCGTACCGCGTCGACAGTTCGGCGGGTTGCGCGGCCGCGGACAACAGGTCTGGCACTTCGGGCGCCACCACCTCGTCCGTGGACTCACCAGGGTCGGGGGCTGCTTCGGTGAAGTCGTATTTGATGATTGCCCGCCGTAGTTGCGGGACGGTCGCGTGGATCGCGAGGCCGACGACGTCCTCGTCGTACCCGACAGGGGTGTGCGCGGCCACGACTGCGGCCTGCCCCAGTGACAACCGGCCCGTGGCGACTTCACGGCCCAGGGCGGGCAACTCTGTCGAGCGGGTCGCGATCCGGGTCAGGTCTCGGGCCATCGACGGTGATAACCCCGCGAAACAGGTCAGCCAGTGCTCCAGTGATCGGATGCCCGAGATCTCCCACGAATGGTCGGCTTCCAACCGGCCTACCAGCGCGATCAGATCGGCGTGTGCCGCGTTCAACCGCCCGCAGATGAACCCGACCTCCGTCAACGGATCAATCCTCGAAACCGGTCGTGGCACAGCAGAATCCGTGTCGCCTGCGGTGACCTCGGAGACCTGTGTCGAACTCATGACTTCATACAACCACCGACCACCGACAGCCCAGTGCGGTCAGCTGCCTGGACCAGAACGCTCTACAGAGCGAGACAGTTCAGGCAAGAACTGTGGTTCTTGTCGCGCCAGGCGCGAAGTTCGTCGAAGTCGATGACCCAGTAGTTCAGGCGGCCTGTGGTTTCAGTTGGTAACCGCGGTGTCGCTGTGGACTCGATGAGTGGCGGGGGCCTAGAGTTACTGTCGTGCGCGGGCAATACGGACTCCTTCTTCGCTGCCGCGGCGAGGCCTGACTTTCGGCCCTCCTCGTCGCGGAGGTCGTGCTGCCCTGGTCGAGCCCACCGCAAACAAAGGCGAGTTCCGTGATTCACATCCAACAGCCCTCCGGTATGCCGATCGGCAAGTACGCACCCTTCGACCAGCAGATCGTGGTAGACCTGCCCGACCGCACCTGGCCTGACAAGACGATCATCCAGGCCCCACGTTGGTGCGCGGTTGACCTGCGCGACGGAAACCAGGCACTCATCGACCCGATGAACGCCGAGCGCAAGATGCGGATGTTCAAGCTCCTGGTCCGAATGGGTTACAAGGAGATCGAGGTCGGTTTCCCCAGCGCCAGCCAGACGGACTTCGACTTCGTCCGCGAGCTCATCGACGGTGGCCACATCCCCGATGACGTGACGATCCAGGTTCTGACCCAGTGCCGGGACGCGCTGATCGAGCGGACCTTCGACGCGATCCGCGGTTCGAAGACCGCGATCGTGCACTTCTACAACTCGACCTCTATTTTGCAGCGCAAGGTCGTCTTCGGGTTGGACCAGGACGGCATCGTCGACATCGCACTGCAGGGCGCCCGGTTGTGTCGCAAGCTCGAGGAGACGGTCGCCGACACCGACGTCTACTACGAGTACTCCCCGGAGTCCTACACCGGTACCGAGTTGGAGTTCGCAGCTCGCATCTGCAACGAGGTCATCGACATCATCGACCCGACACCGGACCACAGGATGATCATCAACCTGCCCGCCACAGTCGAGATGGCGACACCGAACGTCTACGCCGACTCCATCGAGTGGATGAGTCGGCACATCGAACGCCGCGAGAGCGTGATGATCTCGCTGCACCCGCACAACGACCGTGGTGAGGGAGTAGCCGCAGCCGAGCTGGGCTACCTGGCCGGTGCCGACCGGATCGAAGGGTGCCTGTTCGGCAACGGTGAACGCACTGGAAACGTCTGCCTGGTCACCCTCGGGATGAACCTCTTCAGCCAGGGTGTCGACCCGCAGATCGATTTCTCCGACATGGACGGCATCCGACGCACGGTCGAGCACTGCAACCAACTTCCGGTCGCCGAACGCCACCCGTGGGGTGGGGATCTCGTCTACACAGCCTTCTCCGGATCGCACCAGGACGCGATCAAGAAGGGTTTCGAGGCGATGGATGAGGAAGCGGCTGCTGCGGGCAATACGGTCGACGATCTCGTATGGGGCGTCCCTTACCTGCCGATCGATCCGCACGACATCGGCCGCACCTACGAAGCGGTCGTGCGGGTGAACTCGCAGTCGGGCAAGGGTGGTTCGGCGTACATCCTCAAAGCCGAGCACGGTCTGGACCTGCCCAAGCGTTTGCAGATCGAGTTCAGCTCGGTCGTGCAGCGCCGCACCGACACGCATGGTGGCGAAGTGAGCCCCGCGCAGTTGTGGTCGATGTTCAGCGACGAGTACCTGCCCGGTACCGGTGAGGGCGTGACGGCATGGGGCCGGTTCGCCCCGGTCAGCTATCAGGTCGACGGCGCCGAAGGACAGGACCACGTAGTGGTGCAGTTGACCGATCGAGGCGAGCCGATCACGGTGGAGGGCTGGGGCAACGGCCCGATCGCAGCCTTCGTCGAGGCACTCTCGCGCATCGGCGCCGATGTGCGCGTACTCGACTACGCCGAACACGCGATGACTGCCGGTGGCGACGCGAGTGCGGCCGCCTACCTCGAATGTGCCATCGGCGAACGCGTGATCTGGGGTGTCGGCATCGACAGCTCGATCGTCCGCGGGTCGATGACCGCGATCCTGTCGGCCGTCAACCGCGCGGAGCGCGACTCGGACTAGTTTCCCGACTCGGGCATGCACAACGAGGCACCCGTGCCCCGTTGTGCATGTCCCAATCCCTGCAAGGGACTATGGCGACGATGAAAGAGCTACGGCAGACAGCGCGGTTCGCGAAGCTGCTGTATGCCGACAAGGCATCGCGGGCCTACAACGCTGTTGTCAGACGCGATCCGTTTTCGCAGATGGCCTATGGCCCGTGGCGGCGCAACCCCTACCCGAACTACGAGATCGTTCGCGGGCAGGGCCCATTCGTGCGCAATCGATTCGGCCATCGCACGACAGTGGATCACGCGATCTGCAAAGAGATCCTGCGCAGCAGACGATTCGGCCCGCGGCCGGAGTGGCAGGCCAACGCGCCCGGGGGCGAGGGCGGCGATCTTTCGTTCCTGGGTTACAACCCGCCGGATCACTCCCGGCTGCGCAGACTGGCGGCGCCGGCATTCAGCCCTCGGCAGATGGAGGGTTACCAACCGCTGATCGAGTCCTGCGTCGACGACCTCATCGACAAAGCTGAACGGGCGGGCAGCTTCGATCTGGTGTCGTCGCTCGCGGCTCCACTGCCGATCGTCGTCATCACCAGGCTGATGGGCATCCCGGCGAGCGAGACGAAAGAGTTCGCGCGGTACGGCGCCGCCATAGGAACAGCGCTCTCCGGTGTGACGTCGCTACGGCACGCGGCGCGTTTGATGGAGGCCAACAGGGCGTTGGAGGGCATCTTCACTCGACTTTTCGAGCTGCGTCGGCGAGAACCCAAGGACGACGTCGTCTCCTACGTCGTTGCTGCAGAGGGAGATTCGATCACTCCCGCCGAGATGGTGCCGCTGTGCACGCTGCTCCTGGTTGCCGGATTCGAGACAACGGTCAACGCGATCGGGAACGGCGTCCTGGCGTTCATGGCCAATCGTGAGCAGTGGGAGCGGCTCGTCGCCGATCCGGCGCTCGTCGCGTCAGCCGTCGACGAGGTGCTCCGATACGACGCGCCCGTCCAGGGGACGTCCCGGACCTCATTCGACGACACCACCGTCGGCGGTCAGCAGATCGTGAAGGACGAGTTCGTGCAGTTACGCCTCGGAGGTGCGAACCGCGATCCAGCGGTATTCGAGCATCCCGACCGGTTCGACGTCAGCCGCGTCAATGCATCGGACCACCTCGCCTTCTCAAGCGGTATCCACTACTGCCTGGGCGCTCCGCTCGCTCGTCTCGAACTGGAGATCGCGTTCGGAGCGCTGGCGCGTCGGTTGCCGCACCTGAAGCAGGTCAATGGTCAGGTCAGCTATCGCAGCTCGCTCGTCATCCGTGGTCCAGCCGCCATCCGGATGCGCACCCGTTGAAGACTCGACCAGTGTTCGCTAGCGAATGCCGTGCGGCCGGAACTGGATGCTGATCCGTGGCCCGACCGGCGCCGCCGTCTTGGGGATCGCGTGCTCCCAGGTGCGCTGACACGACCCACCCATCACGAGCAGATCACCGTGGCCGAGAACTCGCCGGATCGTCTGGCCCGAAGCACCGCCGACCGGTCGCAGCAGCAGCGGGCGGGGCGCGCCGATTGACACGATCGCGACCATCGTGTCCTGATACGAGGCGCGACCCACCCGGTCACCGTGCCAGGCGACGGAGTCCCGCCCATCGCGGTACAGACACATTCCAGCCGTCGTGAACGGCTCACCGAGTTCCTCCCGGTAGTAACCCGACAGGGCATCGCGGGCACGCAGGAGTATCGGGTCCGGCCAGGCCTCCGACTCGTCGTAGAACCGCAGCAGGCGCGGTGTCGCAACGTCGCGCTCCCACATCACACGCCGTTCGCTGCGCCACTGGACACCCGAAGAACCGTGCGGTGACAGCCGCGTGAAAAGCTCGTCCGCGCCGGTCAGCCACCCGGGTCGGACATCGATCCAGGCAGCGCGCGAAAGCTGAGTCCGCTGTGTCCCGGTGAGCAGCGAACGCAACCCGACGTCCTCGACCTGGTCGAGGAGTGACCCTTGAAGAGCGAACGTCATGGAACCAGATTAGACGTATGTTCGATGAAACGACAAGGTCCGTCGAGGAGGTACGCACCCGGCTACTCGCCCGACGACTCCAGCACGGCACGTGCCGCGTGGTAGCCGCCCAGTCCGCTGACGCCGCCGCCGCGACGGGATCCTGCGCCGGCAAGCAGCACCCCCTCGTAGGCCGACCGCACACCCCAGCGGGCAGCCGCGTCGGGCAGATCTTCATCATCTTCGGCGAACGGCCACGACAGCGGCCCGTGGAAGATGTTTCCGCCGGGCATATTCAAGGCTTCCTGCAGGTCCCGGGTGGTCTTGGTCTCGATGCACAACTGCCCGTCCGGCATGCGCATCACGGCGTCCTCAATGGGCTCGGACAGCACGCTCGACAGCGAGTCGAGCACTGCTCGTTCGAAGCGATCGCGCTCGGCGTCGTTGTCGGCACCCTCGAGCAGCCGGTCGGGGGCGTGCAAGGCGAAGACCGTCAGTGTGTGCGCCCCGGACTCCCGAAGTTCCGGAGACAGGATGCTCGGGTCGGTGATCGAGTGGCAATAGATCTCGGCCGGGATCGGTGTGGGCAGATCGCCCGAAAGTGCTGTCTGATACGCAGTTTGAAGTTGACTGTAGGTCTCGTTGATGTGGAATGTGCCCCCGAATGCTGCCTCGGGGCTGACCGACGAGTCGCGTAGTTTCGGCAGCCGTGACAGCAACAGGTTGACCTTCACCTGGGCGCC
>JBBPZD010000085.1:0-16883 GCA_038199265.1 Actinomycetales bacterium | reverse complement strand
GACGTGCACGTCCTTCGGCACGTAGATGAAGGACCCGCCGGACCACACCGCGGTGTTCAGCGCGGCGAACTTGTTGTCGCCCACCGGGATGACCGAGCCGAAGTACTCCTTGAACAGCTCGGAGTGCTCGCGCAGGCCGGTGTCGGTGTCGACGAAGATGACGCCCTTCTCCTCCAGGTCCTCACGGATCTGGTGGTAGACGACCTCCGATTCGTACTGCGCCGCCACGCCACCGACAAGGCGTTGCTTCTCGGCCTCGGGGATGCCCAGGCGGTCGTAGGTGTTGCGAATGTCCTCGGGCAGTTCGTCCCAGCTCGTGGCTTGCTTCTCGGTGGACTTCACGAAGTACTTGATGTTCTGGAAGTCGATACCGGTCAGGTCGCTACCCCAGGTCGGCATGGGCTTCTTGTCGAACAGTCGCAGCGCCTTCAGCCGCAGCTTGAGCATCCACTCCGGCTCGGACTTCCGTGCGGAGATGTCCTCCACGACCTGCGTGGACAGACCCCTCTTGGCTGTCGCGCCGGCGGTATCGCTGTCGGACCAGCCGAACGCGTAGCGACCGATGTCGGCCAGGCCCGGGTTCAGTTCTTCGATGGTGCTCATCGTCAGTTCCTCTCGCTGGTGCTGCGGGTAGTGGTACTGGTGTCGCTGCCCGTGGCGGGTAGCGAAGTACTGGTGGGAACGAAGGTGGTGCAGACATGTTCGCCGTGTGCCAGGGAGGCCAGGCGCTGTACGTGAACTCCGAGCAGGTCGGAGAAAGCTTGCGCTTCGGTCTCGCAGAACTCGGGGTACCTGGTGGCTACGTGCTGTACGGGGCAGTGCCCTTGGCACAACTGCATACCCGCGCGAGATGTTCCATCTCCGAGCGGACGGGTGCTCGCCGCATAGCCTTGTTCGGTCAACGCTCCCGCTAGCGCCTCGACGCGTGCTTCAGGATCTGGGCCGGCCGCCTCGACTGCAGGACGTGCAGCCAGGGCGAGCCTGCCGGCACGCTCCGCCGCAAAGGCCCGGACGGCGCCCGAACCAGCGGTCCGCGTCAGGAAATCCATCGCCGATACCGCGAGGTCGTCGTAGGACCCTTGAAGATGGGTGTGCCCCTCGCTGGACAGCACGTACGCGCGGGCCGGACGACCTCGACCACGACTGCCCTGCACCGCAACTGCAGCTTCTTCGACCAGTCCGTGTTCGGCAAGACCGTCGAGGTGACGTCGGACTGCCGCCGGCGTCAGGCCAAGGCTGACCCCGAGATCGGCAGCACTCAGCGGTCCATTCTCGGAAATTTCCTCCAGGACCCGGTCGCGGGTCCGTGACTGGTCTGAGGAACGCGTGGGCGCGCCCCGCACGGCCGCGGAGCTGCGCGCAGGCTTCGCGCCGAAGCGCTCATCTGGATCCGCAGCCATAATCACCACACCAGTGTGACCTAATTACCTGTGCGTCTCATAGCCAGGCTGTCCTAACCCAGCATTGCGCCTCACGTGCTGCAGCTGGCCGTCAGCATTCCGCGTCGTTCTTTCGCCAGTAGTACGACATAGGCAGCGTTGTTCACTCTCTTCAGCCACCAGATGTCACTGCGAGCGCGTCCAAGAACAGCGTCGTACATGGCGGGCAGCACGGACGGATTCACTGTCAGAATCAGATCGACACCGGCGTACAGCGAGTTCAACACGCGATTTGCAGCTGGCCACCGACCGGGCTGCACTGCATTACCGACATCGTCGGTCATGATCGGACCGGTGAATCCGGCATTCCGCACCAGGCCCACAACCTTGGTGGAAAACACCGCGAGGGTGCTCGCATCGATCTTGTCGTAGATGGCCGAGGACATCATGACCGCCGTGGCACCGTCGCGAATGTCAGCGCGGAACGGGTTCAAATAGGCACTGGTGGCGGCGGTCGTACGGTCATGCACCCCGGCAGTGGTGTCGGTGTTACCCGAAACCACGCCCAACCCGGGAAAATGCTTGGTGGTCGAACCCACTCCCCCCGCTGTCATCCCACGGACGAAGGCGGCACTGCCCGCCGCGGTCTTGTACGAGGTGTATCCGTATTCGCGATCGAACGCGCCGATCGGCGGGTTACGCCGGGCCACCGCGGCACTAGGCACCGTTCCGGCCACGGGTGCGAGATTCAAATTGATGCCGACCGCTGCCAGTTGACGGGCCCAGGTCGTGGCGTCATGTTCGATGGTGGAGGGCGCCCAACTGCCCTGGGTCAACGCCGTCGGGATCCGGCTGAACCCGTTCCCCTGCAGAACCTGGACGTACCCGCCCTCCTGATCGGTGGCAATGAACAACGCAGCTTTCGCGGTACTGGAGGGTCCGACCCGGGATCGGAGCGCGGAGGTCGTTCTCGACGGATCGGCGGTGCCTCCCGAACTTCGCCCACCGAGAAAGACGTTACCCACGTGGTACCGCGAGATCTGATCAAGCACCGTCGGGCTGGCGGAGGTAGCTGGCGTCCCGACCATGAAAATTTGGCCGACGCGCTGCTGCAAGGTCATCGCGCGCAGCACGGTCAGTGCGGTGCAGCGTGGCGCCTGCGCGGCAACAGTCGGCCCAGCACTGCGCGCCGCGGCGGCGCTCGTTCCAGGCACCGCCGCCAAGCCGGCGCCCAAGAACAGTGCAGAACCGGCCACGGTGCTGATTACTCGTTTGACCATCGGACGCCCAGCGCTTTCGCATCGATAAGAAATGAACCAGGCACGCCTGTTTCAGATGCGCCCATGCCGACCGTAGGTGGCCTAGCTCAGTCACCTAAACTCAGTAGTCGTGACATCCGATCCGTGTGTGCAGATCCGGGATGTCTCACACCATTATGGCAATCGCAGCGCACTCGACGGTATGACCTGGGACGCCGCAGCAGGCAACATCACCTGCGTCCTGGGTCCTAACGGTGCTGGTAAGACGACCGTCATCGAAATGGCCGAAGGCCTACGCGCACCACAACACGGCTGCGTTCGCGTCCTGGGGGCCGATCCCTGGCACGCGTCCCCCGATCACCGGGCCCGAGTTGGGGTGATGCTGCAGGACGGCGGATTGCCGGGCAGCGCCCGCCCGCTGCGGTTGATGAACCATCTGGCGTCGTTCTACACCGAAAATGATCGCGACGAACTCATCGAAACCCTCGGCATCGCCGAGTTCGGCCGAACCTCCACCCGCCGCCTTTCTGGGGGTCAACGTCAACGGCTTGCGCTGGCAGCTGCTCTGGTGGGCCGTCCCGAGGTCGTCTTCCTGGATGAGCCCAGTGCCGGGCTGGACCCGCACAGCCGGTTGGACGTGTGGGACCTCCTGGACGCCGCACGCGACCGCGGATGCGCAGTGGTCGTGACCACCCACTCTTTCGAAGAGGCCGAACGCCTCTCCGATCGAATCGTCGTCGTTGCCGCAGGGAAGGTGGTTGCTGACGGCACCGTTTCCTCGATTCGTAGCGCCGCCAGCACCCCAGAATCGACTGCCGTCGGCACGCTTGAGTCTGCCTATTTCGCCCTCACTCGGACGGCCAAGACCGCATGAGTAGCGCTACAGCTCCAGCGGTACGCATCCGCGCGCAGGCCCGCTTCGAGGTGCGCACCCTCCTGACCAACGGCGAACAACTCATCGTCTCTCTCGTGTTGCCCGCTCTCGCGCTGATCGGGCTCGCAGTTTCCAGCACCCCGAGTCTGGGTGCCGGGCGACGGATAGACCTTGCGGTGCCTGGGGTCCTAGCGCTCGCGGTCGTGTCGACAGCGTTCACCGGTCAGGCGATCTCGACTGGCTTCGATCGCCGCTACGGAGTACTTCGACTCCTGGGCACGACTCCTCTGGGTCGCAGCGGGCTGCTCGCCGGTAAGGCTGTCGCTGTTCTTGTCGTCGTTGCAGCACAGACGGTGGTGCTGGCCCTGATCGGATTCACGTTCGGGTGGCAGCCTGAACTGTCCGGAGTCGCGGCCGCTTTCGTATTCCTACTGCTGGGCACCTGGGTATGGGTGTCGTTGGCCCTTGCGCTCGCCGGGGTCCTGCGCGCCGAGGCGACTCTCGCCCTGGCCAACCTGATCTGGGTGCTGTTCGCCGCCTTCGGGGGCCTGCTCATCCCTACCGACCAATTGCCGAAGGCGCTTGGCTCCGTCGTCCGCTACCTGCCGTCCGGCGCCCTCGGAGACGGTCTGCGCGCAGCACTGACCGGGCACGACACACGTCTGTTGGTGCCAGTGCTGGTGCTGGTCGGATGGGGTGCAATCGGTTCTTTACTGGTTGCCAGATTCTTCAAATGGAGCGACTGATGGGCTCGTCACCGAAAACCCGACTACCGTTGGCGCGCCCGTGGGTGCGACTGACTGACGTTCTGGCCCGCTGGCTGGTGCCGCTTGCATGGACCAATCTCGCCGTCGAGGTCGGCATCGTCGTGACGGGCGGACTGGTCCGACTCTCCGGTAGCGGACTTGGGTGTCCCAAATGGCCCGAATGCGTGAACGGCTCGATCGTGCCCACCAGCCAGCAGGCACAGGCATGGCACAAGTACGTCGAGTTCGGTAACCGAATGCTCACCTCCGTGGTCAGCATCGTCGCTGTTCTCCTCATCCTTGCGATCATCGGGCACCGACGGGCGTCCGACCGGCGTTCGTTGCTACCTCCGGCTCTCGGCATCCTGGCCGGGATCCTGTTGCAGGCCATCGTGGGCGGTATCTCGGTCCTGATGGCGCTGAACCCCTATATCGTGGCATCGCATTTCCTGATCTCGATGGTGTTGGTAGCGACCTCGTCCTGGTTGGTGTGGCAGGTGCGCGACCACAAGCTGGTGCCGATTCGCCGCGAGGTCCGGCTGCTCGGAATAGGGACGGCGGTGATAGCTGCCGTCATCCTGGTGCTCGGGACGGCTGTCACCGGAGCCGGTCCGCATTCAGGCGACGCCGCCGACCCCGCACGGTTCAGTTTCAGTCCACGTGCCGCCGCCTGGCTGCATGCCGACCTGGTGATGCTGTTCAGCGGGCTGGTGATAGCCATGGTTGTCGCCACTGCCCTGTTGCACGCTCCGACAGCCTTCCGTACCTGGAGACTGGTCTTGATCGTCACCGTCGCGCAGGGCGTGGTGGGGTACACGCAGTACTTCCTCGGTGTACCAGGAGCCCTCGTTCTGATTCACATGTTCATGGCATGCCTGCTGGTGGTAGCCGTCACGTGGGGACTGCTCAGCATGAGGCCACCCGCTCACAGTGCTCCGTTGATCAGCACCGACGTCAACGCGTACACAGACGCGTAGGACTCCCCTGCTCCGCATCCAGGGGTTTGAGTGGCTGGGCGAAGATATGCAAGGACCCCCGAACGACGCCAACAACCGCCGGTCGATTTTGACTGGCGGTTGTTGGTTGAGCGGCGCGACCTACCAGGCGAAATGTAGTAGCGGGTCGAGAGCGACGCCCAGGAATACGAGTGTCAGGTAGCTGATCGAGTAGTGGAACAGCCGCATCGGACGAAGTACGTCGTACGGAGCTCCCTGCTTAGCAAGACGTTGCAGACGGTGAGCCTCGAAAAGGAACAACGCGCCTGCCACCACCGCCAGCACGGTGTAGATGATGCCCATGTCCGCGATCGGAATCAACACCAGCGATGTTGCAATAGTGGCCCAGGCGTAGAGGACGACCTGCTTCGCTACCGCAGTGTCTTGGGCTACGACCGGAAGCATCGGGACGCCGGCGCTGGCGTAGTCCTCCTTGTATCGCATCGACAACGGCCAGTAGTGCGGCGGGGTCCAGAAGAAAACGACCATGAAGAGTACGAGGGCCGGCCACGCGAGGGAGTTCGTCACCGCAGACCAACCGATGAGAGCAGGCATGCATCCCGCTACTCCTCCCCACACGATGTTCTGCGAGGTCCGACGCTTCAACAGCAGCGTATAGAAGACCACGTACAGGACGATCGCACCGATCGACAAGGCGGCAGAAAGCCAGTTGACCAGCAGCCCGAGCCAGAGCACCGAGGCGACGCCCAGCACGATGGAGAAGAGGTATCCGTTGCGAGGGCTGATCGCGCCTGTTGCCATGGGACGGCCTTCGGTGCGGTGCATCAATCGATCGATGTCGCGGTCCAACACACAGTTGAAGGCGTTCGCCGATCCAGCGGACAGGCTCCCACCAACGAGCGTCGCGAGAATCAGCCAGACGTTCGGAACACCGCGGTCTGCCAGGAACATCACCGGCAGCGTGGTGACCAGCAGCAACTCGATGATGCGCGGCTTGGTCATCGACACGTATCCGGTGATGACCTCGCGGCTGGAGGAAGAGCGCACCGGGTGCTGCGGTGGCACGCTCCCATCGGCCTTGGCAGCGGGTGATCCTCCTGCGAGGCTCTTCGCGTCAGAGTGCCGTGTGCGCTGCGTCGCGGAGTGCGGCGAGGTGGCGGTCACGGTGTCCTTTGTATTCGGGGAGACATTGGGTTGCGCATTCCACAACGATCGAAGCCACGAAAGCAGGGCCTGGAAGTCGCGTGAATGCTCTGATCCAATGGTAGTACGCCCTACCTGGCCTGCAACCGGGGCATGGGGGTGAGCCTGCGGGGCCCGATCGGAGGGCGGTGCCCCGCCCGGGTGAACAATTCAGACATAAATCAACACTTTCCGACGTTGACACATATGGAGAAGCTCTGCGCGGCAGATGCGAGCCTGTGCCGCCTCGGTCTAGGCTCGCCAGGAAAGCTCGAATCCACCGATTCGACGTCATGCCTCTGCAGCATGCGAGACATCCACAGGCACCACCACCAGATCCGCACCACACAAGGAGATGCTTTTACGTGAGCCAGGACACCCGCCGCGACCCGAGCCTGCCCCTGCCCAAGGCTGATTCGGCCGGCTGGAGCGACGTAGACGTACGCGCTGTGGACACCGCGCGCCTGCTCGCTGCCGATGCCGTGCAGAACAAGGGCAACGGTCACCCCGGAACGGCGATGAGTCTCGCCCCGCTGGCCTATCTCCTCTACCAGCAGGTCATGCGGATCGACCCGACCGATCCCGAGTGGATCGGTCGCGACCGCTTCGTACTCTCCTGCGGGCATTCCAGCCTCACCCAGTACATCCAGCTCTACTTCTCCGGCTACGGCCTGGAGGTCGAGGACCTGAAGGCCCTGCGCACCTGGGGTTCCAAGACCCCCGGTCACCCCGAGTACCACCACACCGACGGTGTCGACATCACCACCGGCCCCCTCGGGTCCGGGATCGCGTCCGCCGTCGGCATGGCTATGGCGCAACGCCGCCAGCGCGGCCTCTTCGACCCCGACGCCGCTCCCGGCACCAGCCCCTTTGATCACCGCATCTGGGCCGTCGCCTCGGACGGCGACATGATGGAAGGTGTCTCCGGCGAGTCCGCGTCGCTGGCCGGCACCCAGGAGCTGGGCAACCTGATCGCCTTCTACGACCAGAACCAGATCTCGATCGAGGACGACACCGACGTCTCCTTCAATGAAGACGTCGCAGCTCGCTACGTGGCGTACGGGTGGCATGTACAGACGGTGAACTGGCGTATCGGGGCCACGGCCAAGGGCGAAGGTGAGTACGTCGAGGACATCGACGCTCTCCTGGAAGCCATCGAGACAGCCAAGGCTGTTACCGACAAACCATCGTTCATCGTCGTCAAGACCGTCCTGGCATGGCCGGCCCCGAACAAAAAGGGCACCGGTGGGGCACACGGCTCAGCGCTCGGTGAGCAGGAGATCAAAGCCACCAAGCAGCTGCTGGGATTCGACCCCGAACAGGCCTTCGAGGTTTCCGACGCTGTCATCTCCCACGTTCGTAAGGTGGCCGACCGCGGGGCAGCCGCACATGCAGAGTGGCAGAAGGGGTTCGACAACTGGCGCGAGGCGAACGCCGACCGTGCCACCTTGTTGGACCGGCTGATGGCGAACGCGCTTCCGGAGGGGTTCGACGATGCGTTCCCCACCTTCCAGGCCGATGCCAAGGGCATCGCCTCGCGGGCCGCGTCTGGCAAGGTGTTGACCGCTCTGGCCGACCTCATGCCGGAGTTGTGGGGTGGCTCAGCCGACCTGGCCGGGTCCAACAACACCACGATGGACGGTGAGCCCAGCTTCATTCCGAAGAGCCGGCAGACCGAGGAGTGGAAGGGCGGCCCTTATGGCCGCACCCTGCACTTCGGTATCCGCGAGAACGCGATGGGAATGGCGCTGAACGGCATTGCTCTGGAGGGACTGACCCGCCCGTACGGCGGTACCTTCCTCACCTTCTCGGATTACATGCGCCCTGCCGTTCGCTTGGCCGCGTTGCAGAACATTCCGGTGACCTTCGTGTGGACCCACGACTCCGTCGGCCTCGGCGAAGACGGCCCGACTCACCAGCCGATCGAGCAGATCGCGTCGCTGAGAGCGATTCCCGATCTGGACGTCGTCCGTCCGTGTGATGCGAACGAGACCGCAATGGCCTGGAAGGCGATTTTGTCCCGTCGCGGAGCCGCTGCCTTGATTCTGTCCCGCCAGGCTCTGCCCACCCTCGACCGCAGCGAGTATGCGTCGGCGGACGGGGTAGACCGTGGGGGTTACGTCCTCGCCGATTCGGAGAAGGAAACCCCTGACGTCGTGCTCATCGCGACCGGGTCCGAAGTCAGCGTTGCAGTAGAGGCGCGTACTGCCCTCAAAGAGAAGGGCATCGATGCCCGTGTGGTGTCACTACCCTGCCGGGAATGGTTCTTCCAGCAGGACAAGGCCTACCGCAACGAGGTTCTGCCGCCGAGCGTGAAGGCGCGGGTATCGATCGAAGCCGGCACCACCTTCGGGTGGCACGACGTTATCGGCGATGCCGGCGTGGCGATCGGTATCGACCACTACGGCGCGAGCGCGGACGGCGCTTTCCTGCTGGAGAAGTTTGGCTTCACCAGCGAGAACGTCGTCAAGGCTGCAGTGCAGTCCATCAACTCACTCTGACCAACCTGATCAACACAGGAGGATTTTCAATGGCTAGCAACGAACGACTCCAGGCCCTTTCCGACGTAGGTGTTTCGATCTGGCTGGACGACCTGTCCCGCGGCCTCATCCACTCCGGTGAGCTGCAGCGCCTGATCGACGAGAAGTGCGTGGTCGGGCAGACCAGCAATCCGACGATCTTCGCCACTGCTTTGTCCAAGGGAACCGACTACAACGAGCAGATCGTGCAGCTCGCGAGCAACGGCGCCTCGGTCGACGATGCGACCTTCGAGATCACCACGACCGACGTGCGCGATGCCTGCGACGTGATGAAGCCGGTGTACGACGCCACGGATGGCCAGGACGGCCGAGTGTCCATCGAGGTGGACCCGCGGATGGCACACGACACCGAGTCGACGTCCGCCATGGCAACCAAGCTCTGGGACAGCGTCGACCGCGAGAACGTGATGATCAAGATTCCCGCCACCGTCGAGGGCCTGCCCTCGATCACCACTGCGACCGCCGCTGGCATCAGCGTGAACGTGACGTTGATCTTCTCGCTCGAGCGCTACCGCGGGGTGATGAACGCCTACCTCGCTGGGTTGGAGCAGGCCAAGGAGAACGGCCACGACCTGTCCAAGATCCGTTCGGTCGCCTCCTTCTTCGTATCCCGCGTCGACTCCGAGATCGACGGCCGTCTCGACGCAATCGGGTCCGATGAAGCAGCCGGACTGAAGGGCAAGGCGGGCGTAGCGAATGCACGTCTGGCCTACCAGGCTTTCGAAGAGGTGTTCTCCACCTCCCGCTGGGAGAGCCTCAAAGATGACGGCGCTCACGTGCAGCGTCCGCTGTGGGCCTCGACGGGCGTCAAAGACCCGGCCTACCGGGACACGATGTACGTGGTGGACCTCGCAGTCCGGGAAACGGTGAACACGATGCCGGGCAAGACGATGGACGCGGTCGCCGACCACGGTGAGATCGAAGGCGACCAGGTCACCGGTAGTTACGACGAAGCGAAGTCGGTGCTCGATGCCCTCGACGGCCTCGGCGTGAGCTACACCGACGTCGTCAAGGTGCTGGAGGACGAAGGCGTCGACAAGTTCGAGAAGTCGTGGGCAGAACTGTTGGAGTCGGTGCAGGGCGAGTTGGACAAGGCTGGCCAGAAGTGACCGGCCCCCGTGTGAAGGTCCTCGCGGTAGGAGCCGCCGCCGATGCCGTCAGCGCCCATGTTCCTGCCCTCATCGCCGACAGGGTAGCGAGCAGACTCTTCGCGCAGGACAAGACGCTGTGGGGTACCGAAGCGGAGGAAGAGTCCGCCAAGCGGCTGTCCTGGGTTGATCTACCGAAGGCCTCGCGACCGTTGGTCGGCCAGATCGAAGCCCTGCGCAGCACGTTCCAGGAACAAGGCCTGACCCGCGTCGTCCTTTGTGGAATGGGCGGTTCGTCGTTGGCACCCGAGGTCATCTGCGAGACAGCAGGCGTTCCGTTGACCGTGCTGGACTCCTCCCAGCCGGACATGGTGCGCGCCGCGTTGCAGGATCGACTCGAACAGACCGTAGTGGTCGTCTCGTCCAAATCCGGTTCCACCGTCGAGACCGACTCGCAGCGTCGTGCGTTCGAGCAGGCCTTCGGCGACGCAGGTATCGATCCCACGGGGCGCATCGTGATCGTGACCGACCCCGGTAGCCCGCTGGACAAGGACGCACGGGGCGCCGGTTACACCGTTATCAATGCCGACCCCGACGTGGGCGGTCGTTATTCGGCGCTCACCGCATTCGGTCTCGTGCCCAGCGGCCTGGCAGGCGCAGACGTCGGCGCACTGCTCGACGAAGCAGAAAGCGTCTCCGACACTTTCGCGTCCGACGACGAAGACAACCCGGTACTGCGCCTGGGCGCGGCAATGGGAGGTACCTCCCCGCTGCGCGACAAGCTGGTCCTGATCGATGCCGGAACGCAGAACAAGGGTTTCGGCGACTGGGCCGAACAGCTCATCGCTGAGAGCACGGGCAAGAACGGGAAAGGGATCCTCCCGGTCGTCGTCGGCAGTTCAGCGCCGACCGACCAGACCGACGACGAGCTGTACGCCGAACTGATCAGCGCCGACAGCGAACACATCCCGGGCGGCCCGGCCGCACTGGCTGTCGGCGGTTCGCTCGGCGCGTCGATGTTGCTCTGGGAAGCGGCGACGGCTGTGGCCGGCCGGCTGCTCGGTATCAACCCGTTCGACCAGCCCGATGTCGAAAGCGCTAAAGCCGCGTCTCGGGAGTTGCTCGACGCCGGCACCGGTGACGGTGACGAGCCTGCGTTCACCGATGGCTCTATCGAGGTCCGGGCACTCGGCGGCGACTGGATGGGCGATGCAGACAGCGTCACCGCCGCCATCGAGGCACTGCTGGCTGCCCTGCCTGCGGACGGGTACCTGGCTGTCATGGCGTACCTGGACCGCGTTGCAGATCAGTCTCTGGCCGACGTCAGGGTGGCCTTCGCCAAGAAGCTGCAGCGCCCGGTCACCTTCGGATGGGCACCGCGGTTCCTGCACTCGACGGGCCAGTACCACAAGGGTGGACCCTCGATCGGGGTGTACCTCCAGGTGACCACACAGCCGCGCGAAGACCTGGCGGTGCCCGGTCGGGAGTTCACCTTCGGTGAGTTCATCACCTCCCAGTCCGGCGGTGACGCGAAGGTGCTGGCCGATCACGGTCGACCCGTGCTGCAGTTGCACCTGACTGATCACGACACCGGTCTCGCCGAGCTGACTCAGGCCATCTCCCAGGCGACGCAGAGCAACACCGGCAGCGCCAAGGAGTGACCCCCGCCCGCGTAGAACGCGGGATCAACCCGCTGCGCGGCTCGGGCGATCGGCGTTTACCGCTGATCGCCGGGCCGTGCAGCATGGTGATGTTCGGCATCACCGGGGATCTCGCACAGAAGAAGTTGTTGCCGGCGATCTACGACCTCACCAACCGGGGTCTGCTGCCGCCGAACTTCACCCTGATCGGGTTTGCCCGCCGCGACTGGAGCCCGGAGCAGTTCACCGAGGTCGTCCTGGCGGCTGTGAAGGCCGGGGCCCGTACACCGTTCAACGACGAGTCGTGGCAGGTACTGGCGGCCGGTCTCCAGTTCGTGTCCGGCAGTTTCGACGATGATTCCGGCTTCGACCGACTCGCGGCAGAACTGGCGCGAGTGGACCACGAGCGTGGAACCGACGGCAATCACGCGTTCTACCTGTCCATTCCCCCGGCAGCGTTCGGTGACGTCTGCCAGCAGCTGCAGCGCAGCGGGCTGACCGCGGCCGGCCCGTACAGCACGCACAGCTGGCGGCGGGTCATCATTGAAAAGCCCTTCGGACACGACCTCACCAGTGCTCGTGCCCTGAACGACATCGTCGAGAGCGTCTTTCCTGCCGAATCGGTTTTCCGGATCGACCACTATCTCGGGAAGGAGACGGTGCAGAACATCCTGGCCTTGCGTTTCGCGAACGGGATGTTCGAGCCGATATGGAACGCGAACTACGTCGATCACGTCCAGATCACGATGGCCGAGGACATCGGTATATCCGGTCGAGCCGGGTACTACGACGGTATCGGCGCTGCACGGGACGTGATCCAGAATCACCTGCTGCAGTTGCTCGCCCTGACCACGATGGAAGAGCCGAACTCCTTTGACGCCGATGCCCTTCGAGCCGAGAAAGAGAAGATTCTCGCCGCAGTGCACAGCCCGGCTGATCTCTCGCATGCCACAGCTCGGGGTCAGTACACCGAAGGGTGGCAGGGCAGTGAGAAGGTCACCGGGTTCCTGCAGGAGGACGGCATCGATCCTGCCTCCGAAACGGAGACCTACGCGGCTGTGAAACTGCTGGTCGATTCGCGCCGCTGGGCAGGCGTCCCGTTCTATTTACGCACCGGGAAGCGCTTGGGCAAACGGGTCACGGAGGTAGCCGTCGTCTTCAAGCGTGCACCCCGGCTCCCCTTCTCCGACACTGCCACCACTGACCTCGGTGAGAACGCGATCGTGATCCGGGTGCAGCCCGACGAGGGAATCACCATCCGCTTCGGCTCCAAGGTTCCGGGCGCAGGTGCGATGGAGGTCCGCGATGTCACGATGGACTTCGGCTATGGCAATGCCTTCACGCAGGCCAGCCCCGAGGCGTACGAGCGACTGATCCTCGACGTACTGCTCGGCGAACCGCCCCTCTTCCCACGGCACGCCGAAGTCGAGGCGTCTTGGCGGATCCTGGACCCGATCGAGCGATTCTGGGCCGGGAAAGGCCGACCGCAGTCCTACCCGGCAGGTACCTGGGGCCCATCCGATGCTGCTGACCTGCTGCGCCGCGACGGCCGGGAATGGCGGATGCCGTGATCATCACTCTGAAGTCCACGGACACCCGTGAGGTCAGCAAACGGTTGGTCAAGCTACGCGGCGATGTCGGCGCGATAGCCCTCGGCAGGGTGATGACGCTGCTCGTCGTTGCTGACGAGGACAGCGCCGAGGCCGCGCTACTCGCTGCGGGCGACGCGAGTCGGCAGCATCCGAGTCGGATCATCATGCTCGTCCGGGTGCGTGACCGTGCCAGCACCGGGATGGACGCCGAAATCAGAGTCGGTGGTGACGCCGGAGCCAGCGAGATCGTGCTCTGCAGGTTGTACGGCGAGCTGGCCGACCACGCCGAGAGCGTCGCTACTCCGCTCATGCTCGCCGACTCGCCGGTGGTGGCCTGGTGGCCGAACGACTGCGACCCCGATGTCGCCGCCTCCCCCATCGGATCGATGGCAACCCGTCGCATCACCGACGTATCGCAGACGGCTGACCCGCCGCGTGCCCTGCTGGCACGTCAGCAGCACTACTCCCCCGGTGACACCGACATGGCCTGGGCCCGAACCACCCGGTGGCGTGGCCTGCTCGCCACCGCTCTGGATCAGCCGCCCTTCGAGGCCGTCGACTCGGCGGTCGTTTGCGGGGCCTACGATTCTGCAAGCACAGACCTCTTGGCCGGCTGGCTCGCGGCGCGGCTGCGATGCCCGGTTCGCCGCACGACCAGTGCACAGGGAGCAGGCATCGACAGTGTGCGGTTGGAACGCAGTGGTGGCCCCCTGACCATTTCCCGAGTTGCCGAACGCACCGCTGAGCTGACGATGCCCGGGCGCCCTGCTCAGATGGTCAGCCTGCATCGCTTCGACACCACGGAATGCCTGGCTGCGGAGTTGGGCCGGCTCGACGCCGATTCGATCTATCGCGAAGCCCTTGTCGACGGACTACCGCTCGTCATCGGCGCCGCCCGTAGCAGCGCCACCACGAACTCAGTAGATACGAAGGAAATCCCGACATGACCGACCCGCAGTTCATCATCCGCGCCACCAAATCCGACCTCAACGAAGCGATCGCCGAGCGCCTCGTTGTCGAGATCTCAGCCGCGCAGCAGGCCCGCGGGATCGCTCATCTCGTCCTGACCGGCGGATCAATGGGTGGGGGTGCGCTCGTGGCGCTGAAGAACATCGCATCCACGCAGTTCGACAGGGTGAACTGGTCGACCGTGCATTTCTGGTGGGGCGACGAGCGTTTCGTCGAGCTGGGCGATGATGAGCGCAACGACACCCAGGCTCGAGGAGCATTGCTCGATCATGTCGCGGTGCCCGCGGAGAATGTGCACATCATGGCCCCTAGCAACGGCCCGTCCGGCGACGACGCGGACGGCGCCGCCGACGCGTACGCAGCAGAGTTGGCCCGCTACGCGACCGACGGAGAAACGTTGCCGGCGTTCGACGTACTGATGTTGGGCGTGGGCCCCGATGCCCACGTGGCCTCCTTGTTCCCTCACCACCCGGCACAGCGCGTCGTCGATGCCAGCGTGATCGCGGTGCGCGACTCCCCCAAACCTCCACCCGTTCGGATAAGCCTCAGCTACACCGCGATCGGCGCTGCGCGACAGGTGTGGCTGCTGGTCTCCGGTGAAGAGAAGGCCGCTGCCGTGGCGCACGCTTGCAGTCCTGATGCCGATCGGTGGGACTATCCGGCCAGCGGCGCCCGAGGGGGCGAGAGAACGATCTGGTGGCTCGATTCTGCTGCCGCGTCCCTACTCCCCCAGCACTGAAGAGGCTTTTCGGACGGATATATCTGCTGGTCACGCAGATATATCTTGATCTTCCGCCATGCGGAAGTTACCGTTCACAATACGGAATCGAGCTCGTCAATCATCACCGATTGAAGCACTCGAAGGTGCGCCACCTACCCGTGCTTCACCGCAACGATCTGGCGCAGATCTCTCCCCTTCCGAAAGGCATCTCGTGACTACCAGCTACTACGCCCCCAAAGGCGGACTGCCCAAGCAGACCGACTTGACCACCGACCGGTCTATGTTCAAAGAGGCTTACGCGGTCATCCCGCGCGGGGTGATGACCGACATCGTCACCAGCTTCCTACCGTTCTGGGACGACATGCGCATGTGGGTGCTCGCTCGTCCGCTGTCCGGTTTCGCCGAGACCTTCTCGCAGTACATCGTCGAGGTTCAGCCCGGCGGCGGCAGCGAGAAGCCCGAGCTCGACCCGCACGCTGAAGGTGTCCTGTTCGTCGTGGAGGGCGGTTTCACCCTGACCGTCGACGGTGAAACACACGAGCTGGCCGAGGGCGGCTACGCCTTCCTACCGCCCGGCACCACCTGGACGCTGCGCAACAACGCAGAGGGCGCGACCCGTTTCCACTGGATCCGAAAAACGTTCGAGGTCGTTGAAGGCCTGGAACTACCGCCGGCATTCGTGACCAACGAGGCCGACGTCGAGCCCATTCCGATGCAGCACACCGAAGGCAAGTGGGTCACCTCCCGCTTCGCGGACCCGACCGACCTGCGTCACGACATGCACGTCAACATCGTGACGTTCGAGCCCGGCGCGGTCATTCCGTTCGCCGAGACCCACGTCATGGAGCACGGCCTGTACGTGCTCGAGGGCAAGGCCGTCTACCGGTTGAACGAAGACTGGGTCGAGGTCGAAGAAGGCGACTTCATGTGGTTGCGCGCGTTCTGCCCGCAGGCCTGCTACGCCGGCGGTCCGGGTAAGTTCCGATACCTGCTGTACAAGGATGTGAACCGGCACGCTCGCCTGAGCCGCCAGTTCCTCTGAGCCTCTGACAGTCCGGCGACCGGATCGGTCCGCTTCCGCTGAAGAGCGAGGTGGCCCGGTCGTCGGGACAGGTTCCCATTTATCACGCAAGCCCATTTTCGATAGCACCCGCCCTATTACTGCTTCACTGCCTGAAATGAGAGAGTCGATGTCCGTCGAATCGCCCCCGAACGCTCCCCCTAAGACGCACCCGGTCGATGAAATCCTGCCCGCCCCGCAGATGTTCGTCTACGGCCTGCAGCACGTGCTCAGCATGTACGCCGGCGTCGTCGCGGTTCCGCTGATCGTCGGCACTGCTTTCAAGCTCACCGGTGTCCAGATCACCTACCTGGTCTCAGCTGGCCTGTTCATCTCCGGCGTGTCCACCCTCCTGCAGACGATCGGAGTCTGGAAGATCGGTGCTCGCCAGCCGATCGTGCAGGGCACCTCATTCGCCGCGGTCTCGACGATTCTCGCCATCGGCGCTGAGAAGAAGGGCGGCGTGGATGGGCTGAACGCAGTGTTCGGCGCGATGATCATCGCGGCCATCATCGCCTTCCTCATTGCCCCGGTCTTCACCAGGCTGCTGCATTTCTTCCCCGAGGTCGTGACTGGCACAGTCATCACGGTCATCGGCATCTCGCTGATGCCGGTTGCGATCAAATGGGGCGGCGGTGGCGCTGGTTCGCCTACGTTCGGCGCACCGAAGAACATCGCCCTGGCTGGGATCACGATCGTCCTGATCGTGCTCGTCTACCGATTCTTGCCTGAGTTCTTCAGTCGTATCGCGATTCGGCTGGGCCTTGTCCTGGGCACGATCGTCGCTATCCCGGTCGGTCTGACGAACTTCTCCAAGATCTCCGACGCCGCGGTCTTCCAGGTACCGAGTCCGTTCCACTTCGGCTGGCCGACCTTC
>JBBPZD010000084.1:0-12777 GCA_038199265.1 Actinomycetales bacterium | reverse complement strand
GCGGCCGGCACTACAGCGGTGAAGGTCAAAGAAGACCTTTTGGTGGTCAAAGGCCTGCAGAAGTACTTTCCGCAGAAGAAGGCGGGTCTTATCAAGCGTCCGGATGCGCCGGTCCGGGCGGTCGACGGTCTGGACATCACGGTGCGGCGCGGGGAAACTGTCGGGCTGGTGGGGGAGTCGGGCTGCGGCAAATCCACCGCGGGACGGACCATGCTAAAACTCCTGGAGCCGACGGGCGGCAGCATCGAGTTCGACGGCGAGGACATCACCGACGCCAAGGGTTCGCATCTGCGCAAGTTGCGCCGGCAGATGCAAATGGTCTTCCAGGATCCTTACAGATCTCTGAACCCGCGTCACACGGTCGGCAGCATCATCGCCGCGCCCTACGAGATTCAAAAGATCACGCCTGACGAGGGCGTGAAAAAGGCAGTACAGGACCTGATGGCCCGTGTGGGTCTCAACCCGGAGCACTACAACCTCTATCCGCACGAGTTCTCCGGCGGTCAGCGCCAACGGATCGGGGTAGCTCGGGCGATTGCGCTGAAGCCGCAGCTGATCGTGTGTGACGAGCCGGTGTCGGCGTTGGACGTCTCGATCCAGGCCCAGGTGGTCAACCTGCTGGAGGAGATCCAGGACGAGCTCGACCTGTCCTACATCTTCGTCGCGCACGACCTGTCCGTGGTGCGGCACATCTCCGACCGGGTCGTGGTGATGTACCTCGGCAAGGTGATGGAGGTAGCCGACCGCGACACGCTCTACGAAATGCCGCAGCACCCATACACGCAGGCGCTGCTGTCAGCCGTGCCTATTCCGGACCCGGCCCGGTCACATGAGCGCGAGCGGATTTTGCTCACTGGCGACCTGCCCAGCCCGCAGTACCCACCATCAGGGTGCGTGTTCCGAACTCGTTGCTGGAAGGCACAGGACATCTGCGCCACCGAAGTGCCGGAGTTGGAGCAGGCCGACGACGGTCGCGATCATCAGCTCGCTTGTTTTTTCCCCTCGATCTCCCTCGACAAGCCGGCCAAGTCTGCACAGGCCAGTCATCGTCCGATGGCGGGCGGTTCGACCCCGGTCTGAGCCACGCGGCCGCAGGTACCGACCCGCACGCCGTAACGGGTGCGGGTCAGTACGGTGGGCGGTTGTAAAGTCGGCCAAGCCGTAGTTCGCGGGCGAGTCCGATCGCCCACCACCAGGAAGCCTCATGGAAACCGCTGAGATTCGTCGCCGTTGGCTCGCCTACTTCGAGCAGAACGGTCACAGTGTCGTGCCCAGCGCATCACTGATCTTCAACGACCCGAACCTGCTGTTCGTCAACGCAGGCATGGTGCCTTTCGTGCCTTACTTCCTCGGACAGCGCGAACCGACCTGGAAACGCGCTACCAGCGTGCAGAAGTGCGTGCGCACCGGTGACATCGAGGAGGTCGGCAAGACCTCCCGGCACGGCACGTTCTTCCAGATGAACGGCAACTTCTCCTTCGGTGACTACTTCAAAGAAGGCGCGATCGATCTCGCCTGGGGCTTGCTGACCGGTAGCCGAGCAAGCGGCGGTTACGGGTTGGACCCTGAACGGCTGTGGCCGACGGTGTTCACCGACGACGAGGAGGCGTACGAGCTGTGGCGCGACCGGATCGGGATCCCCACCGAGCGCATTGTGCGACGGGACGCCAACGACAACTACTGGAGTATGGGCATCCCCGGCCCCGCCGGCCCCAGCTCTGAGATCTTCTACGACCGCGGTGAGCAGTACGGCGCCGACGGCGGCCCAGCTGTGGACGAAGACCGGTTCATGGAGATCTGGAACCTGGTCTTCATGCAGGAGGAACTGTCTGCTTTCCGCGGCAAGACCGACTTCGACGTGCTGGGGCCATTGCCCCGTAAGAACATCGACACCGGGATGGGCCTGGAGCGGATGGCGTCGGTGCTGCAGGGCAAGGACAACCTGTACGAGATCGACGAGGTCTACCCGGTTCTCGCACGTGCTGCGGAGTTGACCGGTCGCACCTACGGCGCAAAGTCCGGCCATGCGGCGACCAGTTCACACCCGGACGACGTACACCTGCGCGTTGTGGCAGACCACGTCCGCTCCTCGCTGATGTTGATCGGTGACGGAGTCACCCCCGGCAACGAGGGGCGTGGTTACGTCTTGCGCCGGATGCTGCGCCGGGCCGTGCGGGCGATGCGGCTGCTGGGGTACTCCGATCACGCACTGCCGCAATTGCTGCCGGTCAGCATGGAACGGATGAAGGCCAGTTACCCCGAACTGGACACCGACTTCGGCCGGATCAGTCAGATCGCCTACGCGGAAGAGGACGCTTTCCGGCGCACTCTCGACTCGGGCACCACGATTCTCGACACCGCAGTCAGCACGGCGAAGAAAGAGCCTTCGCCGCAGCTGTCGGGTGCGTCGGCGTTCGCGCTGCACGACACCTACGGCTTCCCGATCGATCTCACTCTCGAGATGGCCGCTGAGCAGGGAGTGGCCGTCGATGAGCCGGCTTTCCGGTTCCTGATGCAGGAACAGCGCGATCGTGCGCGGGCCGACGCGAAGTCCAAGAAGTCCAGTCACGCCGACGTCGGTGTCTGGACGCAGTTGTTGGCACTTGGTCGCACCGACTGGCAGGCGTACGAGACCCTCTCGTGCGAGGCATCCGTGGTCGCCTTGGTGCGCGATGGTCAGCGTCAGCAGGAACTGGAGCCAGGAAGCACGGGCCAGGTCGTGCTGGACCGGACCAGCTTCTACGCCGAGTCCGGTGGCCAGATCGCCGACTCCGGTCAGATCACCACCGACCAGGGTGTGCTGAAAGTCCTCGATGTACAGCGCCCGATCAAGGGCCTCGTCGTCCACACCGTTCAGGTGCAGGACGCGCCGGTTCGGGTGGGTGAGCAGGTGCAGGCCAGCGTCGACGCCGACTGGCGGGTGGCGGCATGTCAGGCTCACTCCGGCACCCACGTGATCCATGCCGCGCTTCGGCAGGTTTTGGGTTCCTCGGCGCTGCAGTCCGGTTCGTACAACAAACCCGGATATCTACGCTTGGACTTTGCGTGGGGATCGGCGCTGTCGCCCGAGACCCGTTCGGAGATCGAGGAGGTCGCCAACCTCGCGGTCCGCAAGGACCTCCCGGTCTCGGCGCAGTACATGACGCTGCCGGAAGCCCGGGAATGGGGAGCGTTGGCATTGTTCGGCGAGACCTACGACGAGCAGGTTCGCGTCGTTGAGATCGGTGGGCGGTGGTCACGTGAGCTGTGCGGTGGCACCCACGTTGCGCACTCCTCCCAGGTCGGTGCGATCACGTTGACCGGGGAATCGTCGGTCGGATCCGGAGTGCGCCGCGTCGAGGCGTTTGTCGGAATGGACGCGCTGCGATACCTCGCCGGTGAACGCGCACTGGTTGCTGAACTGTCCGGCCTGGTCAAGGTGCAGCCTGCCGAGCTCCCGTCCCGGATCTCAGAACTGCTGACTCGGGTCAAGGACGCCGAGCGTGAGATCGGCAAACTGCGCCGACAGCAGATGCTTGCGGCCGCAGGAGATCTGGTGTCCGGTGCCAAGGACGTCTTCGGAGTCCGTTACATCGGCCACGATGCGGGCGCCGCAAGCGCGGACGAAGCGCGGGTACTGGTGTTGCAGTTGCGCGACCGCCTCGGCGATTCCGCGCCGTCCGTCGTTGCTGTCACCGGTACCGCCAAAGACCGCCCGGTCGTCGTCATCGCGACCAACCCGGCAGCCCGCGAGTGGGGTGTCCGGGCCGGCGATCTGGTGAAGGTTGCGGCAGGGGTCCTCGGCGGCGGCGGAGGCGGCAAACCCGATCTCGCCCAGGGTGGCGGAAGCGATGCGAGCAAGACCGGACCGGCCTTGACGCGGGTCGAACACGCGGTGGGAGAGGCGGTCACCAGTCGGTGAGGCGAGGCGCCAGGTTGGGTGTCGACGTGGGGTCGGTGCGGATCGGGGTTGCAGTCTGCGATCCCGACGGATTGATCGCGACCCCGCTGCGTACGGTGCGCCGCGACGCCGCGTGCGTCACGGATACCGCCCAGGTCGTGCAGGAGGCCACTGAACGAGGCGTTGTCGAGATTGTTGTCGGTCTCCCACTGTCGATGGACGGCCTCGAGCGAGAAGCCGCGCTCACCGCTCGATCCTGGGCGACCGCGCTGTCCAAACAAGTTACGGGGCAGACACTCGTGCGCCTTGTCGACGAGCGCCTCAGCACCGTCGACGCACAGCGTGCCCTCTATGCGGCCGGCCGTACGGCGCGCACCAGCCGTCAGATCATCGACCAGCAGGCGGCCGCCGTGATTCTGCAGACTGTTCTTGACGCTGAGCGCCTTTCCGGGCACGCTCCAGGAGAGATTGTCGGCGGTCGAAAGCCCCGCACGCGGAAAAAGAAAGCCCCGGCCGCAGCAGAAGAAAGGTCAAAATGAGCGAGTCCCACGTCGGGGATGCGGCCGATTCTGCCCAGCCCCTGCCAGGTGCCCGCGGCGTGCGTCGAGTCGGTCCGCGGTCGCACCGACCCGACGAACGCGGGCGCGGCCCAGCGATGCGGGGTTGTCTGGTGCTCTTTGTCGCCGCGTTGGTCGTCGGCGCGGGCCTGGTGTTCGCAGTTTCCACGATCGGGTCGTCGTTCCTGCCGAAATTCGGGGGTGTCGCCCGCGGCGGGGGAGGTGACTACACCGGTTCTGGCAAAGAGCCGGTGACCATCACCGTCGCGCCCGGCGATTTCGGCGCGAAGATCGGCGCCACCCTCGAGAAGGCTGGGGTGGTCAAGTCGGCCACTACGTTCACGGCTCTGGCCGGCAGGAACTCCAAATTCTCGACACTTCAGCCAGGCGTCTATCAGTTACGCAAGCAGATGAGCTCCGCCGATGCGCTCGCCCTCCTGGTCTCGCCCGGCGCCAAGGTCTCCGGGGGCGTCACCATTCCCGAGGGACTATGGGCCACCGAGATTTACAACCGCTTGGCTGCCGCGACCAACGTGCCGGTCGCGGGCTATGCAAAGGTGCCGACGTCCAGCCTGGGTCTGCCCGCAGCCGCCGACGGAAAGGTGGAGGGCTACCTGTTCCCTTCAACGTACGACTTCTCCGAAGGGTCCAGCGCCGCGTCCCAGTTGAAGGAGATGGTGACGCGTTTCAAGAAAGAAATTGTGAGGCTGAACATCGCTGACAAGAAGCTGGCCCAGGTCACCACGGTCGCGTCGCTGGTGCAGGCAGAGGCCAGCCGGCCGCAGGACGATGGCAAGGTCGCACGGGTCGTGGACAACAGACTTGCACAGAAAATGCCACTGCAACTGGACTCCACGGTGAACTACGTCCTGCAGAAGCGCGGATCAGTCACCACGAGCGACAAGGCGCGTGAGTCCAAGAGCTCCTACAACACCTATGGGCGCCCCGGGTTGCCACCAGGGCCTATCAACAATCCCGGTGTCACGGCGTTGAAGGCCGCATTGACTCCGACCCCCGGGGACTGGCTGTACTTCGTCACTGTTGATCTGTCGAGCGGGCAGACCAAGTTCGCCACCAGCCTGACGGAGCACAACAAGAACGTGCGGGAGTTCCAGTCGTGGTGCAAGGGCCACCCGGGCAAGTGTTGAGTGGCCCGCGCGCCGCAGTTCTCGGCAGTCCGATTGCACACTCCCTCTCACCGGTCCTGCACCAGGCGGCGTACGACGCGCTGGGTTTGTCTGACTGGGCGTTCGAACGGCACGAACTCGGGGCGGCGCAGTTGTCCCAGTTCCTGGGCGGGCTCGATGGCCGCTGGCGCGGTCTGGCGCTCACGATGCCGTTGAAGGAACGGGCATTACAACTGGCAGACGCAGCGTCCGAGACTGCCCTGCGCACGGGCGCTGCCAACACCCTTGTTCGCAAGGGTGATTCGTGGGATGCCGACAACACCGACGTCTGGGGAGTCCGGGCAGCACTGACTGAAGCTGGAATCAGTGCTGGGGCAGGCGGGACCGCCGTTTTGCTGGGATCCGGCGCGACTGCACGTTCTGCTCTAGCGGCATGTTCAGCACTCGGTATCGACGAAGTCGTGTTCGGTGTCCGCTCTGAAGTTCGTCCTGAGACGATGCGGCAAGCTGCGCACGCGGGTCTGAGAGCCTCTGTTGTCCCGCTCGCCGACGTTGCCGTGGTGCTCGCCGATGCTGCTGTCACTGTCAGTACGTTGCCACCCGGCGGCGCCGACGACGTCGCCGACATTCTTCGCGCCGGGGGATGGGCAGGCCAGGGGGTGCTGCTGGATGTGGTGTACGCCGGATGGCCGACACCACTGGCGCGGGTAGCAGCCGATTGCGGACTGACTGTCGTGCCGGGGATCGAGATGCTGATCCATCAGGCGGCCGAGCAGGTACGTCTGATGACGGGTCTCGAAGCTCCGCTCGCTGCGATGCAGGCTGTTGGACGCGCGGCGCACGCGGCACAGTCGTCGTGACAAAATCCTGCTTATGTTGCGTTGGTTAACAGCCGGGGAGTCCCACGGTCCTTCCCTGACCGCGGTTATCGAGGGTCTACCGGCGGGGATTCCCGTAACGTCGGCCGATCTCGTTGCTGCGCTCGCACGCCGTCGACTTGGGTACGGGCGTGGCGCCCGGATGAAATTCGAGCAGGACCAAGTGCAGTTCACCGGCGGTGTCCGCCACGGGCGCACCATTGGCTCACCGGTCGCGATCACCATCGCGAACACCGAATGGCCCAAATGGGAAACGGTGATGAGCCCGGATCCCGTCGACGAAGCCGCGCTGCAGGACGCCGATGATGTGGGGGCTCCGAAGGAACTGGCACGAAACAAGCCGCTGACCCGCCCGCGTCCCGGTCACGCAGATCTGGTCGGCATGCAGAAGTACGACTTCGACGAAGCCCGCCTGATCCTGGAACGGGCATCGGCGCGTGAGACGGCTGCCCGAGTCGCACTGGGAGAAGTGGCGGCTCGGTTCCTGCAGGCTGCGTACGGCATCCGGCTGGTGTCGCACACAGTGGCGATCGGTGGCGCTCAGGTCGCCGATGACGCACCTTTGCCCGACCCCGACGATGTCGATCAGCTCGACGCCGACCCGGTGCGTACGTTGAGTGCCCAGGGATCCGCAGCAATGGTCGCGGCGGTCGATGCCGCCAAGCGAGAAGGCGACACGCTCGGCGGTGTGGTCGAGGTGCTTGCCTACGACCTGCCCCCGGGCCTCGGGTCGCACGTGCACTGGGATCGACGGTTGGATTCCAGACTGGCCGCGGCGCTGATGGGCATTCAGGCCATCAAGGGTGTCGAGGTGGGTGACGGCTTCCGTACAGCAGCACGGCCCGGTTCGCTGGCGCACGACGAGATCGTCCGCGAGGACGGGGTCGTGCGGCGGGTAACCGGCCGGGCGGGCGGCACCGAGGGTGGCATGTCGACCGGTGAGGTGCTGCGGGTACGTGCGGCGATGAAACCCATCTCGACCGTGCCCCGGGCGCTGCGCACCATCGATACCGCGACCGGCGAGGCCGCTACCGCTATCCACCAGCGCTCCGACGTATGCGCGGTTCCCGCTGCCGGAGTGGTCGCCGAGGCGATGGTGGCATTGGTGATTGCCGAGGCCTGCCTGGAGAAGTTCGGTGGTGACAGCGTCAGCGAAACCGCGCGCAACCACTTGTCCTACCTCGAGGCAATTCCGTCGGAGATGCGCACATGGTGAACGTCATTGCAGTCCTGATCGGCCCCCCGGGGGCGGGCAAGACGACCGTCGGGCGGCTGTTGGCCCACCGGCTGGGGGTGCCGTTCACAGACACCGATCAGATGGTCGAGCAGCAGGCCGGCATGAGCATCTCCGACATCTTCATCCAGCAGGGGGAACCAGCCTTCCGGACCTTAGAAGCGGAGGCGGTCTCCCACGGGGTGCAGGCCGAGGGCGTGCTCGCGCTGGGCGGGGGGGCCGCGATGCACCCCCTCACAGCAGATCTCCTGCGAGATGCCCCGGTCGTGTTCCTCGATGTACGCATCAAAGACGCTGCCGGTCGGGTCGGATTCGACGGGTCCCGACCGTTGTTGGCGATCAACCCGCGGGCTACTTGGACGATGATGATGGATGCCCGCCGGCCGACGTACGAGGCCCTTGCCACCTGGCGTGTCGATACCGCAGGTATCTCCGCGCGTGCGGTGGTCGACCAGGTTGCTGCCCTGCTCGAGGCCGGCCCGGACACTGTTCGAGACCACCTGTGAACCAGACAGTGATCCCGGTCGGGGACGTCTACGACGTCACCATCGGTCCTGGTGTGCTCGCTCAGCTGCCGAAGGTTGTCCCTGCGGACGCAGCACGCGTTCTGTTGGTGCACGCCCCGGCGTTGGCGGACCGGGTTGGCGCCGTCGTGCAGGCGCTGTCGACGGAGAATCGCACAGTCATCGTCCACGAGCTTCCTGACGCCGAAGCGGGCAAGACCGCGGACGTCGCAGCTCACCTGTGGGGTGTCCTGGGTCGAGCGGGTTTCACGCGTACCGACGTCGTGATCGGGATGGGCGGAGGAGCCACCACCGACCTGGCGGGCTTCGTGGCAGCGACCTGGCTGAGAGGGGTCCGCGTCATCCAGGTGCCGACGACCCTGCTCGGGATGGTCGATGCTGCTGTCGGTGGTAAGACCGGGATCAACACCCCAGAGGGCAAGAACCTGGTGGGTTCCTTCCACGAACCGACTGCTGTTCTATGTGACCTGGATGCCTTACGAACCCTTCCGCGTGCCGACCTCATCGCCGGTATGGCAGAGGTCGTCAAATGTGGATTCATCGCCGACCCCGTCATCCTGGATCTGGTCTGCGCCGACCCGTCGGCCGCCTGCGATCCGGCGGGAGAGGTGCTCGCGGAACTCGTGCGGCGCGCGGTTGCCGTCAAAGCGAAAGTCGTCGCTGCTGATCTCAAAGAGTCTTCGCTGCGGGAGATCTTGAACTACGGCCACTCCTTTGCCCACGCCATCGAGCAGGTCGAGCAGTACACCTGGCGCCATGGTGACGCAGTGGCCGTGGGCATGGTGTTCGTCGCTGAGTTGGCGATGCGCGCGGGACTCATCGACGCTGCGCTCGTGGCCCAGCACCGTGCGGTGCTGACATCCCTTGGTCTGCCCACCAGCTACCGGGCCGATCGCTGGGAACAGTTGCTGACAGCGATGCGCCGGGACAAGAAGACCCGCGGTGAACTACTGCGTTTTGTCGTCCTGACCGAAATAGGTGAGACGAGCCGCTTGGAGGGCCCCCGCCTGGAAGACCTGCAGGCCGCCTACGGAGCAGTCACCACAACCCGCTGATTCGGGGCGAATCCCCACGGCCCGGTAGACTCGCCCGGCATTCGCCCGAGACCTCTGAGCGGCACTTCGGCGATCCCGCACCTACGCAACCGAAGGAAGACACGCCCGTGGCGAGCACGAACGAACTGAAGAATGGCATGGTTCTGTCCATCGATAAGCAGTTGTGGACGGTGGTGGAATTTCAGCACGTCAAGCCTGGCAAGGGCCCTGCTTTCGTGCGCACCAAGTTGAAGAACGTGCTGTCCGGGAAGGTAGTCGACAAGACGTTCAACGCTGGTCTGAAGGTTGAGACCGCGACCGTGGATCGTAGCGATATGCAATATCTCTATAAAGACGGCGCCGACTACGTTTTCATGGACGTGAAGAATTACGACCAGGTCACCATCCCCGCTGCAACCGTCGGTTCGGCTGTGGACTATTTGCTGGAGAATAACGAGGCCATCGTCGCCACCCATGAGGGCACTGTGCTTTATGTCGAGCTGCCCACCTCCGTCGTGCTTGAGATCACCCATACCGAGCCGGGCCTACAGGGTGACCGTTCGACGGGCGGCACCAAGCCTGCAACGCTCGAAACGGGCGCCGAAATCTCGGTTCCTCTCTTCCTGAACATCGGTACCAAGGTCAAGGTCGACACCCGTGACGGTTCGTATCTCGGTCGAGTGAGCTGAGCATGGGCGCCCGCACCAAGGCTCGTAAGCGCGCGCTCGACCTCCTTTTCGAGGCCGAGCAGCGTGGGATCAACGCGATCACCCTGCTCGACGAGCGGGTGCTGGTGCCGGTCACTCCTGCGCCGTTGCCGGAGTACACCGCGGAACTGGTGCGGGGGGTGGTGTCGCACTGGGGCGTCATCAACGAGACGATTCAGACCTACACCGACTGGCCGATGGATCGGATGCCGTCTGTCGACAGGGCCTTGTTGCGGCTTGCGGTCTGGGAATTGGCTTTCAATGAGGACGTGCCGGAGAAAGTCGCGATTGCAGAGGCCGCGCACCTTGCGGGTGAACTTTCGACTGATTCATCACCGCAGTTCCTGAGTGGATTATTGTCGCAGATAGCGCAGATCAAACACACTCTGGTCTGAATGGTCTCGGGCATACTAAAAACGGTAAGGCCGTTAAAAAGTTTCGTGCGATATCAGGTGCACTATCCATTGTGCAGGTTGTTTTTGGGTAGGACTTAAGACCGCAAAAAGTGAATACGGTGTGGCACTTTATGGGAGCCCCTTCTCGGATACCTCACAGGAGCCCCAGTGTCAGTTCACCGTGGACCCCGTTCACTGTCTGTTCTCAAGCCAGCGATCGGGCTCCTCGCGCTCGCTGTCGCCACAGGTCTTGCTGGGGTGGGTGGACCCCTTCCCTCTGCCGCCGCCGACCCCGCGCCCGCACCGACGGCAGTTCCATCCGTGCTCAGCGCGCCCGCGCCCGCATCGCCGCCGTCCAGCGCTGGCGTTACCCGCTCTGTCTCCTACGGTGGAGTCTCTGCACGGGTGCCTGGTAACTGGCGGGTGGTCGATCTCGACGAGACCCCTAGTGCCTGCGTGCGTCTGGATGTAGCCACGGTCTACCTCGGCGCTGCCTCCGAGCAGCAGGACTGCCCCGCTCACGCCGTCGGACGGGCTGACACCCTCTGGCTCGCCCCCTCCGCCGCTCCGGTCCGGGCGCCCGCCGACAAGGTCGGGGTGATGTCGGCCAGGGTGATGGTGAACGAGACGTCACACGAACAGGTTGCTGCGGTGGCCGGCCGTCAGGTGGTGGTCCAGACGACCTGGGGATCATCACGCAGCAGCATCGACACCGTGCTGAAGACGGTGACGCCTACGGCAGGTGCCGTGCCGCACGCGGATCTTGAAGGGGCCCGGAACAGCCCGTCTGTCACACCATCAACCGTCGGATCTGCACCGAGCGCGTCGTCGGGGGCGGGCAAAGTCGCCCCCTTCGCGTCGTCGACCGGTGGTAGCGGGGGAGGGTTCACCGGCTTGGGCATGGACACCTGCGCAGCGCCCTCACTGTCCACCATGAGGGCGTGGAAGGCCTCGCGATACCGGGCGGCCGGGATCTATATCGGTGGCTCACTGCGTGCCTGCGGTGACGGAAACCTCTCTGCGTCGTGGGTGTCGTCGGTGAGCGCCGAGGGCTGGGGTCTGATGCCGATCTACGTGGGGCTACAGGCCCCGTGTGTCACCCAGCGGGGGCTGGCGACCATTTCTACCGCATCGGCGTCGAGCCAGGGGTCGGCAGCCGCTACCGACGCGATCGCCAAGGCCCGCAAGTTCGGGATCGGAACCGGCCGCCCCATCTACTACGACATGGAGGACTACGGAGCGGGTGATTCCTGCCGGTCCACCGTGCTGTCCTTCCTCTCGGCATGGACGAGCGTGTTGCACCGCTCGGGGTACTTGTCCGGGGTGTACGGAGGCCCGGGCTCCGTGATGAGCGACATGGGCGGCGCCGGCAGCAGTTTCGCCGCGCCGGACCACGTGTGGTTCGCCTATTGGAACGGGATTGCCTCCAGCCGTGCGCAATCCTCCTATCCCCGTTTCTCCGACTCCACCTGGGCCGACCACCAGCGACTGCATCAGTACGCGGGCAACATCTCCGAGACGTGGGGCGGCGTCCGGATGCAGCTGGACGCCAACTGGATCGATGCGAAACTTGCCGGAAATGCAACCCCCGTGAACTACGGGGCTCACACCACCGGTCCCGTCGGACCGAATTTCGGCTGGACGGGTCCGATGTCGTCGTGGCGCTCGATGACCGGACAGGGCCTGCGTAGTCACGCTGCCTGGAGCGGTAGCAGTGGCACGTCCGCTGAGGTGAACGGCGCGAGTTGGTCGATGTATCTGACGCCCGGCACCTACAGCGCGATGGCCTATCTGCCCTCGGACAACAGCACCGGCCGGGCCCGCTACTCGATCCGCGGCGCCGGGGTGTCCGTGAACTCCGTCCTGGATCAGGCAGGGGTCAAGGGCTACCGTTCGGTCGGCTCCTTCACGCTGCGCTCTGCGGGGACTGTCGTCGTGCATGTCGGGGACAACGGTGGTAGCCCGGCGCGCACCCCGTTCGCGGTCGACGCGATGTGGTTCCGACCGATGTCGTCACCACCTCCCACCCAGCCTGCGGCGCCAGCGGTGCCTGGAATGCCGTCCCAGCTGTACGCCGATGTCGCGAACGGTTCCTCGACTGTGCGGTGGGTACCGCCGACCTCGGGTGGTCCGGTCGCGGGGTACTCCGTGACAACGTCGCCTGGTGGTCGGGTGGTCGCTGTCAATGCGGGAGCACGCAAGGTGACGGTGACCGGGTTACGCAACGGAACGGCGTACCGATTCTCCGTTGCTGCGCGCAACAGCTCCGGATCGGGACTGGTGGCGAGCACCGGTTCGGTGCTACCGGTCGGCGCGACTCAATTGACATCCGTCGGACCGGTGCGACTGGTTGACACCCGCAAGGGCACCTCCTTCAATCGGGTCGGCACGGCCCTGGGCGCGGGTCGGTCACTCACGATAGGGGTCAGTGGACTGCCCGG
>JBBPZD010000083.1:0-10454 GCA_038199265.1 Actinomycetales bacterium | reverse complement strand
TGCGGCCGGCCCGTATCACCTCGTTACCGACGAATGGTCCGTGCAGCTGGCCGACGGGCGCCGGCTCACCGTTGCGCTCGGGGTGCTGTGCCGCGCGTCGATGGCGCCGCACCTGGACGCAGCCGACATCCTGACCCTCACCCAACAGGGCCTGACCTACTTCGACGAGCTCTTCGCCTACCCCTACCCGTGGGGCAAGTACGACCAGATCTTCGTGCCCGAATACAACATCGGCGCGATGGAGAATCCGGGTCTGGTCACCTTCACCGAGAGCTATCTGCATCGCGGCCGCCCGACAGTTGCCGAACTGACCAGCCGGTCCGAAGTGATCCTGCACGAGATGGCACACATGTGGTTCGGCGACCTGGTGACGATGAGTTGGTGGGACGGTCTCTGGCTCAAGGAGTCCTTCGCCGACCTGATGGGTTACCAGGTCAGCGTCGAGGCCACCCGGTACACCTCAGCCCTGACCATGTTCGCGGTCGGGCGCAAGCAGTGGGCGTACACCCAGGATCTACGTCCGACGACCCACCCGATCGCCGCTGACATACCGGACATCGAGGCCGCAGCGCAGAACTTCGACGGCATCACCTACTCCAAGGGCGCCGCCGCTATGAAGCAGCTACAGGCCTATGTCGGCCGTGACGCTTTCGATGAAGGGGTACGGCAGTACTTCAGGGCGCATGCGTTCGGGTGTACCCGCTTGGAGGACTTCCTGGGTCAGATCTCGGCGGCTAGCGGCCGGGACCTCAGCGGATGGGCAGCCACCTGGTTGCGGACCAGCGGGCCGTCCGAGATCAGCGTGACGGCGGGCGAGAACGCACTGTCGGTGCAACAGCAGATGCCCCCGCATGCCCTCGCAGTGGACACCCGGTCGCACGTCTTCGGCGTCGGGTTGTACAGCGAGCGCGAGGGGGAACTGGTGCAGTTGGAGTTGGTGCCGGTCGAACTCGCCGGAGAGCCGGTACGGGTCATGTTCCCCACCGCCGGCGGCCCCGATCTGGTGCTTCCGAACGCCGACGACGCGACGTACGCAATTGTCCGTCTCGACTCTCGCTCGCAGGAGACCTCGCACCGGCAATTGGCGACCGTGCGCGACGAATTGTCGCGCGCGTTGATCTGGTCGGCGTTGTGGAACCACGTCAGGGACGCGCAGTTGAGCCCGGACCGGTTTCTGCAGACAGTGCGCGAGCAGCTACCCGCTGAAGACAGTGCGGTGCTGCTCAGTGCTGTGCTGTCGATGGCGCGATCTGCAGTAGAACAGTTTCTCGACGGTGCTGCGCAGGAGCTGGCGGCCGCGGGCCTCGCCCGGCTGGCTTATGACCGCGTGACCTGTCGACTCGATGACACCCAGCTGGTGTGGGCGCGCGCCCTGAGCTGGTTCGGCAGGATGACCCCGGACGCAGACCCGCTGATTACGCCGCTGTTGGTGTCAGGAGAGTTACCCGGTGGATCCACCATCGACCCTGAACTGCGGTGGGATTTCGTGACCGCTTTGTCGGCGACCGGGCGGAGATCATCCACGCAACTTGCGGACGACCTGCGCGCAGACTTCACGATGACCGGACAGACCGCCTACGACCGCGCTGTCGCCAGCGCGCCAACCCCTGAAGCAAAGTCCAAAGCGTGGTATTCGCTCGTGCAGACCGCGGGTTCGGGTCTGACCAATGACCGGCAACGTGCACTCATCGCCGGCTTCGGACAACCCGTCAGTGGTGACCTCGCGGCGCGCTACGCCGATCGGTACTTCGAAGTGCTGAGCACCCTGTGGAAGCACCAGTCCCAGGCAATGGCCACTCGCTTCGTCAACGGGATGTTCCCAGGCCTGGTCAGCGGCGCAGGATCCAACGGTCCTGACCCGGTGATCGTGATGGCCCGCACGTGGTTGACCGAGCACGTCGATGAGCCCTCTGCCCTTCGACGAGGTGTCATCGAAGGCCTGGATGATGCCGAGCGGATCCAGCGCGTGCGCAACGCCTGGAAGTGACTCGTCTCACTGGAATAGCCGCGCGTGTCGTGTTGATTGTTTCGGGTCGCACGATAGCCGGCTGAAAAGGTCTATTGCGTCACACTTGCAACGTGGTGATCATCACTGTCTTAAACGGCACCGAGGCGATCAATTGGTTGGGTTCGCCCCGGGTGAACCTTAGAATTGAGGTATGACTGACCTTGGCCTGCCCTTTGACCGCCCCGTACGTCGCAAATCTCCACAGCAGCCTGACCAGGCCCCGAAGCGCAGACTCTCCACCCTCGAAGGCGAAATCGGCTAAATCCTGATCGCTCTCATCCCCCGCCACCACATTGGTGGCGGGGTTTTTTTTGTCCAAACTTCTTACCGCCCACTCACACACTTTGTGCGAAAACCATTGGTTGACTTGATAGCCAACTGAGCCTTCTACTCAAGCAGTGTCTCGTCCGCTATCTTTTCAAGTAACATGCCGCGCAGATTCCATGGCGGTTCGCACTGGAGAGGCAACTGCGATGTCGCATCACGAGATCGACCAACTCCTCGGTGAGAAGGAGGCGAGCCTCGTCGCCGATCTCGCGGAGCTCACCAAACCGATCGGAGAGATCGGAACGATCTCGTTCGGCAAACGCATCGGCGAGGGCACTGCAATGGCCACCGACCGCATCACCGCCGTGTCGACGCAGGAGCAGTTGCTCGCGATGCTCGCCAGCGTGCGTCGAGCCCGCGAGCGAGTCGCCGAGGGCACCTATGGCATCTGCGAAGTGTGCGGGGATGAGATTCCTGCGGGCCGCCTCGAAGCCCGACCCTGGGCTGTCCGGTGCATCAGACACAGCTGACGCCCCCGGAGGCGCTCAGCGGATGAGGGCGGAGACGATCGCGATGCCGAGCAAGACAGCGAGCGAGATCAGCACGATCATTCGGCGAAAACGGGGCGACATCAGGCAATTCTCTCAGGGATGACCTCACGTGCTGCCTGCCGCGAGCTGACCTCCACGAGCGGCAGATGCGGTAGCGGCTGTCGCTCGATCCGTAGCTTCAGGTGTTCGCTGCGCATCAGGTAAGCCATCGCGAGCACCACTGTCAGTGCAGAGGCGATGCTGCCGACCAGGATCGTCCAGCGCGGACCCCACGCCGACCCGATCCAACCGATGATCGGAGCACCGACCGGGGTGCCGCCGAGAAAGATGGCCATATACAGAGCCATAACCCGCCCGCGCATCTCTGGCGCGACCGCCAGCTGAACGGTGGCGTTGGCCGTGGTGAGCACGGTGAGAGCGCAGAGTCCGGTCGGGATCAGGAAAAGGCCGAACAACCAAAATGTCGGGGCCAATGCAGCAGCTGCGGAGGCCAGCGCGAATCCGGTCAGAGCTATCAGCAGAATCCGGAGCCGAGGCCGGGGACGGCGCGCAGCGAGCAATGCTGCTGCCAAGGACCCCACGGCCATGATCGATCCGAGCGCTCCGTACGCCGTAGCACCCAGGTGGAACTCGGACGTCGTCATCAACGCGATCGTCAGCTGGAAGTTCATTCCGAAGGTGCCCAGCATGAAGACCATGAACATGATCAGCATGATGTCCGGGCGGTGCCGGACATAGGCGAGCCCGGCCCGGATTCGGCCCCTGCCGGTACTGGGCGCAGAGGGCTTCAGAGCGCTGGTCTGCAGCATTGCCAGCGCCACCAGGACGGCTACGAAGGACGTGGTGTTGACCACGAGGGTCCACCCGGTGCCTACTGCTGCGATGAGTAGACCAGCCACACCAGGCCCGATCAGTCGCGCACCGTTGAAAGAGGCACTGTTCAGACCGACGGCGTTCGCCAGTCGCTCCTTCGGCACCATCTCCGCCACGAAAGCCTGCCGCGTCGGGTTGTCGAACGCTGTGGCGACACCCTGCAGCAGAGCGAGGGCGTACACGTGCCATAGCTGAACGACGTTACTCAACACCAGTACTGCGAGAAGTGCGGAGGTGGCGGCGAGCGCGCTCTGGGTCATCACGAGGACCCGGCGCTTCGCGAATCGGTCGGTGACTGCGCCGGCGATCGGGGCGAGCAGCACCATCGGCAGGAACTGCAGGCCGGTCACGATACCGAGCGCGGTCGAATCGCCGGAGGTCAGCTGGGTGAGCACCAGCCAGTCCTGGGCGACCCGGCCCATCCAGGTGCCGATGTTCGAGACCAGTGCGCCTGCGGCGTACACCCGGTAGTTGCGAATGGTCAATGAGGCAAAGGTGGGACTCATCGAGCGACGACCTTCTCCAGGATCAGTTGGGCCTCGCTCAACACAGCACACTCCTGGTCGCTGAGGCAGCGGACCCGCTCGAACATCCACTCATCACGCGTGCGACGCACGTCGCGTAGCAGTGCTCGACCCTGCTCGGTGATGCAGACGACGACCTGCCGCCTGTCAAGGGGGTCGGTTGTGCGCGTCAGCGCACCACGCCCCTCCAAACCTGTCAGGGTGCGGGTCATCGACGGCGGGCTGACACATTCGATCTGAGCAAGTTTACGAGGGCTGGAACTCTCGGAGCTGAGTCTGTTCAATACCGAGAACTGGTGCGGCGCGAGGTCGGTGATGTTCTCAAAACGAGCCCTACGGCTGACTCTCATGCAGACAGAGCGCAATTCACCTGAGAGACGCCGACGCTCCGCTGCTTCCATAATACTTAGGTCAACTTATTACCTGTGCTAACTATTCCGTTCGCAATCCCACCTGCCGCGATGTGGACACCATGCACGGTCAACTCCCAGGTAACGTCCAGGGATGGATCCGATACTGCAGCCATGACAACTGCCGAAGCCAGTCTTCTGGTCGCCGAAGACGAGCTGAACATCCGTGAACTGCTCTGCACGAGCCTGCGCTTCGCCGGGTTCGAGGTTTTCCCAGCGGCCAACGGTGCCGAGGCCGTGCAGGTGGCCAAGACCCACCATGTCGATCTGGCCGTGTTGGATGTCATGTTGCCTGACTTCGACGGCTTCACCGTCACCCGCAAACTGCGCGACGGCGGCGAGAAGATGCCGATCGTCTTCCTGACAGCCCGCGACGCCACCGAGGACAAAATCAAAGGTCTGACCGTCGGCGGCGACGACTACGTCACCAAGCCGTTCAGCCTGGAAGAGGTCGTCGCCCGAATCAGGGCCGTCCTGCGGCGGACCAACTCTGACCAGGACCGAGAGAACCCTGCCTTGCGGGTCGCCGACCTGGAGCTGGACGAGGACTCGCACGAGGTCACCCGGGCGGGGCGCATCGTCGAGGTCTCCCCTACTGAGTTCAAACTCCTGCGCTATCTGATGCTCAACCCGGGACGGGTCCTGTCCAAGTCCCAGATCTTGGATCACGTCTGGGATTACGACTTCAGGGGCGAGCCGGGGATCGTCGAGAGTTACATCTCCTACCTCCGCCGAAAGATCGACGTCGACGCAGAGCCCCTGATCCACACCAAACGTGGCGTCGGGTACGTGCTGCGTGCGCCACGAGAGTGACCCGACGCTCGGGTTCGAGCAGATAATCGACGGGTGACCTCAGATCAGCCCACCTGGACCCAGCTGGCCCTGCGCAAGGTGCGCGAGTTGCCACTGCGGCTGCGGCTCGCGGGTTTGCTGGTTGTCCTGCTGCTGACTGCCCTGCTTGTGACCGGGGCCGCCGAGACGTCGCAGCTGCAAGCTTTTCTTCGCCAGCAGCAAGACGTTGAATTGCAGGTTTCGGCCAAGGACCTGGTGGCGGCTTCAGTAGCCCGCGACCGCGTGTCGACAGCACCTGAGGCGCCATCGGCGGCAGCCCGCAACGGGTATGTCGTGAGATTGCAGTGGACGCCCACCGATGCCCAGGACTACTTCCGCAGTGGCAGCGATCGTCCGGCGTTCCCCCCGCTCGCTGTCGACTCGCCAAGGGTGCGCAGCGGAGTTCCGTTCACTGTCAGTTCGACGCAATCGGCCACCCAGTGGCGGGTGGTCGCCGGCACGACGACAGTGCGCGGTCGCACCATTCCCTACGCCGTGGCACTGTCACAGGACAGGGTCCGTGACGCGGTCTCCCGACTGACCGCCACGATCGCGCTGGCCGGCCTGCTCGCTCTACTCGCGTGCGCGCTGCTGGGTTGGTTCGCGGTGCGCCGCACTCTGCTCCCGCTACGCCGTATCCAGGACACAGCCAATGACATCGCCGCTGGCGACCTCACACGACGTGTGCCGACACCTGCCACCCGTGACGAGGTGGCCGGCCTCGCGCAGTCGCTCAACATGATGTTGTCCCAGATCGAGGGTTCGTTCGCAGCCCGCGAGGCCTCGGAGGAGCGAATGCGCCGATTCGTCGCCGATGCTTCGCACGAGTTGCGAACCCCCCTGGCGTCGGTCCGGGGTTATGCCGAGCTGTATCGGATGGGCGCCGTCACCCAGCCGGCTGACGTGACAAGCGCGATGCGACGCATCGAGGACGAAGCGACCCGCCTGGGGCAGATGGTCGATGAGCTGCTGCTGCTCACCAGGTTGGACAAGCCGGAGGGTGGCCCCGACGACACCCCTCGACCGTTTACTCCGGTCGACCTCATGGTGCTCGCGGTGGACGCCGTGCAGGACACCCGCGCCCGCACCCCCGAACGCGCGGTCAAGGTGACCGGTCTGAACACCTTGCTCGCCAGCACGATGGTCTCGGGCTTCGAGGCCGGCCTACGACAGGTGCTGACCAACCTGTTGGCCAACGCCGTGCGATACACACCCTCAAACACTGTCATCGAGGTGCTCGTGGGGGTACAGGGCGACCACGCGCGCCTCGTGGTGCGCGATCACGGCCCGGGTATCGACCCGGCCCTGCGTGAACAAGTCTTCGAACGCTTCTTCCGGGCGGACGCTGCACGCAACAGCGCTCATGGCGGCAGCGGCCTGGGGCTGGCGATCGTGTCCGCCATCGTGAGCGCGCACCACGGATCGGTGACGCTGTCGGAGACGCTGGGAGGCGGCGCAACTTTCACCATCGACATACCGGCCGCCGCACAGCAACCACACAGAGACCGCGTAGGTGCGCCCCAGTCCGATGCCGGAGACTACTGAACAGAGATCCGATCCGCCCAGAATGAGGAGTACCGCGCATGCCGCAGGACCAGAACCCGCAGGACCCGCACGGCTCGCAGGGTCGCGAAGACAACGGTCGGCCGGCCCAGGGCTCGAACGATTCGGGCTCCGGGCCCCGTTACGGTGAACGACCCGCCCACACCGAACCCATTCCGCGGGTGGCCCCCTACGATCAGAGCCCTCAGTACGGCGAGCGCACCCCAGCGAACGATCAGTCCCAGCAGAACTCCTGGCCCGCTCCCCCACAAGGGTCGCCCTACGGCCCCGCGAACACTTCTCAGCAGGCACAGCAGCCCTATCAGGGCCAGCAGGGCCAGCAGGGCCAGCAGCCGTACGGCGCACCTGGCGGCGCCGGGTACGGCAGCGCCATGACCGCACCTCAACCAGCCCGCCGCTCGCGCACTGCGTGGTTCGCCGTGCCGATCGCTGCAATCCTGGCTGCCGCACTGGCCTCGGGCGCCACCTACGCCCTGACCAACGGTCGCGCGGCTAGCGGCGGCGGCAGCGCGGCAGGAGCGACCGTCAAGGTCAACCCGTCGGACTACCAGAACAACAACGCTGTCAACTGGACCAGCGTCTCCTCGAAAGTCACCCCGTCGGTGGTGTCAATCACGGTACGGGTCGGCAGCGGCGGCGACCAGGGTTCCGGGGTGGTGCTGAGCAAGGACGGCGACATCGTCACCAACAACCACGTGGTGTCTGCGGCTGTGTCCAGTGGAACCGTGCAGGTCACCCTCAGCAACAACTCGACCTACCCCGCGACCATCATCGGCACCGACCCCAGCACCGACCTCGCGGTCATCAGGATCAAGAACGCTCCCAGCGACCTGACTCCAATGCCACTGGGCAGCGCCGGCGCCTTGGTCGTCGGCCAGCCGGTGATGGCCGTAGGTAATCCGCTCGGCCTGTCCGGCACCGTCACCACCGGCATCATCAGCTCGCTCAACCGCCCGGTCACCACCGGCGGAGGGCAGGGCAGCACGTCCGCGAGCCCAGTCGTCACCAACGCGATCCAGACCAGCGCAGCGATCAACCCCGGTAACTCCGGTGGTGCGCTCGTAAGCGCCAGCGGCAAGTTGATCGGCATCAACTCCTCCATCGCGACCCTCGGCGGCGGAAGCAGTTCTTCGCAGTCGGGCAACATCGGCATCGGTTTCGCAATCCCGGTCAATGTCGTCAAGAACATCACCGGCCAGCTGGTCAAGAGCGGCAAGGCCGTGCATGCCCAGCTCGGCGTGACCGCTGCGAACGGCAACGCGAAAGTCGGCAATGCCACCGAGACCGCGGCCCAGGTGAAATCTGTGCGCAACGACAGCGCAGCCGGACGCGCCGGACTCAAAGTCGGTGACTACATCACTGCGGTCGATGGCAAACAGGTCGCCGGCAGTGATTCACTGGTCGGCTTCGTGCGCGCCTACAACGTCGGTCAGAAAGTCGAACTGACGGTCGTACGGGGCGGCAGCGAGCAGAAGATCACCGTCACGTTGGGCGAGGCCTCCGCCAACTGAGCCCCGGGCCTCTTCCCCTCTGCGGCCTGTGTACAACTTCTGCACGGGAAGGGCCTGGCTGAGTAGCGTCCGGGCATCGAAGTCGCCGTACGGGTGACTTCACCAGTACCCGGGAGGGCCCTATGTATCAAAACGGAGCCGCAGGCGCAGGAGCGTTCGCTGTCGACAGCGGCCAGTTGTCACAGCACGGAACGGATGTCGCTGTGATTGCCGGCCAGATCCACCAGTCGATGACCGCGATGCGTTTGAAACTGGAGTCGCTCCAGGGAACCTGGCAAGGCGCGGCAGCCGGTCAGTACGTGCAACTGCATCACGAGTGGGAAGTGGCGCAGGAGAAGGTACGGGTGACCCTGGAGGACATCGGGGTGGCTTTGGGAAAAGCCAGCGGCGCCTACGCCGCCGTCGAGCACCAGGTGCAGTCGAGCTTCACCGGTTGATGTTTCACAGCGTGGCCGCCAGTTCGGTCGCCTGGCGGATAGCCCGCTTGGCGTCGACCTCGGCGGCCACGTCGGCTCCGCCCACCAGGTGCCGCTTCGGATCCGATTCGAACGCCAGTGTGCGTACCGACTCCTGCCCCGCGGCGATCACGATCGTGTCGACCTGCAACAAGCGCGGACCCGACTCGAGAATGATGTGTAGGCCCTCATCATCGATCCGGTCGTAGGTCACTCCCCCGATCAGTTCAACACCGCCGTCCCTCAACGTCGTGCGGTGTACCCAACCGCTGGTCTTGCCCAGCCCCTTGCCGAGCGGCGCAGGTTTGCGTTGCATCAGGTAGACGGTGCGCTGCGGGGTTTCACCGTGTTTGACGCCGAGCCCGGCCCGAGCGTCCTGCGGGTCGACCACGCCCCAGCGCGCCTTCCAGTGCTGCAGCGTCTCGTCACTGTCGTGCAAAAGGAACTCGCTGACATCAAAACCGATCCCTCCGGCGCCGATCACCGCGACCCGTGGACCAGCGCTCGCCCGGCCGCTCAACAAATCGTCGTACATCACAACCGACGGGTGGTCGATGCCCTCGATCGACGGTGAGCGCGGGATCACCCCGGTGGCGATGATCGCGTGGTCGAAACTCGCGAGCCGCGCCTCATCCACGGTGGTGCCGGTGCACACCTCAACACCGAGGATTTCCAGACGTCGCGTGTAGTAGCGCAGCGTCTCGGCGAATTCTTCCTTCCCGGGAATCCGCATCGCGTACCGGAACTGACCGCCGATCTCATCCTGCTGCTCGAATAGCGTGACTCGGTGCCCCCGTTCGGCGCTCGCGACCGCAGCGGCCAACCCCGCCGGTCCGGCGCCGACGACGGCGATCGTCTTGGCTGCGTGCGGTGCGACCGGCAGGAGTTGCAGCGTGGTCTCGCGGCCGGCTCTCGGGTTCACCAGGCAACTCGCCCGCTTGTTAGCGAACGTGTGATCCAAGCACGCCTGGTTGCACGCGATACAGGTGTTGATCTCATCCGCGCGACCCTGCTGTGCCTTCACGACGAAGTCCGGATCGGCCAACAGCGGGCGCGCCATCGAGATCAAGTCGGCCTGTTCGTCGGCCAAGATCTGCTCGGCGATCTCGGGTGTGTTGATCCGGTTCGAGGCCATCACCGGTATGCCGACGTGCCCGCGCAACGCACCGGTCACCGAGGCGAACGCGGCGCGCGGCACCGAGGTGACGATCGTCGGAATGCGCGCCTCGTGCCAACCGATACCGGTATTGATCACCGAAGCGCCTGCTGCTTCGATGCGCTGGGCGAGCTCTACTGTCTCGTCCCAGTCCTGCCCGTCGGTCACCAGATCCATCAGCGACTGCCGGTAGATCAGCGGGAATCCGGCTCCTACCGAGTCACGAACGCGGCTGACGACCTGCTCCGGAAAGCGCATCCGGTTACTTGCGCTGCCGCCCCACTTGTCAGTGCGCTCGTTGGTGC
>JBBPZD010000082.1:0-15720 GCA_038199265.1 Actinomycetales bacterium | reverse complement strand
GTCATGATGAAGCGCTTCATCTTGGGGTTCCAGCGACGGGTCTGGTGCCCGAAGTGAACGCCACTGTCGAGCATCTGGCGCATTGTGACGACGGCCATGCCGAGGTCCTTCCGTAGAGGTTTCCAGTTGTTTCCACTGGTACAGGTGCACCGATGGACCTGGTGCCCAGACGGCCCGGACCGCTCAGCTGGTAGAAGCCATTCGAGCGGACTGACGGGCGCGCCCCGGCTGCGTTCTGCTCCGCTGATCTGCAGAGCGAAACGGTGCCGGACGTGGACACGCGAATTCGACCCTTGCGACATCACCCGAAGGGATATCGCCAAAGCCGTGGCATCAGTGTATGGCGAGCACCCGTGCGCCCACGAATCGGCCCCAATAGCATGGCCGGTATGTCGATTCCATTGCCAGTGGTCGAACGCATGCGCAGCTTCGGCGAGTCGGTGTTCGCCGAGATGACCCAACGGGCGGCAGCCGCTGCTGCGGTCAACCTGGGCCAGGGCTTCCCGGACGCTGACGGGCCTCAGGAGGTCCTGGACGCTGCCGTGGACGCCATCCGGTCTGGTCTGAACCAATATCCGCCGGGCATCGGCATGCCCGTGCTGCGCCAGGCGATTGCCGCCCATCAGAACCGTTTCTACGGTTTGGATGTAGATCCGGACACAGAGGTACTGGTCACAGCGGGGGCCACCGAGGCCATCGCGGCAACCATCCTCGCGTTGTGTGAGCCTGGTGATGAAGTGATCACCTTCGAGCCATACTTCGATTCGTACGCCGCATCCATCGCCCTTGCCGGCGCAGTCCGGCGCACCTCGATGCTGCGATTTCCAGACTTCGCGATCGACGAGGCATCTCTGCGAGCGGCATTCTCCGAGCGCACCAGGCTGATCCTGCTGAACACACCGCATAACCCGACAGGCAAGGTCTTCACTCGGCAAGAAATGCGGCTCATTGCCGACCTCGCCCTCGAGTACGACGCCCTGATCGTTACGGATGAGGTCTACGAGCATCTCGTCTTCGACGGCGATCACATCTGCATGGCCGCCTTCCCCGACGTCGCCGACCGCACGCTGACGATCAGCTCCGGCGGCAAGACCTTTGCCACTACCGGTTGGAAAGTCGGTTGGGTGCACGGGCCGGCTCAGCTGGTCAAAGCAGTGCGCACGGTCAAGCAGTTCCTCACGTTCGTCGCCAGCGGCCCCTTTCAACCTGCAATCGCGGTTGGCTTACAGCTCTCAGACACCTTCTTCAACGAGCTGACCGCCACCATGCGTCACCGCCGGGACCTGCTCGTGAGCGGACTACGGGAGCTCGACGTGCCGGTCAGCGTTCCCGCCGGGGGTTACTTCGTGATCGCCGATTTGGGTCGATTCGACCCCGACGCACTGCGGCTGTGTCGCGCGATGCCTGATCGGATCGGCGTGGCAGGAGTACCCGTCTCCGCGTTCCACGATCACCCGGATGCCGCTGCATCTCTCGTTCGCTTGGCGTTCTGCAAACAGGACGATGTGCTCATCGAAGGCGTGCGGCGCCTGCGCGGCCTGGCGGCCTAGCGGCCTGGCCCGCCGCAAGGACCTCGCCGTGTCGGCCGCCTTGATATCGAAGTGGACCCCGCCGTCGTCCACGTCGGTCACTGTCAGCACGGTGGTTCTCGAAAAGTTGGTCACTGCGGGCTAGTGTCGATCGATGAGCGAGCGCAACGTCACCACGATCCTGACCGGCATGTCCTACACGGAGTGTCCCCGCTGGCACGAGGGTCGATTGTGGTTCGCCGACTTCTACACCTACCAGGTGTACTCAGCCCTTGAGAACGGTTCAGACCTGCGCGTCGAGGCCCATGTGCCGGGCCAACCGTCGGGCATCGGTTGGCTTCCAGGGGGTGACCTGGTCGTGGTGTCGATGAAGGACGCCAAACTGCTGCGCCGCGATGCCGACGGTTCACTCAGCGAATACGCCGACCTGAGCACGTACGTCACCGGGCACCCCAACGACATGGTCGTCGACGCCGAAGGCCGCGCCTATGTCGGCGAATTCGGCTTCGACCTGATGAACGGAGGCGACCTGGCTACCGCAGGACTCCTGCGGGTAGATCCCGACGGTTGCGTGACCAAGGTCGCCGCGGACCTCTGGTTCCCCAACGGCAGTGTGATCACGGACGACGGGGTGCTGTTGGTCGATGAGACCTTCGGGAACAGGGTGTCAGCCTTCGACATCGCGGCTGACGGATCACTCGGACCACGCAGGGACTGGGCGAAATTCGGCGGCCTACCCACGGTCCGGGATCTGGCGAACGCCATCCCGCAGGCGGTCGTGGCTGCAGACGGGTGCGGACTGGATGCGCAGGGTTGCCTCTGGATCGCCGACGCCATCAACGGGCGTGTACTGCGCGTCCGCGAAGGTGGTGAGATCCTCGACGAAATCCACCCGGGGACTGGAGTATTCGCCTGCATGCTCGGCGGGTCCGACGGGAGGACCCTCTTCATGTCCTGCGCGCCCGACTTCGACGAACACGCCCGCAGCCCGGTCCGCGAGGCTGAGATCCGCGTGGTGAGCGTCGAGGTGCCACACGCTGGTCGACCCTGAGGACCTGTCCACATCCCCGGTTGACCTCGAACGTCGTCCACAGACCCGGTAGTGGACCGCGCCGAACATCTGCTGCACGGTCAGGGTCGTCACCATGGTGACCATCGGTTCGGCGCTCAGCGTTCTCGCCGCAGTCTTCACTGCGACCACTACGCCGGCACCGACCAACAATTACAGGTGGCCACTGGAGCCACTGCCGGCAGTCTCTCGCGGGTACGAGGCACCGCCACAGCGCTGGGCCGCCGGCCACCGCGGGGTGGACCTCGTCGGCGGCCCTGGCCAGTCAGTGTCGGCGGCCGGAACAGGTGTCATCGCGTTCAGCGGTGTGATCGCCGGTCGCGGGGTGGTGACGGTGCAGCACCCGAGCGGGTGGCGGACGACCTACGAACCAGTCATCGATACGCCCGACGTGGGCGCAGCCGTGCAGGGAGGCGAGACTATCGGCACACTGGAGGGAAGTCCGATGCATAGTCACTGCGCACCGCAGATCTGCCTGCACTGGGGCTTGATCACCGGCCGGGACACCTACCGCGATCCGTTGTCGCTGTTACGAGGGCCCTACCCGATTCTGATCCCGCTGAAGTGACCGGCACTGCACCGTCCGCCCATCACGCTCGAGGGTGGGCCTGGTTGAACGAGGACCGCAGTCGGTCGACAGATACATGGGTGTACAGCTGCGTCGTGGAGAGGCTCGCATGGCCGAGAATTTCCTGGACCATTCTCAGATCGGCGCCTCCTTCGAGCAGATGGGTAGCGGCACTGTGACGCAACCCGTGCGGGCCTACCGTCGGGGTGCCGGGAGCATGGCTCAGCAGTGCGCTGAGGTTTGCCCGGACAGTGCGCTGATCGACCCGGCCACCTCGACGGCCCAGAAACAGCGCAGCGCCGGATCCGGGTCTGGTGACCGCGGACCGCAGCGAAAGCCAGCGCTGCAGGGCGCGAGCCGCCGGTACCCCGAACGGCACGCTGCGTTCCTTGTCGCCCTTACCGACCACCCGGAGCAGCCGAGTATCCAGGTCGACGTCGTCGACGTCGAGCCCGACGAGTTCCCCGACCCTGATACCGCTGGCGTAGAGCAGTTCCAGCATCGCGTGGTCCCGCACGTGCACGGGGTCGCTGTCGTCCGCCGCAATACCCGCCAGCGTGAGCAGTTCGTCAGCCTCTTGCTGGCGCAGCACGGTCGGCAGGTGCTTGTCACGGGTCGGTGACACCAGACGCAACGCAGGGTCGATCTCGATCAGGCCGGTACGCCGCGCCCACCGAAAGAAGCCCCGAGCCGACGCTGCACGACGAGCGATCGTCGTGCGTGCGGCGCCTGCCCGATCCTGAGCAGCGAGCCACGAGCGCAGGTCTCCCAGCACCACGTCGCCCAGCACAGCGGTGCCGGCGTGTGCGAGGTGCTGATCCAGCCCTCGCAGATCAGTGAGGTAGGCGCGAACCGTGTGTTCGGATCGATTCTTCTCGAATCGCAGATGACGCTCGAACGCGGTGAGAGACCCAGCCAACATTTGCCCGCGACCGGCGTCACTGCATGACTCGGCCGGGTATGACTCGGCCGGGTTGCCGGTGTCGGTCCCGCCGTCTTCCATGATTGCCCACGCTAGCCCGCTCGCCGCCAGCCGTCGTCGACCCGCGCCGCGAGGCCTCGTAACTCCAGTGCGCCGAGGCCACCCAGCACCTCAGCGACCGAGAGCCCAGCAGATCGGGTGAGCTGATCGACAGTGCTGGCCCGGCGCGTCGGCAAGGCGTCGAACACCCGGCGCGGCACCTCGGGCAGGTCGTCGGTCGCTGCAGCTACTCCGTACGTCGCAGGCGCGAGGTCTGTACCGAGTAGGCCGAGTAGTTCGGCACACTCGGCTGCGTCGGTGACCAGGGAGGCGATGCCTGACCTGATGAGCTCGTTCGTGCCGACGCTGCTGGTCGACGTGACCGGGCCAGGAACGGCAGCGACGATCCGGTTCAGCAGCTCGGCGTTACGGGCGGTGTTGAGCGAACCGGACCTGATGCCCGCCTCCACGACGATCGTGCCCGGGGTCATCGCCGCGATGAGACGGTTACGGGCCAGGAAACGATGCCGCTGAGGCGATGAACCCGGTGCAGACTCCGACAGGACGGCACCGGTCCGCACTATCTCCTCGAGCAGATCACGGTTGCCAGCGGGGTACAACCGGTCCACCCCGCCCGCCATCGCTGCGATCGTTATGCCGTCGCTGGCGAGCGCGCCACGATGGGCAGCAGCATCGATGCCGAAAGCACCCCCGGAGACGATGCAGAATCCGCGGGCGGCCAGGTCGTAGGAGATCTCCTGGGCCACCGCTTCGCCGTAGGACGTGGCGAGCCTCGCGCCGACCACGGAGGCGCTGCGCGCAGCCGACCTCGCGAGGTTCGCCGGGCCCTGAACCCAGAGGCACAGAGGCGGCAGTAGCAATTCGTCGAGACCGGTCGGCCACTCTAAATCACCCGGCACAAGAATTCGGATGCCCAGTCGATCAGCGGCATGCAGGACGCGGTCGAGATCAAGGTCGGCTACGCGCGCGGCGTACCTCTCCTGATCTTTGCCGTGGCCGCCCGACACCTGCTCCCAGGCCGCCACAACTCCGCGTTCCTGCACCAGGGACGCAATGCGGGTGTCCATCGGCTCGGACACCTTGTTCAACGCGATCCGGGCACGTCGTTCATCCGAAACCACGTTCATGCTGCTGCCTGACTGGTGCGGAGTGCGAGCGCCTGCATCAGGTGCTGCGGGCTTGGGGTATCGACTTCTTCGAGGTCGGCGAGAGTCCAACCCACGCGTAGGCAACGGTCATAGCCACGCATCGTCAGGGAACCGGTTTCCAACGCTTGGTCCAGCACGATCGTGGTCTCTCTGGGAAGGCGCCACCGTCCTCGCAGTGCCGGCCCGGGCGCCGACCCGTTCACCGACCACCCAGCGCCGTGCCACCGTTGCAACTGTCGCTCTCGGGCCGCCAACACTCGCGCCGCAACGACAGCACTGGACTCACCCCCTGGGCCCGCCAGACTGGCCCGGGTGACCGGAGCAATCTGCAGGTGGACATCCACCCGGTCCATCAACGGGCCGGACAATTTATTGAGGTAACTGCGGCGCATCAACACCGAGCAGCTACAACGACCACCCTTGCCGTAGTTCTTGCCGCAAGGGCAGGGATTCGCGGCAAGTATCAGTTGGAACCGAGCGGGGTAGGTCGCCACCCGATCCGCTCTGGCGATGGTAACTCGCCCTGCCTCCAAGGGCTGACGAAGGGCATCGAGCACATCCCGGCGGAACTCAGGCGACTCATCCAGGAACAACACTCCCCGATGCGCCCGGCTGACTGCGCCTGGCCTGATCGGGCCACTGCCACCACCGATAACCGCCGCCATGGATGCACCGTGGTGCGGCGCGACGAACGGTGGTCGATCAATGAGCACGTCGGACCCGAGGGCGCCGAGCACAGAATGGATCGCGGTCACCTCGAGTGCCTCCGCGCGACACAACGGCGGCAGAATTCCCGGTAGTCGTTCGGCGATCATCGTCTTGCCTGCTCCCGGTGGTCCGACCATCGCCATGTGGTGGGCGCCAGCAGCGGCTACCTCGATGGCATGCCGCGCCTCTTCCTGCCCCGAAACATCCCGCAGGTCCGGGAGCTGCGGTACCGCTGTATTCGGCGCAGCGACAATCGTCAGGATCGGCAACGGTCGGTGATTCTTGACCAGGTCGTAACGGGCTACGAGTTCGGCGAGGGAATGCATCGGGACGACTTCGATGCCCGGTACGAGCTCCGCCTCGGCCGCATTGACCGCGGGTACCACGATCTGCGCGGCACCGGTGGCGGCTGCCGCCAGCACCGCGGGGAGCACACCGGGCACGGCCCGGATCGAGCCGTCCAGCCCGAGTTCGCCCAGATGCACGACATCGCGCACCACGACGGCATCGACGACGTCGGCTGCAGCCAGGGCAGCGATCGCGATGGCCAGATCGAAACCCGATCCGTGCTTGGGCAGGGCGGCCGGCGACAGGTTGACGGTAATCCGCCCTTTCGGTAACTCCAGTTCGCTGTTGCCACACGCTGCTCGAATACGTTCCGGTGACTGCCTACACGCCGCGTCCGGCATTCCTGTGATGGAGAAGGCCGGTAGCCCCCGCGAGGAATTGGCCTCTACGTAGATGACCGTGCCCTCGATCCCGCGCAGCGCGACGCTGCGAGTCCGCCCGAGGCTCACCAGATGTCCCGGACGTGCTCCACAGCCGGTTCATCACCGGATTGCATCAGAATGCCGACGACGTCGATTCGTACGGCTGAAACGCCTACCGGGTGCTCACGCATCCAGGCATAGGCCAGCTGCCTGAGCCGCGCGGCCTTTGCCGGAGTCACCGCCTCGACCGGGGACCCGAACGTCGTGCTGCGGCGGGTCTTCACCTCGACGATGACGAGCGCGTCGTTCTGTTCATCGAACGCGATGATGTCAATCTCACCCTCGCGGCAGCGCCAGTTGCGTTCGACCACCACCATGCTCTGTGCCCGCAGGTACTGCACTGCGTAGTCTTCGCCCTCGCGACCGAGCACGTGGCGCGGATCCGCGCGCTGGCGCGGTTTGGAATCGGTCATCCGACATCACCTCCGACGCACACTCTGAATCGTCAGTCGTCAGTCGGCAGCCCGCGCTTCTGGTTGTGTGGACGATCAGGTCGCCCCTCCGGGGATGTGGAGAACCCTGGGTCAGCCTTCCCGGCTCCACAAAGGCTCAGATAAGTCCGAGAGACTCAGGCGCGCGTAAGCCACTCAGACTTACCTGAGCCACTGTCAACCACAGACCTGCGCAGCCCTCGCTCAGTCCGGCAGCTCCATCTCGCGAGCCGGCAGTTCTTCCACGTTCACGTCCTTGAAGGTGATGACCCGGACGTGCTTGACGAAGCGGGCCGGGCGGTACACATCCCAGACCCAGGCATCACTCATCCGGACGTCGAAGAACACTTCGGCGCCTTCCCCGCGCACCAGCACGTCGACCTCGTTGCACAGGTAGAACCGGCGCTCGGTCTCGACGACGTGACTGAACAGCCCGACCACGTCTCGATACTCGCGATAGAGAGCGAGCTCCTGCTCGGTCTCGTACTTCTCCAGGTCCTCCGCGCTCACACCCGCTCCTTCACTATCGAGACTGCATCGATGTCCGAGACACCATCCTGCCTCGCGGGAACAGCAACTACGAACGGGCGCCAGGAACGCCGGTGCAGCTCGCACGACCCATGTCGCTCGATCGCTGCGAGATGCTCGGGGGCCGAATAGCCCTTGTTGCCGGCCCAGTTGAACTGCGGATACGTCTCGTGCGCGGCGCACAGCAAACCGTCACGCTCCACCTTGGCCAGCACGCTGGCAGCCGCCACCGAGGAACATTTCATGTCGGCCTTGATCATCGTCAACACCGCAGGAACCGCTCCCCCTGGGTCGCCGTTTGCGACCTGGCGCTTCCTTGCATCGCTGAGGTCATCAGCAGCGAACAAGCTCAGCGGCTCCACTCGTGGTGAGAGCCAGTCGTAATTTCCGTCGAGGATCACCAGATCAGGCACGACGTCGAGCATCGACAGTGCCCTGCGACCGGCGAGCTGCAGCGCCGCCATAATTCCGACCATGTCGATCTCTGCAGCGCTGGAGTGACCCACGGCATAGGCCACAGCCCACCTACGCAGGCTGGGGACGAGCCGTTCACGTGCCGCAGCGGTCAGCAACTTGGAATCCCGCACTCCCTGCGGTGCCGTTCGGCTGCGCTCATCGATCACGACCGCTCCGACCGACACCGGACCGGCGAGTGCTCCCCTCCCGACCTCGTCCATGCCGCACAGCACGCGGTGGCCCTCGCGCTGCAGGGCCCGCTCGTTACGCAGGCTGGGGCGGGCAGGAGTCACGGCGCTGGGTCGGGGATCTTGGCGAACACCGAGCCGTAGGACGGTAGGGCGCCGATCCGGCTGATCGGCCATGCGATCGCGACCACCTGGCCGGTGATGTTGCTCACGGAAACGGTGCCGTTGACGCCCTTACCGTCGGAGTTGTGCACTCGAGAGTCTGCGGACTCGGCGCGGTTGTCACCCATCACCCAGATTTTCCCGGGTGGAACGACAATGTCGAACACCGCGTTCGGCCCGTCGTTCGATCGCTCGCCCGGTGGCAGGTATTTCTCCTTGATGGGGAATCCGTTGACCGTCAATTTGTTGCCTGCGGTGCAACACTTCACGTGGTCGCCTGGCAGCCCGATCAGACGCTTCACCAGATGATCCTGACCGCCAGGCAGCACTCCGACCCCGACCAGCCCGTCTTTGACCACTCTCTTCATGAGGTTCGGGTTCGCAGGGGTGACTCCCCACGCCGTCGGCCTCGAGAAGACGACGACATCGCCTCGATGTAGCTGGGAGTGCTGGGGGGTGAACTTGCTGACCAGGATGCGATCACCCTTGGTGAGCAGGTTCTCCATCGACGGTGAAGGGATGGAGAAGGGCTGAATCAGGAATGTCTTGACAAGGAACGAGAGCCCGAGCGCCACAACGAGAACAATCGCTATCTCCCGAAGGAATGCGAGGGGACTGCTCTTGTGCTGCGGCGGATCCGCTACGGGCACCTCCCCCGGAGCCGGTCGGTCCATCGACCCACCCCTATCGGTCGGCGAGTCGGAAGATGAGCCGTCTTCGGGCCGGTCCTGCGAATTGTCAGTCATACGTCCGTCATGGGGAAGGAACCTTCGCGAAGGTCGCGGAGTGGTTGCTGAGCCAGGTTATGCGGTCCAGCGGCCAGAGCACCGCATCTGCCTTCCCAGTGATGTCGGCGATCGGAACGGAGCCGGTCTTCCCGGTGCCGTCATCGTGGAAACGGGAATCGCTGGAGTCACCGCGGTTGTCGCCCATCACCCACACGTTGCCCTTGGGCACCGTGACATCGAATTTCATATCGCTCGGTTTCGCGCCGGCAGCTATGTAGCTTTCGGCGATGGGCTGACCGTTGATCGTCAGGCGACCGCCTTTGTCGCAACACTTGACCCTGTCACCCGGCATCCCGATGATGCGTTTGATGAGGTGATTGTCACCAGCCGGATACAACCCGACGAATTCCAGCGCCTTGCGCACCGAACCGGGGTGCGCCACTGCAGGTGCAGGACCTAGCCAATGGTTCGGGTCTTCGAAGACGACCACGTCTCCGCGGTGCAAGTCGAATGCTCCGGGGGTCAGTTTGCTGACTACCACCCGATCCCCGGGCACCAGGGTCGGTTCCATGGACGCGGACGGGATCCAGAACGGCTGCACCAGGAAGGTCTTGAGCAGCAGCGACAACAACATGGCTACGACTACGACGACCACGATCTCGCGGATCGCCACGATCCAACCGGGTAGATGACGCCGAGGGGGCGTCGATGCAGACACAGCGCGGTCTGGCCCAGAGTCGGATGTCACCCCGAGAGTGTGCCCCACGAATCTAAGGGCCAGTACCGCGCCGTCACCCGGCCGATGATGTCGTCGACCGGCACCATGCCGCCTCCGGGTGATCCCAGGTGCGCCCTGGAATCCTGCGAGTTTGCCCGGTTGTCACCGAGTACGAACACTGCACCTGCCGGAACCTCGACCCGTAGTGGGGGCCCCCCAGCCTGCGGAGACGTGCGCAGGTACCGTTCGCGAACCACCGAGCCGTTCACCCGCAGGATGCCGTCGTGGCCGATCACGACCGTATCGCCGCCGATGGCGACAATGCGTTTGACGTAGTCGATCTCACCCACCCTGATGCCGACCAGGTGGCCCGCCTCACGGAACCAACCAGCAACCCCGGTCGACGAAGACCCGAGCGCAAAGGCGTCGGTGGCATTGAAAACCACCACCTCGCCTCGGCTGACCTGCTGAGCATGGGGCTTCCATGCCACGATGCGGTCGCCGGGTCGCAGGGTCGGTGTCATCGAAGAGGAAGGCACCGTGAAGGTCTCGGCGACGGCGCCGCGAGCCACGACCACCAGCAGGAGTACCAGGACTATCGCCCACAGGGCGCGCCGCCGGCCACCTCGTCGCGAACGCGAGGATGGCGCGACCCCGCGTGGGGTCGCGCCATCCTCGGTGCGGGCGGAGTCGATGACTCTGCGGCTCTGTGTGTCAGGCCTTGGTGGTCTTGGCGACCTTGCCGTCTTTACCAGGCTTGACCGCCGGAGCGTCGCGCTTCTCCTTGATCTTGGCGGCCTTGCCGCGCAGGTCGCGCAGGTAGTACAGCTTCGCGCGGCGCACGTCACCGCGAGATGCGACCTCGATGTGGTCGATCACCGGGGTGTGCAGCGGGAAGGTGCGCTCCACGCCGACACCGAAGCTGATCTTGCGAACCGTGAAGGTCTCGCCGATCCCGCCACCGTGGCGACGGATGACGACGCCCTGGAAGATCTGAACACGGCTGCGCGTGCCTTCGATGACCTTGACGTGGACCTTGACATTGTCACCCGCTCGGAACTCGGGGATGTCGTTCCTCAGGCCGGGGGCGTCGATCGCGTCGAACTGATGCATGACGGGCTGCTTCCTCGTGGCGCCACAGGCCGCCACCGTTGATGAACGGATGTGCGTCGGGCGGCTCGGACCACATGCCCCGAACGTTCCGGGCCACATCCCCCTGTGGCGGGGGTCCGCTCGCATGCGCGACGCAATAGTGAAGTGTGCCAGAAGTAGGCGCCCCTCTGAAATCCTGGCAACGCGCAATGTACCGAGGTAGGCGCGGTTGCAGTCAGGAGTTCGCCGCAACCTTCAAGGTCGGTCTTTGCGCAGCAGCACGGTGCCCGCGAACGGGCCGAAGCCCGCGCGCCGGTAACCCGCCTTGCGATACATCCGCAACAGGACGTCATTGCGCGCGCCGGTGAACAGAGTGCATGAAGTAGCGGTGGCTGGCGCGAGCGTCTCGATCTCAGCCAGGACCCGCCGCGCAAGCCCCCGTCGGCGCAGATCGGGCGCGACCATCAGGCGCTCGATCTGCCATTCGCCGTCCTGCAGGTGTCCCCGCGTCGAGGCGATCAACCTGCCGGCGGAGCGCACGACGTAGGTCGAGGTGGTGTCCAGCGACGCGGCGAGCGAGGCGTACGTCTCGTGCTGCGCGGGGATCTGCAGGGTGTCATTCTCGATTCCGGTGGCAAGCCAGCAGGCATGCGTAAGAGTGAGCAGCTCACCGATATCGCCGAGCTGAGCCGGCTGCAACGCCAGATCCGAGGGCTGGACGGCACCGGAGGCATGCAGCAGGTCAGGGCGTCGCTCCGCAGTGCGCTGAAGGCGCTGATCGTGGCGCCAGGAGGCAACGGCCCCGTGATCCCCCGACAACAACACCGGCGGCACGTCGCGGCCGCGCCACTGTGCTGGCTTGGTGTAGACGGGGTACTCCAACAGGCCGTCCTCGTGCGACTCCTCATCAAGAGAGGCTGCATTGCCGATAACACCGGGGATGAGGCGCGCAATGGCCTCGATCATCGCCAGAGCCGCAACCTCGCCACCGTTCAGGACGTAGTCGCCGAGCGAGATCACCCGGACCTCCATCCGCTGCGCGGCATGTTCGTAGACGCGTTCGTCGATTCCTTCATACCGGCCGCAGGCGAAAACAAGCCACGGAGCAGATGCGAGTTCGCGAGCGATCTGCTGGGTGAACGGTGCGCCGGCCGGCCCGGGCACTATCAGGACCGGGCGATCGGACGGGGCGGCCGAGCTGCACGCGACGGCGTCTAGCGCTTGGGCCCATGGTTCGGCTTTCATCACCATCCCGGCTCCACCGCCGTAGGGCGAATCGTCGACGGTCCGGTGCCGATCGTGGGCCGCATCACGCAGGTCGTGCACACACACATCGAGCAGGCCGTCGCGGCGCGCCTTGCCGATCAGCGACAGGTCGAGCGGAGCCAGGTACTCGGGAAAGATCGAGACGACGTCAATGCGCACCCGATCAGCCCTTGCCGAGGTCGAGCAGGCCGGGCGGTGGATCGATCTCGATGCGACCGGCCTCGATGTCGACGACGGGAACCATCTGCTCCACGAACGGGACGTACGCAGTATCACCGGTGACCAATTCGACCTCGAGCAGATCTTGGGCGGGTCGCTGGTGCAGGGCGCTCACTGTGCCGACTGTCGAACCGTCGATCAGCACGACCTGCAGACCGACCAGGTCGTCTTCGTACCAGCCGTCGTCCTCTTCGTCATCCAGTTCCGCCAGCAGTCGGGTGCCCCGCAACGCTTCGGCGGCAGTTCGATCGGTTGCCTCTTCGAAACCGAGCACCTGGATCATTCCTTGCATACGTGCGGACCGGATTGTCAGCTCCCCCACCGACGGCTCGGTGCGGAACCGTGCTCCCGGCACGAATCGTTCTTCGGGACGATCGGTGTGCAGTTGCACCGTCACCTCACCCTTGAGTCCGTTAGCGCGACCGATGCGAGCGACCATCACCTCTTCCATGGCGGGCATCCTCCCAGTTCGGCGACAGTCACTGTGAATCGCTCTTCGAAAGCATTCCACCGACCACTACCGTCAGACGAGCGCGAAGAAGAGATCGCATACCCACTCCGACGAGCTCAGGTACGACAGCGCCCTGAACGGGTAAGTGACTAGGGCGCGAGTCCAGACCCCCAGGGAGTGTTGCGGACGATCGCGAACACAACAGCAACCCCGGTGATCCCGTAGGTCAGGGCGGTCGCATGCTGTCGAGCGAGGGGGACGACGTTTGATCCCCGCCAATGATCGCGCAACCTACTGAGCCACCACAGCACGACGAGCGGTAGCAGCGTCAGAGCGAGCAGGTTGCTGGAGATAGCGGCGCGAACGTCGCCGTTGGTCAGGTCGTTCACTGCGCGCATTCCCCCGCAACCGGGGCAGTAGACACCGAAGATCAGGACCGACGGGCAGATACCCCAAGAGCCCTGCTGGTGCGGGTCTCGAAAGTGCAGAGCGATCGTCAGCGCACCCACAACGAGACCACCGACGACCAGCGGACGCACTCTCTGCCACCGTGTCTGCAGTGGAACCGGACTGGGCACGAGGCCTCTGGACCCCGATTCGGGCCTGCTGTCGAGCTGGGTCACCGCACCAGTGTCGCACTGCCCCGTCCCCGTACCGCCCGGTTCGCGTAGCTGATCACGGCTGGCTCGCCTTCACTGGACGCGTCACGTCCGGCATCCGGAAACTCAGCGCTGAGAGCACGATCGCGAGTGTCAGCGGCGCTATAAGGGCACGGGAGACTCCTGCGACATGCACCAGACTGCCGATCACACCCGGCCCCAACAAGCCGGCTGCGTACCCCATCGAGACCACGACTGACAACCCGCGCCCCCCGGCGAGGTTGCCGGCGAGTCCGTAGATCTGCGGCGCCACCAAGCCCATCCCGAGTCCGACGACGGCCCATCCGATCAAGAGCACCCAGAGCGGAGTCGCGAGGACACAGATCAGATATCCACCGGCTGCTGTCGCAGCCCCGAACCGGACGACGGCTCGTCGCCCCAGCAGGTGTACGGCGCGGTCACCGAAGAGACGGATCGTGACCATGGTGGCCGACACGGCGACCACTCCCAGGGCCGCAGTCGAATCCGACACCTGAGCGATCGCCTTCACGTCATAGGCCGCCCAGTCCATCGCGGTGCCCTCAGCGACCGCGAAGCACACGGCCATCACGCCGAGCAACCAGGCGGCACGCGGAATGCGGGTGCGCGAACCGGTCTCGTCAGCGTGGCTCACGACCAGCGACTGGGCCGACCAACGCTCCTGGAAGAACACGCTCGCCAACAACACGAGGCCAACGCTCGTCATGGCGACCAGGACCAACCCGGCCCCGGAAAGTCTGGCCTGTCCGAGCAGCACTACCAACAGCGCCACCGCGAACCCACCGATCGAGAAGAACGCGTGCAGCCTGCTCATCACCGGGCGTTCGCGGTGCTGTTCCAGTTGCACCCCGAGAGCGTTCATCGAAACATCAAGGGTGCCGTTCCCGAATCCCAGCGCGAGCGCCACCAGGCACGCTGTCCACACCGACCCGGTCCACGGCAGGGCGAGCAGACCGACACCCATGGCGGCCGTACCCACCTGCATAGGACGCAGGGCGCCGCGGGTGTCCGAGACCCTGCCGCCAACGTTGATGCCGACGATCGCGGCAGTTCCCAACACCATCAGCAGCACACCGATACCGAGGGCGTCCGTATGCAGCTGCTCCTGCAACGCCGGGATGGTCGCGCCGATCGCTCCATAGCCGAAGCCGTTGGCCGCGAAGGCGACCAGTAGACCTGTCAGCGCAGTGCGACTGCGGAGGGAAGGGCGGGGCGGGGCGGGCAACGATCGACTCCTTCGGTGCGGGCAGTACGAATGAGGCGAGGAAAGCACGATGCCAGGTGACCGGATTCCGGTCACCTGGCATCGTTGTGAAGTTACAGCGGGTCTGGTCAGTGCACCTGATCGGTGTCGACGATGTCGACCCGGATGTTACGTCCGCTGGCAAGTGCTCCCACGACCGTGCGCAGCGCCGAAGCTGTGCGACCTGAGCGCCCGATAACGCGACCGAGATCGTCGGGATGCACACGCACCTCGAGCATTTCTCCCCGACGTCCGTCCTTGTGCTGGACCACGACGTCGTCGTCGTGTTCGACGATGCCCTTGACGAGGTGTTCCAACGCTTCTTCGAGCAAGGTGGTCAGCTCTTAGCGGATGCAGCCGCATCCGCAGTCGGGGCGTCACCCTCGGCAATAGGAGCGTCAGCAGCCGGAGCAGCCTTGGTGTCCGCAGCCTTGGTGTCCGCAGCCTTGGTGTCCGCAGCTTTGGTGTCGTCAGCGGAAGCCTTCTTGCGCGACGTGGTGGCCTTGCCCTTGCCGGCGTCGTCGGACGCGTTCTGAGCAGCGGCCAGCGCAGCCTCGTAGTCGGCCTTCTTGTCGCGGGGGGCGTCCTTGAAACGAAGCGTGCCCTCGGTGCCGGGCTCGCCCTTGAACTTCTGCCAGTCACCGGTGACCCGCAGCAGCGCGTGCACCTGCTCGGTCGGCTGTGCACCGACACCGAGCCAGTACAGCGCCCGCTCGGAATCGATCTCGATGAAGCTGGGGTCTTCCTTGGGGTGGTACTTGCCGATCTCCTCGATCGCCCGGCCGTCGCGCTTGGTGCGCGAGTCCATGACGACGATGCGGTACTG
>JBBPZD010000081.1:0-2449 GCA_038199265.1 Actinomycetales bacterium | reverse complement strand
AGCGGCCGGTTTTCGCTGGTGATCACGACGACGGTGTTGCCTGAGACGATCGCGGGTGCGATGACGCTGATCAGCCCGAGCAGCGAACTACGTTGCGGCGCAAGGATGCCGACAACACCGGTCGGCTCTGGCGCGGAGATGTTGAAGTACGGTCCGGCGACCGGGTTCAGGTTGCCGAGCACTTGGGCGAGCTTGTCCGGCCACCCCGCGTACCAGACCCAGCGGTCGACCGCGGCGTCCACCAGGCGTTCAGCACGCGCCTTCGTGACGCCTTCGGCAGCGGCGACGTCGGCGACGAACTGGTCGCGTCGGCCTTCCAGCACTTCGGCCACCCGGTAGAGCACCTGCCCCCGGTTGTAGGCAGTCGCACCGGACCAGCCTGCGACGGCACCTCGCGCAGCCACGACGGCATCCCGAACATCTTTTCGGGAACCCTGCGCGGCATTCGCCAGGAAGGCCGGCGACCGGCCCTGGGAGTGAACTTCGTAGGACCGCCCGGACTCGCTGCGCGGGAACGTGCCGCCGATGTAGAGCTTGTACGTCTTACGCACGTCCACCCGGGCCATCAGTCCTCGCTCCCTGCGGCGACATACGCCTCAAGTCCGTGCCGGCCGGCCTCACGGCCGTACCCGCTCTCCTTGTAGCCACCGAACGGCGACGTCGGGTCGAACTTGTTGAACGCGTTCGCCCATACCACCCCCGCACGCAGTCGGTCTGCGGTCCACAGCACCCGCGACCCCTTGTCGGACCAGATACCGGCCGACAGTCCGTACGGCGTGTTGTTGGCTTTCGCGACCGCTTCGGCGGGGGTGCGGAAGGTCAGCACCGACAGGACCGGTCCGAAGATTTCCTCCTGCGCGATCCGATGCGCCTGCGAGACGCCGGTGAAGATCGTCGGCGCAAACCAGTACCCGCTATCCGGTAGGTCGCACGGCGCGCTCCACCGGGTAGCGCCTTCGGCCTCACCGGCCTGGACCAGAGCGGTGATCCGGGCCAGTTGCTCGGCAGAGTTGATGGCGCCGACGTCCGTGTTCTTGTCCATCGGGTCACCGACGCGCAGCGTGCCGAGCCGTCGTTTCAACCGGGAGATGACATCGCCGGCGATGGACTCCTGCACCAGCAGCCGAGACCCGGCACAGCACACGTGGCCCTGGTTGAAGTAGATGCCGCTGACGATGCCCTCGACGGCCTGGTCGATTGCGGCGTCGTCGTAGACGATGTTCGCACCCTTGCCGCCCAGCTCCAACGACACCCGCTTTCGGGTGCCCGCGACCGAACGGGCAATCTGCTTACCGACGTCGGTCGAGCCGGTGAAGGCGATCTTGTCGATGTCGGGGTGGCCGGTCAGCGTCTGCCCGGTCTCGCCCGCGCCGGTCACGATGTTCACCACACCGGGGGGCAGGTCGGCCTGCTGACAGACCTGAGCGAAGAGCAACGCAGTCAGGGAAGTGGTCTCGGCGGGTTTGAGCACCACGGTGTTGCCGGTTGCGAGCGCGGGCGCGATCTTCCACGACAACATCAGCAACGGGAAGTTCCAGGGGATCACCTGCCCGACCACGCCGAGGGGAGCTGGCAAGCCGGATGCCCCGACACCCGCGTACTCCAACTTGTCGGCCCATCCCGCGTGGTAGAAGAAATGCGCTGCCGCCAACGGGATGTCGACGTCGCGTGACTCCTTGATCGGTTTGCCGTTGTCGAGGGTCTCGAGCACAGCGAATTCACGGGCCCGCTCGGCCAGGATGCGGGCGATCCGGAAAAGGTACTTCCCGCGCTCGGCGCCGGACATCGGCCCCCACACCCGCTCGTATGCCCGGCGGGCCGCCCGCACTGCGGCGTCGACGTCGGCTGCGCTCGCCTCGGAGATGTCGCTCAGCGCTTCACCCGTCGCCGGGTTGAGGGTCTTGAACGACCCACCCTCGGCGGGATCCACGAACTCACCGCCGATGAAGAGCCCGTAGGACGACGCGATGTCGACGACGGCCTGCGACTCCGGTGCCGGGGCGTACTGGAAACCCGTTGCCATGACTCAGTCCTCTGAGATGTAGTCGGAACCGGTGTAGACCCCGGTGCTCAGTTTGTGGCGCTGCATCAGCAGATCGGTCAGCAGGCTCGACGCTCCGAATCGGAACCACTGCGGGCTCAGCCAATCCGGTCCGGCGATCTCGTTCACGACGACGAGGTGCTTGATCGCGTCCTTGGTGGTTCGGATACCGCCCGCAGGCTTCACGACGATCATCCTGCCGGTCAGGTCACGCCAGTCGCGCACTGCTTCGAGCATCACCAGCACGACGGGCAACGTCGCTGCCGGGGAGATCTTGCCGGTGGAGGTCTTGATGAAGTCCGCACCCGCGAGCATCTCCAGCCAGGATGCCCGTCGCACGTTGTCGTAGGTGGCGAGTTCGCCGGTCTCGAGGATGACTTTGAGGTGCGCATCGGGGCGGTCCGGGTT
>JBBPZD010000080.1:0-18736 GCA_038199265.1 Actinomycetales bacterium | reverse complement strand
GCATCCGCAAGGGCACGACAGTCCACTGGTCCTGGGGCCAGGGAACCGCTGACGGCACGGTCACCGCCGTCCACCACGACAAGGTGACCCGCACGATCAAAGGTAGCGAGATCACCCGCAACGGCAGCGATGACGATCCCGCGTACGAGATCGAGCAGCAGGACGGCTCGAAGGTGTTGAAGCTGCGCAGCGAGGTCGAACGGACGTGAGTTACCGCACCAAGTGATGGAATGCCGTTCCGCCGACAGCGGACAGGCGTGACTTGTGCCCGGGCACCGCGTTTCAATGGGCGGGGGATGACACCTCGGCCGGTAACGTCGAGTTCTCGGCTCCACATCGCGCGTGAGTTCCTCGCGTACTGCTCTTTCTCAGAACCCTCGAAAGGATCGCCACGTGGCACGCATCGGAGAAGGTGGCGACCTGTTGAAGTGCTCGTTCTGCGGAAAGAGCCAGAAGCAGGTCAAGAAGTTGATCGCCGGCCCCGGGGTCTACATCTGCGATGAGTGCATCGACCTGTGCAACGAGATCATCGAAGAAGAGCTGGCCGAGACCTCCGAGGTCGGCCTGGACAAGCTGCCCAAGCCGAAGGAGATCTTCGAGTTCCTGCAGCAATACGTCGTAGGTCAGGACGCGGCCAAGAGATCGCTGTCCGTGGCGGTCTACAACCACTACAAACGCATTCAGGCCGCCGAGCAGACGGTCAAGAAGGACGCGTCGGCGGTCGAGATAGCCAAGTCGAACATCTTGCTGATCGGCCCGACCGGCTGCGGCAAGACCTACCTCGCGCAGACACTCGCTCGGATGCTGAACGTACCGTTCGCCATCGCGGACGCCACCGCGTTGACCGAAGCCGGTTACGTCGGTGAGGACGTCGAGAACATCCTGTTGAAGTTGATCCAGGCTGCTGACTTCGACGTGAAGAAGGCCGAGACCGGGATTATCTACATCGACGAGATCGACAAGGTTGCGCGCAAGAGCGAGAACCCCTCGATCACCCGGGATGTATCCGGAGAGGGTGTGCAGCAGGCGCTGTTGAAGATTCTGGAGGGCACCACGGCGAGCGTTCCTCCGCAGGGTGGCCGCAAGCACCCGCACCAGGAGTTCATCCAGATCGACACCACGAACGTGCTGTTCATTGTCGGCGGCGCGTTCGCCGGTCTCGAGGGCATCATCGAATCGCGGGCCGGCAAGAAGGGCCTGGGCTTCGGCTCGGAGTTGAAGATCGCCAGCAACGCACTGGAGAGCTTCTCCGACGTGTTGCCCGAAGACCTGATGAAGTTCGGCTTGATCCCGGAGTTCATCGGACGCCTGCCGGTCATCACGACGGTCGAGCCGCTGGACCGCGCCGGTCTGGTCTCGATCTTGACCGAGCCGCGCAATGCGCTCACCCGCCAGTACCAGAAAATGTTCGAGATCGACGGTGTTGAGCTCGAGTTCAGCGAGGACGCTCTCGGTGCGGTGGCCGAACAGGCAATGTTGCGTGGCACCGGTGCCCGCGGGCTCCGCGCGATTCTCGAAGAGGTGTTGCTGCCGGTGATGTTCGATGTGCCGAGCGACGACGACATTGCCCGCGTCGTGATCACGCGTGAGGTCGTGCTGCACAACGTCAACCCGACGATCGTGCGGCGCGAGGCAACGCCACCGGCTCGCAAGCGTGCCCCGCGTAAGGAATCTGCCTAACTCGGCTCTGTTCGATGCGAGGCCCGCTCACCTTTCGGTGGAGCGGGCCTTCGCATCCGCCAGCTGACTCAGGCGCCGCGCGGGGGCGGTGGTACGAGCTCCACGTCGGTGACGTGCAGGCTGTCCCCATCTGTATAGGTCATATCGACGATCTTGCCCGCGGCCTTGAGATCACTCTCGCCGGCCCGGATCAGGTCCTGCACGTCGGCGGGGGCTGTCAACGTCATCGAGGTGACCTGCGCGCGCATCCCGAGTTTGGCGTCCGACTTGGCCTTGCGGATGCCGGCCAAGGCATCGCCTACGACACGCAGCGAGCGGGGGTCACCCTGCGTGTTCCCGCACTCCTCGACCGTCGGCCACGAGGCGCGGTGCACTGAGCCTGACTGCCACCAGGACCACACTTCTTCGGTGGCGTACGGCAGGAAGGGCGCGAACAATCGCAGCAGCACCGACAGCGCGATCCGCAAAGCTGCTCGGGCGCTGGCAGCACCCTCATCGCCCTGCGCACCGTACGCCCGGTCCTTGACCAGTTCGATGTAGTCGTCGCAGAACGTCCAGAAGAAACTCTCGGTGATTTCGAGCGACCGAGTGTAGTCCCAGCCCTCCCAGCCGCGAGTTGCAGAAGCCACGACGTCGCGCAGCCCGGCGAGCATCGCCTGGTCGAGCGGATGGGTCACCGCATCGGGGTTACTGCCCGACTCACCGATGGTGAGCGCGAGCTTGCTGGCGTTCAGCAGCTTCATCGCCAACCGGCGACCGACCTTCATCTGGCCGGTGTCATACGCCGAGTCGGCGCCGAGCCGAGCGGACGCCGCCCAGTAACGCACCGCGTCGGCGCCGTGCTGACGCACCACGTCCAGTGGAGTCTCGGCGTTGCCCTTGGACTTGGACATCTTCTTGCGGTCCGGGTCGAGGATCCAACCGTTGATGGCCGCGCCGGTCCAGGGCGCTTTGCCGTGTTCGAAGTGACTACGCACGACCGAGGAGAACAGCCAGGTGCGGATGATGTCATGACCTTGCGGGCGCAGGTCCATTGGGAAGATCGCGTCGAAGAGCACCTCATCGTTACGGCCCTCGGGGTTGGACGTAACCGGCCATCCGGCCGCAATCTGCGGACTGAGTGACGAGGTCGCCCAGGTATCCATGATGTCGGGGTCGGCGACGAATCCGCCCGGTACGCCGCGCTGGTCAGCGTTGTATCCCGCGGGCACGTCAGTCTGCGGATCGACGGGCAGCTGCGTCTCGTCGGCCGCGAGCGGGCGGGAGTGGTCGATCTCGCCGTGCTGATCGATCGGGTACCAGATCGGGAACGGGACCCCGAAGAATCGCTGGCGGCTGATCAACCAGTCTCCGTTGAGGCCGGCCACCCAGTTCGTGTAGCGGCTGCGCATGAACGTCGGATGGAAGTCGATCTCGCCACCGCGCGCAACGAGTTCGTCGCGCAGCTCCTGACTGCGACCGCCGTTGCGGATGTACCACTGGCGGCTGGTGACGATTTCGAGGGGCTTATCGCCCTTCTCGAAGAAGTTCGCCTTGCGTTGCGTGGTCTTCGGTTCACCGTCCAGGTCGCCGCTTGCCCGGAGCGCATCGACGACGGCCGCGCGTGCGGAGAAGGTGGTCTTCGTGGCGAGTTGCCCGGCGTACAACGCCTCGCCGGGACCGCCTGCGATCCACTCCGGTGTCTCACCCTGGATGCGGCCGTTGCGCGTCATCACTGAACGGATCGGCAGTTGTAGTTCGCGCCACCAGATCACGTCGGTCAGGTCACCGAACGTGCAACACATCGCAATGCCGGCGCCCTTGTCCTTCTCGGCGGCCGGGTGGGCGAGTACGGGGATCTCGACACCGAACAGCGGTGAGGTGACCGTACTGCCGAACAGCCCGGTGTACCGCTCGTCGTCCGGGTGCGCGATCAGCGCCACCACTGCCGGGATCAGCTCGGGGCGGGTCGTCTCGATGTAGATCGGTTCACCGTCAGGCTGGTGGAAGGCGACCCGGTGGTAGGCGCCCGGGTAGTCGCGGGCTTCGACCTCAGCCTGGGCGACGGCCGACTGGAACGTGACGTCCCACAGGCCTGGTGCCTCGGCCTGGTAGGCCTCACCGCGCGCCAGGTTGCGCAGGAAGGCCTGCTGGGCAACAGCGCGGGAGCGGTCATCGATGGTGCGATACGTCAGGCTCCAGTCGAAGGAGATGCCGAGGGTGCGGAACAACTCCTCGAAGGACTTCTCGTCAGCCTCGGTCAGCTCTTCGCACAGCGGGATGAAGTTGGCTCGACCGATCGGCACCTGGTCTGCCGCCTTGACGGACTTGCCCTCGGCACCCCGCAGCGGCGGCAGGAAACCCTCGATGTAGTCAGCTGTGTGGTCACCGCGTACGCCGTAGAAGTTCTGCACCCGACGCTCGGTCGGCAGACCGTTGTCGTCCCAGCCGATCGGGTAGAACACCTCCCGCCCACTCATCCGCTGGTAGCGCGCCATGCAGTCGGTGTGCGTGTAGCCGAAGACGTGCCCGACGTGCAGGCTGCCGCTCGCGGTGGGTGGCGGGGTGTCGATGGAGAACACCTGGTCGCGGGGGAGTGAGAGCGCGCGCTCGCGGTCGAAGGCGTAGGTCTTGCGGTCGGCCCAGACGGTGTCCCAGCGCTCCTCGAGGCCGTCGACAGTGGGCCGGTCGGGGACGGAATGGGCAGCTGAGGTGGGTCGTTCGGTCATACCTTCCATGATCCCAGAACCGAACACCCACGCTCACCAAGGTTTCGCGCGAGTCCCGGGCCGGTGCCGATGTGCTCCGGGATGGAACGGGTCGAGGGCTCGCACGCGCTACCGGGAGCCGCAATCATCGGCTGATGTCGCTGTTCACACCCGGAGTTCCCTCTACCGTGGCCACGGACAGGTCGGAAGGCAGCCGATCTTGTGCGAGAACGACGGCGACATCCGCACACGTCCGGGTGGATCGACTACGGTCGGATCGTCGATCCGGCCCACCAGAAGGAGTCCCGCGCCATGAGCCAGACGTTCGATGAGCGGTCAGCCGACATCGGTGCCGAGGTGCGTAAGTTTGTGGAGGCCTTTCCTCCCGATCCTGACACCACAGTGCCCAACCTCGCGTTCCTGGAGTACGCCGAGGGTCGTTTGCCGGACGCGTTGGTCGAGCTGTGGCGGGCCTACGGCCTCGGGTTCTACGGCGATCAGGCGCTCGCGATCGTCGATCCGGGTAAGTGGGTGCAGGCACTGCAGACCTGGCTCGGACCGCAGGTGGCCAGCGTGCCGTTCGTGGTCACCAGCTTCGGTCACGTTTATCACTACGAGCAGGTCGATGGTGCCGACGTCATTCAATGTCTCGATCCGCACTTTCAGACCAATACCGTCATCGACGGTGACATGGCCTATTTCCTGGGCGAACACCTGCCGGGCCCTCACTCCCACCCTCGCGACTTGGCTGGTCCGCACAAGGGCGCGAAGCAGCGCAAGGGCGACCTGAGCGAGGGTGAGACCTACTTCTTCACCCCGATCCTCGGACTCGGCGGCAAGGTGCATCCGGACAATCTGGACCGCGGCGACGGAGCCCGGCACCTGGACCTGATCCACCAGAAGATCGGCGAACAGCGCAGCTGAGCTGCTGGCCCCACCAGTGGCCTGCCGATGACGACGTACACTTCGGTGCAGCAGCAGTTGAGCCGTCATCAGCGGCAAGCTCCCGGAAGAACAGAGCCTCGCGGCTCCTAGTAGAACCGGGCGGGACGAGCCCGTCATAGCTCAGGAACAAGAGGTCGGGCGCTTACCACCGCAGGTGGAAAGTACGCGGCAAGCGGGGTGGTACCGCGGCGTTGTCGGTCAAAGATCGGCTCCCGTCGTCCTCGGGTAATTCGAGGACTCGACGGACCCGTAAAGGAAACACTCGCATGACGTACCCGAAGGTCGATCCCAGTTCAGTCGACGAGCCCAGTAAGGGTGTAGCGCCCAGCCCGGACTTCCCGGCCATCGAAGCCGCCGTTCTGGAAACCTGGGACCGCGACGACACCTTCCGTGCTTCGGTCGCGCACCGAGCCGCCGGTGACGACGGAAGCAACGAGTTCGTCTTCTACGACGGCCCGCCCTTCGCGAACGGTCTGCCGCACTACGGCCACCTGCTCACCGGATACGTCAAGGACCTCATCCCGCGCTACCAGACGATGCGCGGCAAGCGTGTCGAGCGCCGTTTCGGTTGGGACACCCACGGCTTGCCCGCCGAGCTCGAAGCGATGAAACAGCTCGGTCTGAAGACCAAGGACGAGATCCTGCAGATGGGTGTCGAGAAGTTCAACGACGCTGCGCGGGCGTCGGTGCTGCGCTACACGGGGGAGTGGGAGTCCTACGTGCGGCGGATGGGTCGCTGGGTCGACTTCGAGAACGACTACAAGACCCTCAACCCGCAGTACATGGAATCGGTCACCTGGGCGTTCAAGAGCCTCTACGACAAGGGTCTGATCTACGAGGGCTTCCGGGTGTTGCCGTACTGCTGGAACGACGAGACGCCGCTGTCGAACCACGAACTGCGGATGGACGACGACGTCTACCAGATGCGGCAGGACCAGGCGGTCACCGTCGGCCTGCGCGACACCGGCGACGGGGAACTCACCGGCGTTCTTTACTTGATCTGGACCACGACACCGTGGACGTTGCCGTCGAACCTGGCGATCATGGTGCGCCGGGACATCGACTACGTGATCGTCGAGTCCGAGGTGACGGGCACGACCGAGCGGTACGTGCTTGCTGCCGCCCGCGCAGCCTCTTACGCCAAGGACCTCTTCGGCGACGCCGCACCGGAGTGGGAGTCCCGCGTCGTGCAGCGACTGACCGGCGCTGACATCCTGGGTCGCACCTATGCACCGCCCTTCAGCTACTACCTCGACGACGATCACGAGAACGCCTTCCGGGTGGTCGAGGCCGACTTCGTCACCACCGAGGACGGCACCGGCCTGGTGCACAGCGCGGGCGCGTTCGGTGAGGAGGACATGGCAGTCACCGACCGCGAAGGTATGAAGGTGGTTATCCCCGTCGGTCCCGACGGCCGGTTCACCGCGCCGGTGCACGAATACGCCGGACTCCAGGTTTTCGAGGCCAACAGCCCGATCATCGACGATCTCAAAGCCGCGACCCGCGGCGAGGTCGCGGGCAGCGTGGGTGCCGGCACAGTCCTGCTGCGGCGCGAGACCTATGACCACAGCTACCCGCACTGCTGGCGCTGCCGCAAGCCGCTGATCTACATGGCGGTCTCCTCGTGGTTCGTCAGCGTCACCGCTATCAAGGAGCGGATGCTCGCGCACAACCAGGAAATCACCTGGGTACCGGGCAACGTACGTGACGGTCAGTTCGGCAGGTGGCTGGAGAACGCCCGCGACTGGTCGATTACCCGAAACCGCTTCTGGGGCAGTCCCGTTCCGGTCTGGAAGTCCGACGACCCGGCCTACCCGCGCATCGACGTCTACGGATCGTTGGCAGACATGGAGCGCGATTTCGGCGTGCTGCCCGGTCGCGTCGACGACACCTCCGGCGAGCGGACCCCCGACTTGCACCGCCCGTACATCGACGAGCTGACCCGCCCCAATCCCGATGACCCGACCGGTAATTCGACGATGCGCCGGGTGAGCGACGTGCTCGACGTGTGGTTCGACTCCGGGTCGATGCCCTATGGGCAGGTGCACTACCCGTTTGAGAACGCGGACTGGTTCGAACACCACTTCCCCGGTGACTTCATCGTCGAGTACATCGGTCAGACGCGCGGGTGGTTCTACACGCTGCACGTGCTCTCGACCGCGCTCTTCGACCGACCGGCGTTCAAATCGGTCATCTGCCACGGCATTGTGCTCGGCTCGGATGGTGCCAAGATGTCCAAGTCGCTCGGTAACTACCCCAGCGTGTCCGAAGTCTTCGACCGCGATGGCGCAGACGCGATGCGTTGGTTCCTGATGGCCAGCCCGATCCTGCGCGGCGGCAACCTGGTCGTCACCGAGCAGGGCATCCGCGACGGCGTGCGTCAGGTGATGATGCCGCTGTGGAGCAGCTGGTACTTCTTCAGTCTCTACGCGAATGCCGACGGGTACGACGCGAAGTGGTCGACCGCGAGCGACCACGTGCTCGACCGCTATCTCCTGGCGAAGCTGCGAGATCTGGTGGAGACGACTGGTCGCCAGCTCGACGCCTACGACATCGCAGGTGCGTGCGACAGCGTCGCCGGATTCCTCGACGTCTTGACGAACTGGTATATCCGACGTTCGCGAGAGCGTTTCTGGGACACCGGGGACGGCGATGGCGCGCATGCTGCCTTCGACACCCTGTACACCGCGCTCGAGGTGCTCACCCGGGTCGCAGCACCGCTGTTGCCGTTCGAGAGTGAGCAGATCTGGCGCGGTCTGACCGGTGGCCGCTCGGTGCACCTGACCGACTGGCCGGTTGCCGACGACCTGCCCCGCGACGACGAACTCGTCGAGGCGATGGACCGCGCCCGCGCGGTGTGCTCCACCACCTCCGGCCTGCGCAAGGCACAGCAGTTGCGGGTACGCCTACCGCTGCCCGCCGTCACAGTCGTCGTGCCGAACCCCGAGGCGTTGGCCGACTTCACCAACGTCATCGCCGATGAGGTCAATGTTCGTGAGGTGCGCCTGGCCGATCTGGCCGGCGCCACTCAAGAGAAGTACGGCGTCACCCAACGACTGTCGGTCAACGCCCGTGCTGCGGGGCCGCGGCTGGGCAAACAGGTGCAGCACGCCATCAAGGGCAGTAAATCCGGCGACTGGTCCATTGCCGATGACGGCACCGTCGTCAGCGGCGGGCTTACCCTGCAGGAGGGCGAATACGCCCTGGAGACAGTGGTTTCTGGTGAGGCCGACACAAGCCGGGCCCCAGCGATGCTTCCTGGCGGCGGATTCATCGTGCTCGACACAACCGTGACCGACGAACTGCGGGCCGAAGGCCTCGCACGCGACGTGATCCGCGCTGTTCAACAGGAACGGCGCGAGGCGGGCCTGAACGTGAGCGACCGGATCAGCCTCTCGCTGGCCGGTGACAACGACGTGTGGCAGGCGGTCGTCTCCCACCAGAACCTGATCATGAGCGAGACGCTCACGGTGCAGTTCGGTGCTGCTGGCGCCGGTCATGAGCTGCCCGGCGGCAAGATCGTCGATCTTGCAGACGGGAAGCAGATCGCGATCGCGGTGTCGCTGCCGAACGGCCGAGGCGGATCGAATCGATGAGTTCTGAATACCTGATCAGGCAAGCCACAGGCGATGATCTGCTGGGCATACTCGAGGTCGGCCACCGCACCTGGCCGCCCACCTACGGGCCGATCGCGGGGGACGACTACGTCGCCATGGGGTTGGCGAAGTGGTGGACGGCCGACGCGACCATTCCGGCCATCCGATCGGGACGGGCGACCGTTGCCGAACGTGACGGCCAGATCATCGGGGTGTCCGTCTCCGGAACGCTAGGTGAGGAATTGGCTCTCTGGAAGCTCTACGTGCTCCCAGCGCATCAGGGGGCGGGCGTGGGTGCTGCACTGTTACGCGCGGCGATCGACCGCGCGACCGACGACGGATGGAAGACCATGGTGCTGTCCTATCTGGACGGGAACACCGGTGCTGCCGGGTTCTACGAACGGTCCGGTTTCGAGATCTACCAGCGTGATCCGGGTGGTTCCGGTGTGCCGGACAGCATCTGGGTACGCCTCAAACTGACGCAGGGGAGCGGGGCATGAGTAGCGGACGACCCGATGCCGCGGTCCGCGAGGCCGAGGCGCAACTGGAACTGCGCAAGCGACTGCGCCGGGTCGAGGAAAGCATTCTCGCCCGGGCGCCGGAGAACACGCCGGAACCTTCATTGGAGCGGGTCGCCCAGATCATGGAGCTGCTGGGGGAGCCGCAGAAGACCTTCCCGGTCATTCACCTGACCGGCACCAACGGCAAGACCAGCACTACCCGCTTCATCGAGCGGATCCTGCGCGAGATGGGGCTGTCCACCGGGCGGTTCACCTCGCCGCACCTGCACGACATCCGTGAGCGGATTGCGTTGAACGGCATGCCGATCGATCCCGAAAGGTTCGTCGAGACCTACGACGACGTCATCCCGTACGTCGAGATGATCGACCAGCGGTCCGCAGAGTCCGGTGGCCCTCGTACCACGTACTTCGAGTTGCTTGTCGTAATGGCGTACGCCGCCTTCGCGGATGCTCCCGTCGACGTCGCGATCGTCGAGGTAGGTCTCGGCGGTCGGTGGGACGCCACGAACGTCGCCGACGGCCAGGTTGCGGTCATCACCCCCATCGACATCGATCACCAGCGGTTGCTCGGCAACACGCTGGAGGAGATCACGATGGAGAAGCGCGACATCGTCAAGGCGGGCGCTATCGCTGTGGTCGGCCGCCAGGAGCCCGACGTGCTCGACCTCATCCTGGAGCGAGCAGAGGAGGTGGGAGCAAGCGTGGTCTGCGAGGACGACCGGTTCTCGGTGCTGGCGCGCGACCAGGCGATCGGTGGCCAACAGGTCTCGCTGCGCGGCCTCGCCGGCGACTACAACGACCTGTTCCTGCCGCTCTTCGGTGAGTATCAGGCGCACAACGTGGTTACTGCTATCGCGGCCGTCGAGGCGTTCATCGGCGGCGGCGAGCAACCACTGGACGTCGGTGTGTTGCGTGAGGCACTGGAACGGTTGTCCTCACCAGGACGGTTGGAGATCGTGCGGCGCTCGCCGACTGTGCTGGTCGATGCGGCTCATAACCCCGCCGGTGCCCGAGCACTGCGAGCTGCACTGGAGGACTCATTTAACTTCGCCAAGCTGGTGGGCGTCATCGCGATCCTGGCCGACAAGGACGCTGACTCCATCCTGCAGACGCTCGAGCCGGTGCTGGACGAGGTCGTCATCTCCCGCACCCGCTCGCACCGGGCTGCTGATCCGGACCGGTTGGGGCAGCTCGCCATCGAAATCTACGGGGAGGACCGGGTGTACATCGTCCCGAGCCTGCCGGAAGCGCTGGACCGAGCGGCTGAACTGGCGGACGAAGGCGGGGTGGCCGGCGGCGTCCTGGCCACCGGTTCCGTGGTCACGGCAGCTGAGGTGCGCGCACTGTTGGGAGCTACTGAGGTATGAGCAATTCGAACGTGTACGGCCCCGGCAGGATGCTGCTCTACGGCGTCGGGGAACGGATGACGCGCCGCTTGGCTGCCGTCGTCGTCGCGTTCCAGGTGATCGTGGTCCTGCTCGGCGGACTCGTCGCCTACGCGCTCGCGAGCGCCCAACAAGACTCGATCCAGACCCCGTACCTCTGGGTTGGCGGACTCTTGGCTCTCTTGTGCATCGTGACGGCGGGCACAATGCGGCGTCCCTGGGGTGTCGTGATCGGTTGGGTCGTCCAGATCGCTAGCCTTGCCTCCGCTGTCGTCGTGCCGCTGATGTTCCTGGTCGGCCTGATCTTCCTCGCGCTGTGGATCACGGCCCTCGTGCAGGGCGCCAAGATGGATCAGCTCACCGCCGACTACCTGGAGAAGAACCCGTGACACTGCCCTACGTGCCGACCGTCCAGGTGACAGCGTGAGCTGGCTCGAGGCGGTCGTCCTCGGCATTGTGCAGGGCCTGACCGAGTTCCTCCCGGTCTCCTCCTCAGCCCATCAACTGATCTTCGGCCGGTTGTTCTTCGGAAATGATGGTGGCGGAGCGGCGTTCACGGCCATCAACCAGCTCGGCACCGAGGCGGCTGTGCTGGTTTATTTCTGGAAAGACATCGTCCGGCTGGTCAAGGGCGGGCTGATGGCGCTGCGGCGCCGGGTGCCGTGGTCCCACCCGGACGCCCACGAGTTCCTGCTGGTGATCATCGGCACCCTGCCCATCGGCGTCCTCGGGTTGCTCTTCAAGAACCAGATCGAGGGGCCGGCCCGCAACCTCTGGATCACCGCCACCATGCTGCTGTTGTTCGCGCTCGTGATCGCGTTCGCCGACAGCACCGCAAAACAGACCAAGCAGGTCGACAACCTGACCACCCGTGACGGCATATTCTTCGGGCTGTGGCAGGCACTTGCGCTGATCCCGGGTGTCTCTCGCTCGGGTGGCACGCTCAGCGGTGGAATGTTGATGGGCTACACCCGCGAAGCGGCAGCCCGCTACTCCTTCCTACTCGCCATCCCCGCGGTTCTGGCGTCGGGCCTGTTCGAGCTTGCCGGTGAGATCACCAAGACCGATGCCGCCCGCGAGGGCTGGGGTCACGTCGCCATCGCGACCGTCATCGCGTTCGGGGTCGGGCTGGCCGTCATCTCCTGGTTGATGCGATACCTGCGCGAGAACACGTTGCGGCCGTTCGTTTTCTACCGGATAGGTCTTGCGGTGGTGCTGTTCGTGCTGCTGTCCACCGGGCTGCTGCAGGCCACCTGAGGCGTTAGGGTTCTGGGCGTGAGCGAGCAATTGGAACGCAGCCTGGTAATCGTCAAGCCCGACGGGTTCCGTCGCGGACTGACCGGCGAGGTGCTGCGCCGGATCGAGGCCAAGGGGTACGTCCTGGCAGATCTGCACATCACCACGCCCGACCGCGGTCGCCTTGCAAAGCACTACGCGGAGCATGAGGGCAAGCCGTTCTACGAGCCGCTGGTCGAATTCATGTCCTCGGGACCGGCGGCGTTCGTCGTGATCGAGGGCAACCGCTGCATCGAAGGGTTCCGCGCCTTGGCCGGCGCCACGGATCCGACTGCGGCGCTGCCCGGCACCATCCGCGGCGACCTCGGACGGGACTGGGGCAAGAAGGTGCAGGAGAATATCGTGCACGGCTCAGACTCCCCGGAGTCGGCCGATCGCGAGATTTCCATCTGGTTTTGAACTGCCACGTGCGGCGCGTTCAGCTCTGCTCGAGCGCGTCGTCCAAACCGGTGATGGCCTGCTCGAGGAGCCTTGAGAGTTGCTCACGTTCGCTGGAGTCGAGGCGGTCGAGAACGTCGGATTCCATTACGTCCGAGTGGCGGATGACCTGCTGGAAAAGCTCCCACCCGGTTTCAGTGAGGGTCACCAGGATTCGGGTCCGATTCTCGGTATCGGTGGCCCGCCCGATCAGACCCCGCTCACTCATCCGGTCCAGGCGGTGCGTCATCGACGACGGCGCGATCGCAGTGGTGTTGGCCAGGTAGGACGGCGTGGTGATGGTGCCCTCGGCCTGGGTGGCCAGGATTGAGATGACGGCCCACTCCCCGGAAGTGAGGCCGACGTCGGCCAATTGCCGGGTATACCACTGCGCCAGTCGCCGTGACATGCCGTGCACAGCGGTGATCACGCGTTGCACCTGTTCGTTTCCACCGGCGTCGACGTAGGCCGCGACCTCTGCTTCGTACCGAGCCCGCTCGCTGGGTCGATCGCTCATTTTGGATCGGCTCATGGTCGCCCAGTCTGCCATTGCCTGCGACCACGCCCAGTTTGATCAATCGGGCAGCTCACCTAACGCAAGTTCCTGTAGGACGCTGCGGAAGACCTGGTACCGATCCGGCCCGACCCGCTCGGCCCAGTCCCTCTCGATGGCCAGGTTGCGAACCAGCACGGCGTCGAGCACGTTCTGCCCGAGTTGCGTGCGGCGGACCACCCGGATTCTGCGATCCGAGGGATCCGGTTCGGTGGCAAGGTGCCCGGTCTGGACGAGGTGGGATACGAACTGCCCGCACCCCTGCTTGGTCATGCGGACCCGCTCACCGAGCTCGGTGATACTGACGCCCTGATCCGGCACTGCGGATATGACGCGGAAGTGGGACTGTCGCAGGTCATCCCAGTCCTCGGCCGCAAAGGTTGCGTGGATCTCATGAAAGAGCAGCCCCATGAGCATCGGAGCATGCGTCTGCTCGAGGGGGAACTCAGCCTTGACAAATTTCATAAAGCTACTTTACCTTCTAAGAGGAAGCATAGGAAAAACGCTTTACTAGTCGGGAGTGCAGATGCACGAGCGCACAATGATGGGTCCGGCCGACGTCACGGACGAGCAACTGACCGCTCTCGTCGCCGCGCTGCTGCACGAACCCTCAGCCCGAATCGCTCTCCTCAGCTCGCATGCCGACCGGGTTGCCTACGACCTCCCAGCCATCACGACAGCCGGTCGTTACTGGGTCCGCGGTGAAGCAGCGGTCGATGGGAGACGCCAGCCTTTCTGTTTCTTCGTCAAGCACGTGCAGTCGTGGGGCCGGTCTGCACTCTTCGAGGGAGTACCGACCGAGATCGCGGCGATGGCCGAAGCGGGTGTGCCGTGGCGCACTGAGCCGCTCGCTTACCGCTCCGACCTGGGTGATCGACTGCCGCAAGGTCTGCGGATGCCACGCGCGGTGGGGGTGTTCGACCTCGACGAAAAATCGGCAAGCGTCTGGATGGAAGAAGTTGCGACCGTGCCGGCGCACTGGAGCGTTACCCGGTTCGCGCGGGCTGCCTACCTTCTGGGCCGGCTGGCTGCCAGCCCGGAGGTTCGCATGCGCGCGGACGTCGGCGAGTTCGACTGGACCGTTCGGGACTATGTCCACGGGCGACTCGCACATCAGGTGTTGCCGATGATGCGAGACCGCGGTATCTGGAGTCACCCGTTGATTGCGGCGGCTTTCGACGACACACTGCGCGGCGCCCTGCAGGCCGCTGCAGACCGCGCGGAGGACCTCGTCGACGAACTGTCTTGCTTGCCAGTCGGCAGCTTGCATGGCGACGCGTGTCCGAACAACTTGCTCGTCACAGCAGGCAACGATGGCTTCGTACTCATCGACTACGGCTTTTTCAGTGCGGGCCCGCTCGGTTTCGATCTCGGGCAACTGCTCGTCGGTGACATTCAGGTAGGTCGCCAGCAGGCGTCCACCCTGAAGTCCGTGGAGGACGTTATTCTCCCGTCGTACGTCGAGGGGCTTCGTGCGGAAGGCTGCGGCGTCCCACTGGATGTCATCCGACGCGCGCATGCACTGCACCTGATGTTGTTCACCGGCTTGTCCGCATTTCCCTTCGAGCACCTTGACGCCGACCTGACCCCGGCCCTTCGTGACATGGCTGCCGAGCGTGCCTCCATTGCGCGATTCAGCCTCGGTCTGCTCGAGGCAACCGAGTCATCGCCGTAAATAGCCGCTGCTCGCACAGGTGGCCACCTGCGCACCTCGCTACGACGAGTGAGGCGGGATTAGGGCTGCAGCTGGCAGCGCTGGTAATCTGGCACAGCCGTACAACGGCCGCGGATCAAGAGCGCCCTGGTGGATCTGCCCAGGTGCACCGCGCAGCGATAACACGAATCGGAGTTAACTACATGCCCCTGGAAGTTGCCGTCAAGGCCAAGATCATGTCCGAGTACGGAACGTCGGAGGGCGACTCCGGTTCACCCGAGGTGCAGGTAGCGATGCTGACCCAGCGCATCCTGGACCTCACCGAGCACTCGAAGTTGCATCCCCACGATCACCACAGCCGCCGTGGACTCCTGCTGCTGGTCGGTAAGCGCAAGCGTTTGCTGCGCTACCTCGAGGACATCGACGTCGAGCGCTACCGTTCGCTCATCAAGCGACTCGGCCTACGTCGCTGATCACAGATTTCACGCCCAGAGGCGGTCACCTATCCGGTGACCGCCTTTCGGCGTGTCCGGGGGTAGGTGGGCCCGGCCGGTTCCAGTGCATCAGCGCTGACCCGCGGGCTACGTCCACCTACGCCTGAGCAAGGAAACGGCCGCGGGCAACGAGGATCCGCGCAGCCGATGAGTTACCAGAGAAGAGGAGACCCAATGGAGGGTCCAGAGATCACTTTCGCCGAAGCCACGCTCGACAACGGCAGCTTCGGTACCCGCACGGTCCGGTTCGAAACCGGACGTCTCGCCAAGCAGTCCGGCGGTGCAGTCCTGTGCTACCTCGACGACGAGACCACCCTGCTTGCCACCACGGCCGCAGGCAAGCAGCCGAAGGACCACTTCGACTTCTTCCCTTTGACGGTCGACGTCGAGGAGCGGATGTACGCCGCAGGCAAGATCCCCGGCAGCTTCTTCCGTCGTGAGGGTCGACCCTCCACCGACGCGATTCTCACCTGTCGCCTGATCGACCGGCCGCTGCGACCTACCTTCAAGAAGGGTCTGCGCAACGAGGTCCAGGTCGTCATCACGGTGTTGGCACTCAACCCCGACCACCAGTACGACGTGCTGGCTATCAACGGTGCGTCTGTCGCCACCCAGATCTCCGGACTCCCGTTCTCCGGCCCGGTCGGTGCGACCCGCGTGTCCCTGATCGACAACCAGTGGGTTGCCTTCCCGAACTTCTCCGACGCGCAGCGCTCGACGTTCGACATGGTCGTTGCAGGTCGTGTCGCCGGTGACGACGTCGCGATCATGATGGTCGAGGCCGAGTCCACCGAAGCCACCTGGGACCTGGTGAAGAACCAGGGAAAGACCGCTCCGACCGAAGAGGTCGTCTCACAGGGCCTGGAAGCTTCCAAGAAGTTCATCAAGGTCCTCTGCGATGCGCAGGCCGAGCTGGCCAGCCAGGCCGCCAAGCCGGTGCAGGACTTCCCGATCTTCCTGGAGTACCAGGACGACGTGTACGAAGCTGTCGAGAAGGATGCTGCGGAGCAGGTTGCCGCCGCGTTCACCATTGCGGACAAGACTGACCGCGAAGACAAGCTCGACGAGCTCAAGGACGCCCTGAAGAAGGAACTGGCTGCTGAGGGCAAGCGCTTCGAGGGTCGCGACAAGGAAGTCTCAGCTGCCTACCGCGCCTTGCAGAAGGCTCAGGTTCGTCAGCGGATTCTGCGTGACAAGGTGCGCATCGACGGTCGTGGGCTCGCGGATATCCGTGCGCTGTCGGCCGAGGTCGAGGTGCTCCCGAGGGTGCACGGTTCGGCGATCTTCGAGCGTGGCGAGACCCAGATCCTGGGCGTTACCACCCTGAACATGCTGCGTATGGAGCAGATGCTCGACACGTTGTCCCCGGTGTCGCGCAAGCGCTACATGCACAACTACAACTGCCCGCCCTACAGCACCGGTGAGACCGGCCGCGTCGGTTCACCGAAGCGCCGCGAGGTCGGGCACGGTGCACTCGCGGAGCGCGCCCTGATGCCGGTGCTGCCGACGCGTGAGGAGTTCCCGTACGCGATCCGTCAGGTCTCCGAGGCGCTCAGCTCCAACGGCTCCACCTCGATGGGCTCGGTCTGCGCGTCCACCCTCGCTCTGCTGAACGCCGGTGTGCCGCTGCGCGCGCCGGTCGCCGGTATCGCGATGGGCCTGGTCACCGCTGAGGTCGACGGCAAGATGGAGTACGCCGCGTTGACCGACATCCTCGGTGCCGAAGATGCTTTCGGCGACATGGACTTTAAGGTCGCCGGTACCCGCGAGTTCGTGACCGCGATCCAGCTGGACACCAAGCTCGACGGCCTGCCTGCCGACGTGCTCGCCGGTGCGCTGACGCAGGCTCGCGACGAACGCCTGTACATCCTGGACGTCATGCACGAGGCAATCGACGCGCCGGATGAGATGAGCCCTTTCGCACCGCGCGTGATCTCGGTGAACGTGCCCGTCGACAAGATCGGAGAGGTCATCGGCCCGAAGGGCAAGATGATCAAGCAGATCCAGGAGGACACCGGCGCCGACATCTCGATCGAGGACGACGGAACAATCTACATCGGTGCTACCGACGGCCCCTCGGCCGAGGCGGCGCGCGCGGCGATCAACGCGATCGCCAACCCGCAGATGCCGGAGGTCGGCGAGCGTTTCCTGGGCACCGTGGTCAAGACCACGACGTTCGGCGCGTTCGTCTCCCTGCTGCCGGGCAAGGACGGCCTGCTGCACATCTCCGAGGTGCGCAAGCTGGTCGGTGGCAAGCGGATCGATAACGTCGAAGACGTGCTCAAGATCGGTCAGAAGGTGCAGGTCGAACTCAAGGAGGTCGACCCGCGCGGCAAGCTGTCGCTCGGTGTCGTCGAGGACGCAGCGGTTCAGGCCGATGCACCGGCTGCCGAAGAAGCGCCCGCTGAGCAGGCACCTGTTGCCGATGCAGCTCCGGCTGCTGACGATTCGGCTGGGAACGAATCAGTTGCGGCGCAGGACGCCGGCTCTGATAACGATGGCGACAAGAGCGAGGGCGAACGCCGTCCCCGCAACCGTCGCCGAGGCGGTCGCGGCCGTGGCAACAACGGTGGCGGCAACTCCTCCGAAGCCAACGGCTCCGAGGGCAACTCTGAGTCGGCAGCCACCGACGCCTGAGTAACTTCGTAGAACACGTAATGAGCCCGGTCCTCCTGTTGGAGGGCCGGGTTCGTTACTTCTTCAGTGGTCACGAACCCGCAGTGGCTCGATGGTCAGACTGTGTTCTCGTGACCACTCGCCGCGTTGGCGGCGACGGTTCCAACCTTGGTCCGGGAGAATGGCGCAATGGCGTTCCCACTGATCGTGACCTGTGCGGTCGGCTTCGAGGACTTGTTCCGAGGTGACCTGCAAGAGGAATACGGTTTGCGTAGCCGATTGATGGCACCCGGTCAGATTTTGCTTGAGGAAGTCGTCAACCTGGACTTTCTCGTCGCTACCACCGCGATCAACCGGGTGGCACTGCCGTGGACCGTAGACACCAACTCCGAAACGTTGACCTCGACTTTGGAGCAGATGCCGGGGTTGGTGCTGGATTCGCCCATCCGGTTCCGCATCCAGGCCGGCCCCGATGTACGGCGGCAGCTGATCGAGCAGTATGAACTCGCCGGATGGGTGAACGCGCCCAAGGACTGGCAAGTCAATCTCGACGTCGAGCAGAGCGCGGCCCAGCTCGGGCCGCTGGCGTGGGCCGCACGGTTCGGCACCCTGCGACGGTTGCCGGCAGCTACGCCTGTCTCGGTGGTCGCCGGCCTTCTCCGCCTCGCGAAGTGTGCACCTCGTGAAGTGTTGCTCGATCCGTGCGCCGGTGTCGGCACGGTCCCGATCGTGGACGCGATCAATCGACCGGATGGTCGGGGCAGTGGAGTAGAGCTCGACCCAGCGGCAGCCGAGATAGCCGTCGCGAATCTGCAGGAGCGCGGTCTGCAATCCCGGATCGGTTTCTCGAACGGGGACGCGACAGCCCTGCAGATCGGAGACCAGTCAATTG
>JBBPZD010000079.1:0-12886 GCA_038199265.1 Actinomycetales bacterium | reverse complement strand
GGCGGCACGGGCACCGGCCCGGACGGCACTACGGCAGTCCAATCCGCATAGGGCACAACGAAACACGGTGCCGATCCGCGCCGAACCCACGCATCGACCCGCCGGCGGTCGCCGCGCAGGTAGAGGACTCCGGTGCTGGGCTGGGTGGGTGCCATCTGCAGTTACAGAGCACCCTTGGCGCTGGGGATGCCGATCACACGAGGGTCACGTGCGACGGCCGCCCGCACGGCGCGTGCCACGGCCTTGAACTGCGCCTCGACTATGTGGTGCGGGTCGCGGCCGGAGATCACCCGCACGTGCAGGGCAATCCCGGCGTGGAAGGCGAACGACTCGAAGATGTGGCGGGTGAGCGAGCCCGTGTAGGTGCCACCGATGATCGCGTAGATCTGTCCCTCGGGTTCACCCTCGTGCACGACGTAGGGACGACCCGCGAGGTCGACGACGGCCTGTGCCAGCGCCTCGTCCAACGGCACCAGTGCATCGCCGAACCGGGAGATGCCGGACTTGTCACCCAACGCTTCGCGGAGCGCTTCGCCGAGCACGATTGCCGTGTCTTCGACGGTGTGGTGGGCATCGACATCGATATCGCCGACCGAGGTGACCCGAAGATCGATCAGGCTGTGCTTGGCGAAACTGTGCAGCATGTGGTCGTAGAAGCGCACACCCGTGCTGACCTGCGACTGGCCGCTGCCGTCGAGGTCGATGAACAGATCGACGCTGCTCTCACTGGTGGCCCTTTTGATATGGGCTGTGCGGTGGCCCTGTGGTGCACGCGAGTTCGTGTCGTCGGTCGTCATGGTGCGGTGTCGCTTTCTTTCAGTACGGGTGCTGGGTGCGCTGGTAGGGGCGGGGCAAGGTCTGCCAGCGCAGCGAGGACGGACTGGGTCTCGGACTGGGTGCCGGCCGTGATCCGCAGATGGTGGGCGATGCCCACGTCGCGTACCAGGACACCGCGGTCGAGCAGCTGCTGCCAGGACTCCCGTTCATCGGCGAATCCTCCCACCAGCACAAAGTTCGCGTCACTCTCGACAGGGCGCAGGCCGAGGGCTGCGCACCCCTGCACCAATGCGTCTCTCGATGTCTTGATCTGCTCGACCATCGCGAGCATCGTGTCAGCGTGCTCCAGGGCGGCGAGTGCGACTGCCTGGGTGACCGACGACAAGTGGTAGGGCAACCGCACCAGGCGGAGTATCTCGGTGAGCTGCGGGTCAGCGGCGAGGTAGCCCAGGCGGACTCCCGCGAAGGCGAATGCTTTGGACATGGTGCGAGTGACCACCAGTCGCTCGCGCCCAGGGAGCAGGCTGAGCGCACTGGGCGTGCCCGGTCTCGCAAATTCGAAGTAGGCCTCATCGACAACGATGATCGCGTCGGGCGCGGCGTCGTAGACGGCCTGCACCGTTTCGAGGGCCAGCGCGCTGCCGGTGGGGTTGTTCGGCGAGCACAGGAAGACCAGACTCGGGCGGTGTTCGCGCACCTGCGCGACGGCGAGCTCGGTGTCGATGTCGAAGCGGCCCTCAGCAGCGTCACGCAGACCGTCGACCCAGGCGGTGCCGACGCTTCGACTGATGATCGGGTGCATCGAGTAGGAGGGAGTGAAGCCGAGTGCAACGCGACCCGGGCCGCCGAACGCCAACACCAGGTGCTGGAGTACCTCGTTGGACCCGTTGCCTGCCCAGACCCCATCTGCCGTGGTGGCGCAGCCGGTAGTCGCGGTCACGAATCCACCAAGCGCCTCGCGCAGCGCGATGAACTCCCGATCCGGGTAGCGGTTGAGACCAGGTGCGACCCGCTGGACTGCACGAGTGATCGCCTCTACGACGACCGCTGGAACCGGATGTGACGACTCGTTGGTATTGACCGCGACCGGCACGTCCAGCTGCGGCGCACCGTACGGGCTCCCGCCACGTAGATCGGCACGCACCAAGTGCTGCAGATCGCTCATAGTGGCGCTCACTCCGAACGGAACCGGGCGGTGACGGCCTCGCCGTGAGCCGGGAGGTCTTCGGCATTGGCCAGTGTCACGACCTGCGCGGCGACTTCGCGCAGGGCCGCCCGCGTGTAGTCCACGACGTGGATGCCCCGCAGGAAGGACTGCACCGACAAGCCGCTGCTGTGGCAGGCGCAACCGCCGGTGGGAAGCACGTGATTGGACCCGGCGCAGTAGTCACCGAGGCTGACCGGGGCGTACGCCCCGACGAAGATGGCTCCGGCATTGCGGATCCGAGCTGCCACCTCGGGCGCGTCGCGGGTCTGGATCTCCAGGTGCTCGGCCGCGTAGGCATCGACCACCCTGATTCCGTCGTTCACGGAGTCGACCAGAACAATGGCCGACTGCTGACCGCCGAGAGACACTCGGACCCGGGCGGAGTGCTTGGTGGCCCCGACTCGCGCCTCGAGGATGCGCTCGACATCTTCCGCGAGCCGAACGCTGTCGGTCACCAACACGGCAGAGGCCATCTCGTCGTGCTCTGCCTGGCTGATCAGGTCGACTGCAACGAGATCGGGGTCGGCGCAATCATCGGCCAAGATGGCGATCTCGGTCGGCCCGGCCTCGGAGTCGATGCCGATCAGGCCCTTGAGCAGGCGCTTGGCGGCTGCGACATAGATGTTTCCGGGACCGGTGACGAGCGTGGCTGGTTCGCAGACCGTCGCTCCCGACGCGTCGCGAGCGCCGTAGGCGAACATTGCAACCGCCTGCGCACCACCCACCGAGTAGACCTCGTCGACACCGAGCAACTCGCACGCAGCGAGGATCGTCGGGTGCGGGTAACCGGCGAAAATCCCGGTGTTACCGGCCTGGGGCGGGCTGGCAACGGCAAGCGAAGGCACCCGTGCCGCCTGGGCGGGCACGACGTTCATGACCACGCTGCTCGGGTAGACCGCGATACCACCGGGCACGTACAAGCCGACGCGATCCACCGGAACCCAACGCTCGGTCACAAAGCCGCCATCGGCGACCCTGGTCGTGGTGTCGGTCCGGCGTTGGTCTTCGTGCACCAATCGCGCCCTACGAATCGACTCCAACAGAGCCTCGCGAACGTCCGGGTCGAGTTGCTCGGCTGCCGCGTTCAACACACCCTGCGGAACTCGCAAGGTGGTGGGGCGCACTTTGTCGAAGCGCTCCCCGAGGTCGAGCAGGGCCTGCTCGCCCCGCTCCTGCACGTCAGCGCAAATCGGCCGCACCACGTCGAGCGCAGCATCGACATCGAACTCGGCGCGAGGTAGCGCCGCTCGCAGGCTGCGGGCATCGAGGGAGGTCAGCGCGTCGCCGCGCAGGTCAAGACGAGAAATCACACGCTTAGTTTAGGCGGCGCCTTTCGGCGCCCCAGCCCGTGTCCACCTCACACGGCGTCGGCGATGCAGGTCCGGGCGAACGGTCGCGCTTCCAACCGCTGCACAGATCTTGGTCCGCCGCAGACCTCGCAGACCCCGTAGGTTCCGGCACCCACTCGAGACACCGCCTCGTCGATTTCGACCAACCGACGTCGTGCCTGCTCAACCAACGCCGCGAGATGGGATCGTTCGTAGGCGATAGTGGCGCCCTCGGGGTCGTGTTCGTCATCGGCGTTGGTGTCCTTGGACGCCTCGACGGTGCGCTCGAACTGCTGCATCAGATCGGTGTGCCGACCTTGCGTCGTGAAGCGGTCCGCGGCCGACAGCAGAGCAGAACCGACCGTGGCGCAGGTAAGCCCGAGAGGCTCATCTACACGTGAGCCTCTCGGGGTTACCTGAGCCACTCGTGCGGTGCACTAACGGTGGCTGGGATTCTCGTCGCGGTGTTCGGACAGATCACTGCCATAAAAGCGGTGCTCCATGATCGTGCGCGCCAACCGAGTGCGACGCAGGTAGTCCTCCTGCAATCCGTAGGCCCGGGACAGCGGCCAGCCGAGCAGACTCGCAATTCCCCTGACGTCGGCCAGACTGCTGGGCAGCGACTCCATCGATCGACCGCGCCACAACATGCCTGCATTCCGCAGCCGGGTGGCCAGGACCCAGGCAGCCGCGAGCTGCTCAGCCTCTTCCTGAGTCAGTAGGTCGTGCTGCTGCATCACCACCAGCAGCGAAGGCGTTCCGGTGTGTCGCAGTGCCGGAATCTCGTACCCGTGCTCAAGCTGTGCGAGCTGCACGGTCCACTCCACGTCCGACAGTCCGCCGCGGCCCAACTTGAAGTGGGTACGCCGGTCACCGCCGCGCGGAATCCGCTCGGCTTCCATCCGTGCCTTCAGTCTGCGGATCTGCCGAATCGCACCGTCATCGATACCACCCTGCGGGTACCTCAACGGATCGATCACCTCCACGAATCGCCGTCCCAGCTCCTCGTCACCCGCGATCGGGCTGGCCCGCAGCAGGGCCTGGGCCTCCCAACCGGCCGACCACCGCTCGTAGTAGGCGGCGTACGAGGCGAGGGTTCGGACCGTCGGCCCGGACTTCCCTTCGGGGCGAAGGTCGGCGTCGATGGTCAGCGACGGATCCGGGCCGCTCGCGGCGAGGGAGGTTCGCAGGCGGTTGACGACCTGGGTCGCCTGATTCTGCGCATGTGCAGACGCGACCCCCGGTAACGGCTCGTGCACGAAGAGCACGTCGGCGTCGCTGGAGTACCCGGTCTCATGACCACCTAGTCGACCCATCCCGATGACCGCGATCCTGGTGGTCAACGGCTGCGCCGTGGCAGTCACGACCTCGCGAACAGCGACATCCAGAGCCGCTTGGATCGTCGCGGCCGAAATGTCGGTCAACGCGATCTCGAGCGTGCTCAGCTCCAGCGCCGCGGCAATGTCTGCAACCGCGACCCGGATGAGTTCACCGCGTCGGATCTCACGAATCGCTCGGATTGCGGCGTCCGGATCGTCCTGCCGATCGATAGCGGCCTGCATGACTTCAGCGATTGCTTTTCTCTGCAACGGGACCCGAGCCTGGGTCGACCCGAAGACTGCGACAGAGGACGGGGCACCCTCGATGAGCTGACCGGCGTATCGGCTGTTGGCCAGGACCCGGGCGAGCAGCTGGGCAGCCCCGCCTTCATCGCGCAGCATCTTCAGATACCAGTGGGTGCCGCCCAACCGGTCGCTGATCCGCCGGAATGCCAGTAGGCCCAGGTCAGGATCGGCCTCCTGGGCGAACCACTGCAGCATCACCGGTAGCAACGTGCGCTGAATAGCCGCTCGTCTGCTGACGCCCTCGGTCAACGCCTGGATATGCCCGATCGCGCCTTTGGGATCGGCGTACCCGAGGGCCGAGAAGCGATCTTGAGCACTGTCCAGGGACAAGCATGCGTCGTCGTCGCTGAGCCGGGCGACAGCAGACAGTAGAGGGCGAAAGAAAAGTCGTTCGTACAGTCGGCGGACATCGCGCGCCGTATCTCTCCACAATTTGACGACGGACTCGGCGGGATCATCACCGACGGCGAGCGCGCGACCCAGAGGCCTCAGCTGCGCTGGGTCCACCGGTATCAGGTGGGTCCGGCGCATCTTCGACAACTGGATGCGGTGCTCCAGGACTCGCAGAATCCGATAACAGCGATCCAGGTCATACCCGGCCTGGCGCCCGATGTAACCACCACGCGACAGCGACTCGATACCGGCCAATGTGCTGCGGTGCCTTAGTTTCTCGTCGCTGCGCCCATGCACCAGCTGCAGTAGTTGGGTACTGAACTCCACATCTCGCAAACCACCTGGTCCGAGCTTGAGCTGGCGCTCGGATTCGCTCGCCGGGACGTACTGCTCGACGCGGGCGCGCATCGCCTGCACATCCTGGACGAAGTTCTCTCGGGTGGATGCCTGCCACACCAGAGGTAGCAGCGCCGTGAGGTACGCCGCACCGACCTCCGCGTCACCGGCTATGTGGCGGGCCTTCAACAACGCTTGGAACTCCCAGGTTTTGGCCCAGCGCTCGTAGTAGGCGGCGTGCCCGGCCACCGTGCGAACCAGCGGTCCCTGCTTGCCCTCCGGGCGCAGCGCCGTATCGACCTCCCACAAAGTTCCCTCGGCAGTGTGTTCCGAACACGCCCTGATCGTCGCGACCGCCAATTTGCACGCGATGTCCAAAGTGGTTCGTTCGTCGTCCCCCGCGTGGGTGGGCTCTGCCACGAAGATGACGTCGACGTCGCTCACATAGTTCAGCTCGCGACCACCGCACTTGCCCATGCCGATCACTGCCAGTCGGACCCGCTCGGAACCGTCGACCTCGCGTGCCGCCATCTTCAGGGCGGCATCGAGGCAGGCACCGGCGAGATCGGCGAGTCCCTCACCCACACCGGGCAACACCTCGATGGGGTCGCTGGTCACGTCATGGGCTGCAATGCGCATGAGCTGCCGGCGGTAAGCCACCCGCAGCGCGTCGTAGCCGGGCGCGCCGACAGCCTCACCGACGTCCGCTGCCACCTGGGCATACACCGTGTCGAGCTCGATGAGGCGTGCGTCGGCAATGTCTCGCCAATGGTGGGGATGCCGAACCAGGTGGTCAGTCAGTCCAGCCGAACTACCGAGCAGCTGAATGAGACGTCGCCGCCCTGGGCCGGGATCGAGCAGTAGGGCGCCGAGACCGGTGAGTTCGCTGCCCGTGACCGCCTCGCTCAGTCGCACCAAACCCAGCACCGCCTGATCCGGATCCGGCGCAGCGGCCAACAACGCTAATACGTCGTCGCTGGCCCAGCCGCCCAGATCATCAAGGCACCGGGTCGAGCGGTCCACTTCCAGAAAACCCGCACGCACCAACCCTCCACGGGTGCGTAGCGTCACGGGCGGTGCAGGTACTGGTCGAGTTCGAACTGAGTGACCTGATCGCGATAGGCGGCCCACTCGGCTTTCTTGTTCCGCAGGAAGTAGTCGAAGACGTGCTCGCCGAGGGTGTCGGCGACCAACTCGCTGTTCTCCATGAGGTGGATCGCGTGATCGAGGGAGGCGGGCAGCGGGTCGATGCCCAGGCTGCGCCGCTCGCGATCGGTGAGGTTCCAGACGTCGTCCTCGGCCTCGGGAGGCAACACGTACTCCTGCTCGATCCCCTTCATCCCGGCTGCGAGGAGCACCGCATAGGCGAGGTAGGGGTTTGCAGCAGCGTCAAGAGACCGGATCTCGATCCGACTGCTCTGGTCTTTACGCGGCTTGTGCATCGGTACCCGCACCATCGCGCTGCGGTTGTTGTGGCCCCAGCACACGTGGGCGGGCGCTTCAGCCCCTCCCCACAGTCGCTTGTAAGAATTCACCCACTGGTTGGTCACAGCCGAAATCTCGGCGGCGTGTCTCAGGATCCCGGCGATGAAGTGCTTACCTGTACGCGAGAGCTGGTAGGACGCGCCCGCCTCGTAGAACGCATTGCGGTCGCCCTCGAAGAGCGAGACATGCGTATGCATCCCGCTACCTGGCAGGTTTGCGAGTGGTTTGGGCATGAAGGACGCGAACACGCCCTGTTCGAGCGCGACCTCTTTGATGACGGCCCGGAAGGTCATGATGTTGTCGGCAGTCGACAACGCGTCCGCATAGCGCAGGTCGATCTCGTTCTGGCCCGGTCCGGCTTCATGGTGGCTGAACTCCACGGAGATCCCCATGCTCTCCAGCATCGTGATGGCCGCGCGCCGGAAGTCGTGGGCCGTGCCGTGCGGGACGTGGTCGAAGAAACCTGCGTGGTCCACAGGAACCGGCGGCCCATCGGTTCCGCTGTTCTGCTGGAACAAATAGAACTCGATCTCCGGGTGGGTGTAGAAGGTCAGCCCCTGCTCAGCGGCATGCGTGAGCGCCCGCTTGAGGACGAACCTGGGGTCGGCGGCGCTGGCGCTGTTGTCGGGGAGCCGGATGTCGGAGAAAAGTCGGGCAGTGCCCGGCTTGTCACCCCGCCACGGCAACACCTGGAAGGTCGAGGCGTCGGGCAAGACCAGCATGTCCGCTTCGAAGACCCGCGCGAGCCCTTCGATGGAACTTCCGTCGAAGCCGATGCCTTCGGAGAATGCGCCTTCGAGCTCGGCCGGCGCCACGGCGACCGATTTGAGCATGCCGAGTACGTCGGTGAACCACAACCGCACGAAGCGGATGTCCCGCTCTTCGATGGCACGGAGCACAAATTCCTGCTGACGATCCATGACGGTGATCCTAGGCCGGACGATCGACGCATGCGGCTCGGTAGGGTCAAGCCGCATGACTGAGGAAGCAGCCCCCTACGGCACCGGCACTCCCCCTCCGACCGCAGACTCACCCGCCAGTGCCCCCGTGCGCAAGATGCGCACCGGGCAACTTCTGACGATGAAGCGTGAGGGCACCCGCTGGGCCATGCTCACGGCCTATGACCAGTACACGGCCGGCATCTTCGACGAAGCGGGCATCGAGGCGCTCCTCGTCGGGGACTCTGCCGCCAACAACGTGCTGGGGTACGAGACCACCCTGCCGGTAACGGTGGATGAACTGATACCTCTGGTCCGGGCTGTCGCAGGAGCCGTCCGCCGCGCCCTGGTCGTCGCGGACCTGCCGTTCGGCAGCTACCAACGAGATTCCGGGCAGGCGTTCGACACCGCGGTCCGCTTCATGAAAGAAGGCCGGGCACATGCGGTCAAACTCGAAGGTGGCGCTTCGATGGCCCCGACCATCGCTCATCTCACCGGCGCCGGGATTCCCGTCATGGCGCACATCGGATTCACCCCGCAGAGCGAGCACGCGATCGGCGGGTACAAGGTGCAGGGCCGCGGCGCTGCGGCCGACGAACTGGTCGCAGCGGCCCTCGCGCTCCAAGGAGCCGGGGCGTTCGCAGTGGTGATGGAGATGGTGCCCGCGCCGGTCGCAGCCAGAGTCACCGCAGCCCTGGACATCCCGACGGTCGGCATCGGAGCAGGACCGGACTGCGACGCACAGGTGCTGGTGTGGCAGGACTTCGCCGGGTTACGAGGCGGCCGGATGGCCAAGTTCGTGAAGCAGTACGCCGACCTGCGCGGAACGTTGCTCGAAGCCGCCCGCGACTACCGATCTGACGTGGTATCAGGCACATTCCCCGGGCCCGAGCACTCGTTCGAGAAGTAATTCGCCCTCCGGACAGCAGGAACGGGTTGACTGGGGTCCGCTGGACAAGGGCGACGCTCACAACTTCGATCGAGTCGGGACTGAGCGCCACATCACTCCTGCCGCGGCAAGCCCGGCCGTTCCGCACACGACGATGCCCACTCCGAGACCGGACACGGCCGTCACGCCAGCGAGCACACCCGGCCCGACTGTCGACCCTGCATCGGATAATTCCCGCCAGATCGACAAGAACTGCGCACGACCGAACGACGGTGAGAAGTCAGCACCCAACGTCATGACCATGCCCGAGCCGATCCCGTTTCCGAAGCCGAGGACGCAGGCGACCGACGTCAGCGCCAGTGCCCCGTGGGTCAGCGGCATAGCCATCATCGCGGCCGCCATGACCAGCATCGACGGCACCGTCACCCACCGCCGGCCGTAGATATCCATCACCCGTCCGGCCGGGTAGAAGACCAGCATGTCGATCCCCCCGCTCAGCCCGTAGATCAACGACGCAGTGGTCGGGCTGAGGCCCAGATGTTCGGCCCAGAGCGGGATCACAGCCTGCCGAGAAGCGCGGATCGCAGACACGAGGAGTACGCCCATACCGACCGTCAGGAACACCGAGCGGTACTCAACCACCATCCGGCGGACACCGGGACCGCGGCTGGCCGAAGGCTGACCGGATGACCCGTGTTCTCGCGGCAGGTCCTTCATGGTGGCTCCGAGAATGCCGGCGAGTGCAAGTGCGCTCGTACTCACGATGTAAGCACCCTTCAGGTGCCACAGGGTGATCGCGGCGGCACCCAGGAACGGACCGAGGAACACCCCGATCCGCATCACTCCGCCGAGCGTCGACAGCGCACGGGCCCGATGCGTGGGTGGAACCGCTTCGGTCAGGTAGGTCTGCCGGGCGAGCATGAACACCGACGCGCTGACCCCGTAGAGCAGCGCTCCCAGCACGAAGACCCAGATCTGGCTGCCGATGACGAATAGCAGGGAGGCGAACACCCCGACCACCGATGCACCGACGATTGCCCGTCGCTCCCCCCAGCGGCCGGTGACTATCGAGGCCGGCAGGTTGAACAGCAGCGAGCCGACATTGATCAGCATCACCATCGTCGCCGCGATCGCGACGCTGGCACCGATATCGCGGGTGGAGAGCGGCAGGACGGGCAGGATGGCTCCCTCACCGAGTCCGAACAGCAGCGAGGGACCGTAGGCCGGCACCGCGAGCGCCCGGAAGTCGAAGCCGTCTTCGGTTGCGCTCATCGTGAGATCAACAGTAGAGCCGATCTATGTATCGCAGCGGCCCAGCATGCGCAGCTCAGCTACCGGAACCCCGGTTGTTCCAGTCCCGGTCGTCCTCATCCCACTGCTGCGTCTTCTCCCGAGCTGACGCCAGAGCGTTCGCGGCGGCATCCTGTGTGTCGTAGGGGCCCATCAGGTGGTCCGCTGCGCTCTTGTGCGCGTCGTCCTCCACCTTGCCGCTGTCGACGTTGTACCAGTAGGTCATCAGGTGCTCCTGCTCGTCGTGCGAAGTGGACGGAGGCCGCCCATCTGGCGACCCTAGACTGCCATGTCTATGGCTACTTCCACCGTTGCAGCGGGTCACCTGAGCCCCCGTCGCGCCGTACCCGCAGGGATCACGCGACCTGAGTACGTCGACCGGCCGGCTCCCGCGCCATTCACCGGATCCGAGGTGAAGGACGACGCGACCGTCGAGGCGATGCGGGTGGCGGGGCGGATCGCGGCCGGCGCACTGGCTGCAGCCGGAGCCGCGGTCGCAGCAGGTGTCACCACCGACGAACTGGACCGCATCGGCCACGAGTACGTCCTCGACCATGGCGCCTACCCCTCGACCCTGGGCTACCGGGGTTTCCCGAAGTCGCTGTGCACCAGCGTCAACGAGGTCATCTGCCACGGGATCCCCGATGACCGACCGCTGATCGACGGGGATCTGGTCAAGATCGACATCACGGCTTATATCGGTGGGGTGCACGGTGACAACTGCGCGTCATTCCTGGTCGGTGAGGGTGATGAGGAGTCGCGGCTGCTCATCGAACGGACCCGCGAGGCAATGATGCGCGGCATCCGCGCGGCGATGCCCGGCCGGCAGGTCAACGTGATCGGCCGGGTCATCGAGAAGTACGCGGCCCGTTTCGGGTACGGCGTGGTGCGGGAATACACCGGCCACGGTGTCGGCCAGACCTTTCACTCGGGCTTGATCATTCCGCACTACGACGCGGCACCGGCATACGACGATGTGATCGAGCCGGGCATGACGTTCACCATCGAGCCGATGATCAACCTGGGCGGCCCCGACTGGGAGATGTGGGAAGACGGGTGGACCGTCGTCAGCAAAGATCGCTCCCGATCGGCACAATTCGAGCAGACCGTCCTGATCACCCCCACCGGCGCAGAGATCCTCACCGCCGTCTGATTCACCCGGCCGACCGACCCACCTTCAAGGAGAACCCATGGCGACAACCCATCCCCTCGGCATCGACGTCGGCGGCAGCGGTATCAAAGGCGCGCCGGTCGACCTGCGCACCGGCGAGTTCGCTGCAGATCGACTACGGATCGAAACCCCGGCGGAGTCCACCCCGGACGCGGTCGTCGACGTGATCGAGCAGATCATCCACCACTTCAAGGGCCTGGTCGGCAAACAGCCGATCGGAGTCACGCTCCCGTCGGTCGTGACCCACGGAGTCGTGCGCAGCGCTGCGAATATCGACCAGTCGTGGATCGGAACGAATATCGAGCAGCTGCTGCAGGAGCGTCTGGGCAGGCCCGCCACCGTCCTGAACGACGCCGACGCGGCGGGAGTAGGCGAACTTCAATTCGGCGCAGCCCGCAACAGCGAGGGCTTGGTGCTCGTGTCGACTCTGGGTACCGGTATCGGATCAGCCCTGCTGAACAAGGGCAAACTGCTCCCCAACTCCGAGCTGGGCCACCTCGAGATCGATGGACACGACGCGGAAAGTCGGGCGGCGAGCAGCATCAGAGAGAACGACGACCTGTCGTGGGAGGAATGGGCCGAGCGGCTGCAGCGCTACTACAGCCACGTCGAGGACCTGTTGTGGCCGGACCTGATAGTGGTGGGTGGCGGCGTGTCGAAGAAGGCCGAGAAGTTCCTGCCGCTGCTACACCTTCGTGCGCCGATCGTCGCCGCTCAGCTCAAGAACTCCGCCGGAATCGTCGGCGCGGCCTACGAAGCAGTTTCTTCGGCAGAGGCCGAGGGAACCCACCACCAGTAGGGTCTGCTTCGTTCTGGCGTCAGGAACTGGAGCGAACAGCCCGCAGGGCCGTGGTGACCGCGGCGCGCGGGTCACGCAGCGCAGAACGGACTGCGGGCACTCCACGCTTCAAGCCACGGCGCACCACCGGCAACGCGCGTTCGAAGACCGCGAACAACGGGGACAACTGGATGCCCCAGGTGCCCACCAGCAGATCTTCGTGGTGAGCGAACTGACGCTTGAAGTCAGAGATACCGTCGTTGAGCAGCCCGTTGAAGTCGTACCGACTCACGCCGGCTCCGCGCATCTGGGTCATCGCGTAGAACTTCAGGCCGTAGTTGAGCCGTAGCTTCATGCCGCGCGGGTTCACGCCGCCGTACAGCTCGAATGCGGTGGTACCGGACACGACCAGCCAGACGAACGCCACCAGGTCGTCGCCCACCCACGCGGCGAGCAACTTGGAGTTCGAACCGAGCAGGTCACGGATGCCCCGGTGGTAATCATCGTCGTGGACTGCGAAGTTGGCGCGCTGCGCCGTCGCACGGTTGATGTCGAGAACAGCCGACAAGTCGGCCTCGGTAGTGACCTCCGCGAACCGGACGCCTTCAGCACGGAAGGATTTCCGGACATTCTGCCGAGTGGAGGAGCTGAGGCCCTTCATCAACGTGT
>JBBPZD010000078.1:0-23067 GCA_038199265.1 Actinomycetales bacterium | reverse complement strand
TCGCCGCGGCCGCGACCGAGGAAAGACACCAGCCAGTGGAAGAAGGTGCCGACGCGGCTCTTGAATCCGATGATGTAAACGAGGTGGACACCAAGCCACATCACCCACGCCACGAACCCGGACACCTCGACCTTGCCGATCTTCGCGACGGCACTGAACCGCGAGACCGTGGCCATCGAGCCCTTGTCGAAGTACTTGAAGCGCTTGCCGTCGTCCGGTTTGCCGGCGAGACGCGCCTTGATCTTCTTGGCTGCGTACTTACCACCCTGGATAGCGACCTGCGCAACGCCCGGCAGGTTGTCCAGCGCGATCATGTCGCCGATCAGGAAGATCTCGGGGTGACCGGGAAGGGTCAGGTCATCCAGGACCTTGACCCTTCCGACGCGGTCGACCTCGGCGCCCGTTCGGTCGGCCAGCAGCTTGCCCAGCGGGCTAGCCGCTACGCCTGCCGCCCAGACCTTGCACAGCGAATTGATCCGGTGCGATGAGCCGTCCTTGGTCTCGTACTCCACGCCTTCAGCATCGACGTCGACGACCTTGGCGCCCATGGTGACCTCGACGCCCAACTTCCGCAGACGCTCGGTCGCCTTCCTTCCCAACCGCGGGCCATAGGGCGAGAGCACCTGATCGGCCGCATCCAGCAGGACGATGCGCGCGTGGCGTGAGGAGATCGCCCGGAAATCATGCTTCAGGGTCCGCTTGGACAACTCCGCTATCTGGCCGGCCATCTCAACACCGGTGGGGCCGGCCCCGACGACGACGAAGGTCATCAACCGCTTCGCATCATCGTCACGGCCTGCGGCAGCAGCGGTCTCAGCGAGCTCGAACGAACCGAAGATCCGGCCGCGCAGTTCCAGTGCATCGTCGATGCTCTTCATACCGGGAGCGAACCGGGCGAACTGATCGTTACCGAAGTAGGACTGACCGGCACCGGCCGCGACGATCAGGCTGTCGTATTCGTAGGTCTCCTGCTGGTCCAGCGCGTCGGCGGTGACCTGCCGTTTGTCGACGTCGATGTCGGTGACGTGGCCGAAGAAGACCTGTGCGTTCTTCTGGCGCGACAGCACCTCACGCGTAGAGGGCGCGATCAGGCCCTCGGACAGGATGCCGGTAGCAAGCTGATAGAGAAGGGGCTGGAAGAGGTGATACGTCGTGCCGGAGATGAGCGTGACGTCGATGTCAGCGCGTTTCAGCGCCCGCGCCGCGAAGAGCCCACCGAATCCAGATCCGATGATGACGACGCGATGCCGCGTGGTGGATGATCCTGCCTGCGTTGCCTGCATGCTTCCCACGGTAGTCCGCAAGACCGTCACCACGCACCGGGCGGCATTAGGGTAGGCCCGGTTGTGACCAATGTCCTAGCCCCGTTCGACAAGATGACACCTGCGAACAGACCAGCACGTATCAACAGACGACACACACTCGTGGAGCCACGATGAGCCATCCGCACGACCCGTACCGGCGACCCGAGTCGACCCCTGAACCAGCGCCTGAGCAGGTCCCTGAACCCGTCGCGTCGCCCCAAGAGGCAGCTGCGGCGTTGCCTGCGCCTATTACCTGGGAACGCCCAGAAGGCCAGCCAAGCAAACATCCGTGGTCGGCGCCCGAACCGTTCGCCGCACCGGCCGAGCGGCCGGCACCACCGACGCCAGTGCTGGCATCCGATGTTCGGGAGCCCCAGAACCGCACCCCCAGCTCTTACGAGACGCGTGCCAGCGGGCCGTCGCTCGACAAAGCTTCAGCTGCTGACGAACCGGCCCACGGGCCAGCGCCCGTAGTGGCCTTCCCCGATCCTGTGCCCGCCCCTCCCGTGCAGCCCAGTCGCGAGCCTGCGCCGGCTGCGCGGCCCCAGCAGCAACCGCCCCCTGAGCCGGTTGAAAAGCAGCAGCCGCCCCCTGAGCCGGTTGAAAAGCAGCCGCCGCCCCCTGAGCCGGTTGAACAGCAGCCGCCGCCCCCTGAGCCGGTTGAACAGCAGCCGCCGCCCCCTGAGCCGGTCAACGATGAGGAAGCACTCACCATCGGTCGGGGCAGGGCCAACTCGATCGTGCTGGACGACATGCTGGTCTCGCGCCATCACGTGCGCATCACCGCTGACGATGAAGGATTGGTGCTGCAGGACCTCGGTAGTCGCAACGGCACCTACGTAAACGGTGAGCGCGTGGAGCGCATCGCCCTGCATGAGGGAGACCGGCTCGGCATCGGCGCGACCACATTCGAGGTACGCGACGGCTGGCTCGTAAGCGTCTGATCAACGGAGTTTCATGAACGGTTTCAACGACTTCCCCGCGACAGACGTCGGCACTCTCACTCTCAGCTTTCCCGGTGGCGAGCGCACTTTGGCGACCGGGGAATCGGTCGTGGTGGGGCGATCCCTGGACTGCGATGTGTCGATCCCGCAGGGTGGCGCCTCCCGGCGGCACGTCCAGGTGGAACGCCGCGGCGTCGACGTAGTTGTTACCGACCTCGGTAGCTCCAACGGCACCTGGGTCGCTGATCGACCCATCACCGAACCGACGCTTGTGCAGAGCGGCGGCGTTCTACGCCTCGGTGGGCTGCAGGGACCAGCACTGCACGTCAGCTTCGAACCAGCCCCTCCTTCAGTCTCGACCGGAACCGGCGGGTTTCCGGCAGGTCGCCTTCCGCGTTCTGCCGCGACGGGTGGAACGGCACACTCGAGCGCAGCACCCGTGCAATCACCCGTTCTCGAACCGAGCAACACCGGCGTCGTTTTCGATCATTTCAGGATGCCGAGCGGGCCGGTTCCCCAGCGCTCGCCCGAGCAGGTCGGCTACTCACAACTCAGCTCCGCAGTACCGCAACTGATTCCGCCCGCAGAGCGGTTCAACCATGGCGACCGGCCGCAAGCCGGTCCTGCGACCCTGCGCATCGGTCGCGGCCTGGACAACCAGATCGTGCTGGACGACCTCCTCGTCTCGCGCCACCACACCGAACTCGTCCCGCAACAGGGCGGATTCCAGGTGCGCGACCTCGGTAGCCGTAACGGCACCTACGTCAACGGTCAACGTGCCGACATTGCACCCCTGCGTGAGGGAGACCTTCTCGCGGTCGGGCACTCACGCTTCACAGTTCGTCAAGGTCAGCTCGTCGCCAGCGTCGATCAGGGCGATGTCGCCTTCGTGGCCAACCACCTGTCCTTCACTTTGGGAGACGGCACTCGGCTGTTGGACGACGTGTCGTTCGGTCTGCCCGGTTCCAGCCTGCTGGCGATCATCGGCCCGTCCGGCGCGGGTAAGTCCACGATGCTCAAAGCGCTCACGGGCTCGCAGCCGGCCACCAGTGGCGAGGTCTACTACGACGGCCGCGACCTCTACCAGAACTTCCAAGATCTGCGGCACCGGATCGGGGTTGTTCCCCAGGATGACGTCGTACACCGTCAGCTCACGGTGCGTCAGGCTCTCCGGTTCGCGGCTGAACTGCGTTTTCCCGATGACCTCGACACCCACCTGCGCGATGCGCGGGTCGAGGAGGTGATGGCTGAGCTCGGACTGGTCGGCCACGCCGGTACCCGGGTCGACAAACTTTCCGGCGGCCAACGTAAGCGCACGTCAGTCGCGCTGGAACTGCTGACCAGACCGTCGCTGTTGTTCCTGGACGAACCCACCTCCGGTCTCGACCCGGGACTGGACAAACAGGTCATGCAGACGCTGCGCGGCCTGGCTGACGGTGGACGAACTGTCGCTGTCGTCACGCACAGCGTGGCCAATCTGCACGTCTGCGACAAGGTGCTTTTACTCGCTCCCGGCGGCAAGGTCGCCTTCTTCGGCCCGCCCGATCAACTGCTGTCGTTCTTCGGGGTGCACGATCACGCCGACGTGTTCAACATGGTCACTGGCGACCCGGACGGGGTTGCGCACCGTTTCCGGGTATCGCCACTGCACGATGAACAGGTGGCCGGGCCGCTGCGAGCGCCACGCTCCCTCGAGGCACCCCAGGGTCGCCCGCCGCGCCAGCAGAGCATCCCATCTCAACTTTCCACACTCTCGCGCCGCCATCTGCGGGTGATTGCCGCCGACCGCGGATATGCCGCGTTCATGGTGTTGCTCCCCGTGGTGTTGGCCCTGATCACGATGGTCGTGCCCGGCGGGTACGGGCTGGCCTTCGGCACTACGGACGTCGGCGGCAGGCAAGTGCCGCGCTCAGGACTGGAGGCCAGTCAGATTCTGGTCATCCTGATCATCGGTGCTGTCTTCATGGGTACCGCAGTCAGCATTCGGGAGCTGGTGGGCGAACGCGCCATCTTCACGCGCGAGAAGGCTGTCGGCCTGTCGAGCACGGCGTACGTGTTGAGCAAATCGTCGATCTTCGGGCTGATCACTCTGGTGCAGTCGACCGTGCTGGTGCTGCTGGTCGAGACCACCAAGTCCGCGCCGAGCAGCGCAGTCCTGCTGGGCTCCCCTACTGTGGAGTTGATGCTGGCCTGCTGGCTGACCGCGTTCAGCGCGATGGCGCTCGGGCTGCTCATCTCAAGTGTGGTGCGCACCTCGGAGCAGATCATGCCGTTGCTGGTGGTCTCGATCATGGCTCAGCTGGTGCTCTGCGGAGGGTTGTTCCCGGTTGCCGGTCGCATAGCGCTGGAACAGGTGGCCTGGTTGGCTCCGGCCCGCTGGGGTTTCGCCATGGCGGGGTCGACCACCGACTTGAATCAGTTCAATTTGCGCAGCAAGGACTCGTTCTGGGACCACACTGCCGGGGGCCTGGTGCTGTCGGGGTCGATGATGCTGGCTCTCGCTGTGCTTTTCGGGGGTTTGACGTTATGGCGCCTGACCCGCAGGACCACGCAGTAGCAGCGACCCACCAGGCCGGTGCTGAGCGCGCGGTGCTCAGGCTTGGCGCCGCAGCGAGATGGCGCGCTGCGCCTCCCGGTCGTCTTGACGCTCACGTAGCGCCTGACGCTTGTCGTAGAGCTTCTTGCCCTTGGCCAGGGCGATCTCGACCTTGACCCGGCCGTCGACGAAGTACAGCGACAACGGGATCAGAGTATGACCACTCTCACGTGACTTGATCAGCAGTTTCTCGATCTCGAGGCGGTGCATCAACAGTTTGCGTCGACGCCGGGCCGAGTGATTGGTCCAGGTGCCATTCATGTACTCGGGAATGTGTACCCCCTCCAGCCACAGCTCCCCGGAGTGCTCGATGGCGAACCCGTCCACGAGTGAAGCCCGCCCCATGCGCAGGCTCTTGACCTCGGTGCCCATCAGGACGAGACCCGCCTCGACCGTTTCCTCGATGAGGTAGTCGTGACGCGCCTTCTTGTTGTTGGCAATGATCTTCTTGCCTGATTCTTTGGGCACCCGGTCAATGATACTGAGCCGGCGCAACCTGCTTTTATTGCAGCCAGATCATCGGGTTGACGTAGCTGCCGTTGTCGAGCACGGCGAAATGCAGGTGGCATCCCGTCGAACGGCCTGTCGTGCCGGAGTAGCCGATCAGCTGGCCCCGTTTGACCGCTCCGCTACGCACGACGAAGCGAGACAGGTGCTCGTACTGACTGGCCAGGTTCTGACCGCGGACATACCCGTGGTCGACCACTATGTAGTTGCCGGCGATGTTGTCCGAGGAGGCCGACACCACTGTGCCATCGGCCGCAGCCACTACGGCGGTGCCGCATCCGAACGGAAAGTCCACACCAGCGTGCAGGCGCCGGACGCCGTCCACCGGGTTGATTCGGAACCCGAAAACAGAGCTGATGCTCGACAGTGGCATAGGCGGGGAGAGGAAGCCTTGCCCGGTCGGGCTGACCACCGACCGTGCGGCAACACGATTTCGCGATGGGTCAGCCGGTGGAACCGTCGTTGCGGCTTGTCGGGTAGCTGTGTCGGCTGCTCGCTTCTGCACCTTGGCCAGCGCCACAGCACGGGCGCGTAGCAAAGCCCCCAACTTCGCGGCCTGCTCGGTGTGCACCTTGAGGTTGGTCACCTCCACGGCTTTCTGCTTCGCAAGGGCGTTGCGTGCGCCGGTCTGAGTCTTCTGCAGACCCAGCAGCGTGTTCTGCGCGGTCAACGCGCTGTTGCGAGCTGTCGTGGCGGTCGTCACCGCGTTGTCTGCCTGAACCTTCAACCCCGCGACTCGGCGCCGCGTTGCGGAGAGCGTCACTGCCTGCACCTTTTGGGTTGCCTGCTCGCCGGCCAGCTTCGACAGAACGCTGTTCTGCTGGCGCAGCAACAGGTCGGCGGTCGACATCTGGGCTGCGATGTCCGGCCCGTCCGAACCGAGGATCTTCAGGGTCAGAGCGAATTTACCCAGGCCACCGGCTTCGTAACTACGGCGCGCGATACCCCCGACCAGGGTCGTCGTGCGGGCCTTCGCCGTTGCGGTGGTCTTGCTGGCAGCGGCGTTCTTGGTCTCGGTCAACCGAGCGGCCGACAGGTCACCGGCGATGCGGATGCTCTTGCTCTCGGCGGCGATCAGCACCCTTTGTTTGCTGCCGAACTCGGTCTGTGCTGCGCCGACGGCGGCCGTCGTAGTCGTGAGGGTCGACTGCGCGGTGAGCAACTCCGCGGACGTGTCGTCGAGGTCGGCCTGAGCGGTCTTGACCTGGGCGTCAGCCTTCTTCTTGGCCGTACCGGGGTCGTCTGCGTAAGCGTGGACCGAAACGGTGGTCGCGCTGATCGCCACGAGGGCAGCGGCGAGTACACGGGGCAAGCCAATGGAGTGCGGCATCGGGCAGATCCTTACACCCGAAGGTGGCGTCGAAGGGTCAACCACGAGGTCGATAAAGGAAGGAGTGCGGTTCCGAGCACCAACCAGGGGGTGATGGCCCACACATCGCTGGTGCCGATCAGGCTGATGAGGTCCCCGCCGTTGCCGCTCTGGTTGAACAGATTCTCGATTCCGAAGTGAATCAGCGCCCACAATCCGCCAATGGCGAGCGCAGCACCGAGCAAAGTGGCGACCAGAGTCTCGATAACGAAGGGCAGATAGACCGTCGCGTTCGACGCACCCACCACGCGCATGATCCCGACCTGGCGTCGGCGTGAGAACGCGACCTGACGGATGGTCGTAGTCATCAGCAAGATGGCGCACACCCCCATCACAGCGGCGAGGATCACCGCCCCGATGCGCAGCAGCCGAAGGAGTTTGAAGAAGGTGTCCAGCACCTTGCCCTGGTCGCTGACCGCCTCTACCCCGTCGGCGCCGCTGAACAAGCTCGCGATGTCGTTGTACCGGGTCGGGTCGCTCAGCTTGACCCGGTACGCGGCAGGCATTGCCTCAGGAGTGATCTGCGACAGGTAGGGGCTGGCAGCGAACTGCTTCTTGAATCGCGTGTACGCCTGGGCAGCGGACTCGTAGTAGATGGTCTGCACCAGGGGTTTCTGCGCTTCCAGCTCACGCTTGATCGATGCCGCCTGCGCAGGCGTGGCCACCCCGTCTGTGCAGGAGGAGACGTCGGTGCTCTGGGACGTGCACAGGAAGACCGATACCGACACCTTGTCGTACCAGTAGCCCTTGGCGAGGTCGACTTCGCGCTGAGCGAGCAGACCGGTACCGATGAAGAAGATCGAGATCATCGAGACAAGCACGACCGACGCCATCATCGAGGCGTTTCGCCGGAACCCGGCAGCCGTCTCTGCGAGCAGAAATTGCAGGCGCACGGTGCTCAGTTCTGTTCCGAGAAGGCCGCGGCGTGCGTAGCTCCACCAGCGCGGGCCGACGTCTTGGCCTTTGTCCGGCCGATGGCTGTGCTGCCGCGGGCCGGCCTCGTGGGTCGCGCGGAATCAGGGGCCAGTGACTCGAGATATCGACCTTGTTGCTCATCGCGCACCACTGCGCCACTACGCAGTTCGATGACCCGTTTGGCGAACGAGTCGACGATGTCCTGGTCGTGGGTGGCGACCAGGACAGTGGTGCCGGTCTTGTTGATGCGGTCCAGCACCTTGACGATGTCCTGACTGATCTCCGGATCCAGGTTTCCGGTTGGTTCGTCGGCGAGCAGGATCGGCGGCTTTTTCACAACAGCCCGCGCAATGGCGACCCGCTGCTGCTCTCCCCCGGACAACTCGTGCGGCAAACGGTGGCCTTTGCCGGCCAGTCCCACCAACTCCAACGTCTCGGGGACCAGTTGCTTGATCACGTGTCGTTTGGCGCCGAGCACCTTCAGTACGAACGCCACGTTCTGGTGAACGGTCTTGCCCTCCAGAAGTCGGAAGTCCTGGAAAACGACCCCGATCTCCCGTCGCAACATCGGCACCCGCCGGTCTGGAAGGGAGCGCAGGTCCTTGCCTGCGACCAGGATCGTTCCACCCGTGGCGAGGAGCTCCCTCGTGCTCAATTTCATGAACGTCGATTTGCCGGATCCGGACGAGCCGACGAGGAAAGCGAACTCACCACGGCCGATCTCCAGTGAGACGTCGTCCAGCGCAGGGGCATCCCGGGCGCTGTACTTCATGGTGACGTTGTCGAAGCGGATCATTGCGGCGGAGTCAGGCCCTTCGGTGCTAGGTCGACGTGCAACTCGATCGACCACAGGCACGGTCGTGGGACTGCTGTGGCGGGAGTGACGTGGAGTAAGAGACGAGGGTATGCCGGGTGCCCGCTCTGGCGGGGTGCGCGCACCCACCCTCTTTTCCGACGAGCCATCAAGCACCTACCGTGGAGGCATGCTCTTCGCCTTCTCCGTTGCCCCGACCACCAGCGATGACCCGGACGGCTCGGTCAGCGCCGCTGTCGCAGACGCGTTACGCGTGGTGCGCGAATCCGGCGTGCCGCACCGTCTGGATTCGATGTTCACCACCCTGGAGGGCGACTGGGACACCTGCATGCCGGTCATCAAGGCTGCCTGCGACGCGGTGGCCGTGCACAGCTCGAGGGTGTCACTGGTGGTGAAGGCCGATCTCCGGCCGGGTTACGACGGGCAGCTGGACGCGAAGGTCGCGCGCGTCGAGTCCCGACTCAGCGACTGAAGCCTCCGCTGCCGTTGAGCGGATCAGACGTTCTCGGCGTCGCGCTCCGCGTTCCGCTTCCAGCGGATACCGGCTTCCATGAAGCCGTCGATGTCACCGTCGAACACGCCAGAGGTGTTACCGACCTCGAAGTTGGTACGCAGATCCTTGACCATCTGGTAGGGATTGAGCACGTACGAACGCATCTGGTCACCCCAGGTGGCCTTGATGTCGCCGGCCAGCTCTTTCTTCTCGGCGGCTTCCTCGGCGCGCCGGATCACCAGCAGTCGTGACTGCATCACCCGCAGGGCAGCTGCCCGGTTCTGGATCTGCGACTTCTCGTTCTGCATCGAGACGACGGTGCCGGTGGGAAGGTGGGTCATCCGGACGGCGGAGTCGGTGGTGTTGACCGACTGGCCGCCGGGACCGGAGCTGCGAAACACGTCGATCTTGAGGTCGTTGTCGGGGATCTCGACGGCGTCCGTCGTTTCGATCAGCGGCACGACCTCGACGGCAGCGAAAGAAGTCTGCCGCCGGCCCTGGTTGTCGAAGGGGCTGATCCGTACGAGACGGTGGGTACCGGCCTCGACGGCGAGGTTGCCGTAGGCGTAGGGCTCGTTGACCTCGAACGTCGCCGACTTCAGGCCGGCCTCTTCGGCGTAGGAGGTGTCCATCACCTTGGTGGCGTAACCGTGCCGCTCCGCCCAGCGCAGATACATGCGCATCAGCATCTCGGCGAAGTCAGCGGCGTCGACCCCGCCGGCACCTGCCCGGATCGTCACCACGGCGGACCGCTCGTCGTACTCCCCTGCCAGCAACGTCTTCACTTCAAGCTCGCTGACGGCCTTCTGCAACGACCGCAACTCGCGCTCGGTCTCGATGACGGTCTCGGCGTCATCCTCCTCCGCGGCGAGTTGGACCATGATCTCCAGGTCGTCGATGCGCTGGTCCATCGTCTCGATGCGTTCGAGTTCGGCGTTGGCCCGCGAGAGCCGGCTGGTCACAGCCTGGGCGTGTTCGGCGTCGTCCCACAGATCGGGCGCGCCGGACTGGGCTTCGAGGTCGGTGATCTGCGCTCGCAGCGCCGGGAGGTCACTGACCTCCCGCACGGTGCCCATGGTCGTGCGGAGTTCTCTTAGTTCAACGGGAAAGTCGACAGCCACAGCAGACGACACTACGGGGCTACCGGCGGCGCGGCGAGTTCGATGCCGATAAGCGAGTCGTCCCCACCATCCTGCGACCTAGGAACGTGGAGCTGCCCCGTCACGGCGCTTCCCGGTCGATGCCTGAACGGGCGTCAGACGTCACGGTGATCGTGACGTCCCCGGCCAATGCAGAAAGCGCGCCACCGAACAGTGGCGGTCGAACGATGGCAGTAAGCACCACGACAGCCGTCCGACCATCTGGACTGCCGGTGCCGTCGACGATCCTCCACCCGGCGACGTGAGCGGGTAACTCCTGAGCCGCCAGGTTCGTTCGCGCATCGGCAACGACCGACTGGTCGGACAGGGGGACGCTCTGATCGACGCCAGCTCGATACACGGTCGCGTCGTCGGCGGCGTCTGCTGCATCCAGCGCGGCCGCGTCAACCGCATCCAACAGGTGTATTCGGGCCAGCTGAACACTGGTCACGTTCACCCCTCCCATGATGAGCAGCCCTAGAATCGCAAATAATCCGGCACACAAGATGATGATCCGTCCGCGATCCGGCCGACCGTTGCACTCCAGCCGAGCACGGATGACGGTGCAGGCCCGACATGGTCGGCCGATCACTTCGCACCGAACCGGTCGACGGACTCCACATGACGCGCATGCAGGTGTATCGAGTCCGGGACGGCCGATCTCAGAAAGTCGGGAATCAACGGCAGCTCCACCGACACGTCGGCTGAAGCCCCCACTCGAGCGCCGCGCGTGAGACACGGTGCGGCCGAACACGATATGGATATCTCGCCGCGGCCGGTGAATCCCTGGTCCTCGAACGCCAGGCGGGAGGCCTGACGAGCACGCCCCATGCCCGCCCCGTCCGAGCTCGCGGTGACGTACGCACGGGTCGATTCGCGTGCTGCCTGGGTCACCGCATAGGAACCTGCCTGAAGTCGCGCCAGTGCGATCACCAGGTAGAACACGGGCATCGTGATCAGGATGCCGACCACCACGAATTCGATCACTGCGCTGCCGCGGTCACCGGCCCCGAGTCGGGTGCTCAGACGAGATCGCAGTCTCGTCCACCGCGAACCGCAGCTCACTGATTCTCCTGGTAGGCGCGCGCGCTGACTGTCAGGCTCTGCGACGGCCCGAAGGGTCCGACCACCGGCAGCGGCGCATCGACCCGGACTACGACGACCCGGACCCCGTCGCGCGACTCCAGCGATCCAGTGACGTGCTGGGCGTACCGACTCGACATGGACGATCCGATCAGCTCCCTCGCACGCTGTGCTCCCGTCGCGGGTGTTTCGTTCACGCGCGCGCCGTGTCGGGCTCCTTCGGCCGCATCCGCGATAAGGGTGTTGCGCACGAAGAGCGAGAACCCGACCTGGAACGCAGCAAGGAACAGCAACACCAGGAGTCCGCCGACCATCGCGAACTCAGCCACCGCCGATCCCTGCTCGGTGCCCAGAGAGCGATACCGGTCGCGGATGGACGCGACCGAGAGCATCAGCCCTTCACGGACGTCATCGCTTTGCCGAACAACGATGTCAGCTGGGGCTCCGCGAACTTCCACAAGGCGGTGACGAGACCGGCCGTCATCAAGGTGATGAGCACCCACCCGGGCACGTCGCCGCGCTCACGCTGGGCATCGAGTCGGTGAGGCGCCTCGATGAGGTAACGGGTCAAGCGGTCCGAGAGCATCGATAGTGATTTCATCGTTTTCCCTTTCTTGTGCGGTGGCTGTGGCGTGAACGGTTCACAGATTCAGGCTGCTGAGAGCGGGGTAGACGGCAAACGCGACCGTTACCGGCAGCACGAGGAAGACGACGGGAATCATCATGGTGATTTCCCGACGACCGCCGAGTTCGATGAGCGCTTGTTTGCTCGCGTCGCGAGCGTCCTGCGCCTGCGCCCGCATGACGTCTGCGAGCGGCGTGCCTCGTTCGACAGCAACGACGACACCGTCGACGAAGCGGGCGAGGCCGGGGATGCCGGTGCGGTCGGCGAGCCCCTCGAGCGCTGCGGGCAAGGTGTACCCGGAGCGGGCGTCGCTCAGGCAGCGCGCTAATTCACCCGACAACTGTCCTGCGGACAATTTGGTTACCCGTTCCAGCGCAGCAGCAGCTCCCTCCCCAGCCGTAATGGCCAGCGCGAGCATCTCTGCGATCGCCGGAAATTCGGCAATGATCTGGGCTTCGCGGTGCTCTGCAGCGCGAGTCAGGAACTGGTCTTTCGCAACTACCCCGGCCCCGATGCTGATCACGACGATCATCACCGCACTGAATGCGGACGTGCCGCCGCCGAAGAGTTGCAATGTGACCCAGAGGGTTCCGGTGATGCCTCCGCCGACGCCCCACAGCGCCTGCTGAGCGCGGAAACCTTCGACGTCGGCCGGTAGGCCCGCTCGCTCCAGGCGGCGCCGCACCGAGGTTGCACCGCCGAGGATGCGTTCGAGCATCGACCCGAGGCGGTGAAGTACCGGCGCGAAGAAGGTCGCGAGATGTACATGGTCCTCAGAACTGAGCAGCAGTCGCGAAGGCCGCGGAGAGTCATCGACGTACGGCGCAATTCGCGCCTCCAGAGTCGGCTGGCGCCTGGCGGGCAACCCGAGCCATACCAGCGCCAGCCCTGCCGCGAATGCGAGCCCTACGATCGCCCCGGCCCAGGACGCGGACGACGTCATCGCATCACCCGAGCTTCGTCCGGTAGTCGGCCAATACGTCGCATGATGCGATAGGCGAGCATCGAGATACCTGCACCGACGGCCAACACCACCACGCCGGTCGGCGTTTGATAGGCCTGTAAAGAAGTTCCGCGGGTCGCGAGCATCGCCAGCACGACCCAAGGGGCGGCGAGTGCAAGGCGGGCGGCGTTGACCGTCCAGCTCTGGCGGGCCTCCAGCTCTGAACGGGTGCGCCCGTCATCGCGCAGAAAGCTCGACAGGGTGCGCAGCAGTCGCCCGAGGTCTGTGCCACCCACCTCGCGGGCTATCCGCAAGGACTCGACGAGCCGGTCTGCCACAGGGTCGCTCAGGCGCACCTTCAGAGCGTCCAGGGAGCTTTGGAAGTTGCCGCTCACTCGGTAGTCGTAAGCAAAATCAAGGAATGCAGGCCGCAACTCCTCGGGACCGCGCACCGCCAACTGGGACAGAGATTCAGGCAACGCCATCCCGGCGCGCACAGCGGAGGCGATGTGGTCAACGACATCTGGCCACAAGTCACGCATCTGAGTACGACGCCGCCTGGCACGCCCTCGTACGAACGCCAATGGAGCCCAGCCACTGATGGTCGCGAAGGCAATCGAGATCGGCGCTACCTCAGTCGCGGCCATCACCAAGAGGAAGACCAGAGAACCTCCGGCAATCGCGATCGCCAACAGTTGATTCACGCTGATCGAGCCCAACCCGCTCTGTGCGATCGAGTCTGCCAACCGATCGCGCCAACTCGGTGTACTCGCCACGACGACTCGTTCTTCGCGCGGCCAGAAAGACCACCAGATACAGAACAACCCCACTCCGAGCAGAAGTGGTGAGAACACCGTCATGCGCGATCACCCAGCAGATGCGCCACGTCGTACCCGGCCCGAGCGAATCGCTCCTGATGCGGCGGGAATCCCTGGCCCCTCACCAACTCACCATCTCGCTGCACGAACAGCTCAGCGATCTCGACGACCTCATTTTCGGCGCGTCCGGGGATCGCCGAAATTTCTCGCACGATGCGCCGTCCATCGCGTTCAAGACCGAGGTGGACGACGAGGTCGATGGAACTGGCAACCGTCGGCACCACGAATGACGAGCTCACGTTGGGGCCCGCGAGTAGCGGCAGCGTGCACATCTTGACGATGGCTTCGCGCGCCGAATTGGCGTGCAGGGTCGCCATGCCTGGCAGGCCGGAGTTCAGGGCAATCAAAAGGTCGAGCGATTCTTCTTGGCGAACCTCACCGACGATGATCCGTGAGGGCCGCATCCGCAGGGCCTCTTTGACGAGGCGCCGCAACGGGATCTCGCCAGTGCCTTCAAGGCTCGGTTGACGGCATTGCATCGCTGCCCAGTCGCGGATCCCCAGGCGAAGCTCGAAAACCTCTTCGCACGACACGACACGCTCGTTGCTCGGAATGGCAGCCGCAAGGCAGTTGAGCATCGTGGTCTTACCGGCTTGCGTGCCACCGGCTACCAAAATATTCAACCCGGCACTGACGGCAGCGGCCAGGAATCGCGCGGCCGCGTGAGTAAGAGTGCCGAGCCGGACCAGGTCGTCGAGCTGGTGGGCGCGTGCCACGAACTTCCTGATGTTGACGTACCAGTGCGACCGCGTCACGTCGGGAATCGCGACATGCAGTCGGGAGCCATCGGGCAGTGAGGCATCGACGAACGGGGAGGAAAGGTCGATCCGGCGCCCTGATGGCTTGAGCATCCGCTCCACCAGATTCTTGACCAGCTCCGTGGTGAGGATCGTCGAGGTCAACTCAGCGACACCCGAACGGGCGACGAATACCCGAGCAGGGTCGTTGATCCAGATTTCTTCGATGCCCGGATCGTCGAGGTAGGCCTGCAACGGGCCGAATCCAACGACCGAGTCGAGAACCGCGCGAGTCGCGCGCCCTACATCTCCCAGCGGCGCCATCCCGCCGTGCAGGCTGCGCTCCTCGTAGTCTCGGATGACGTCGCCGACCAGACCGTGCAACTGGTCCGCCTCCGTCATCGGGTCCAGCCGCTGGCGCCGAATCAGCTCACGCACCTCGTCTTCGACCACCTGAATCCCGTCCATACCCACCCCCCTCCAGCGACGACAATCCAGTTCGCACCGTGCAAACAAGGCCCTTATGCAAGCACACCTGGCGCGCCCAGTCGGACTTATCCACAAATTTTCGTGCCGCTGTTTCGGCCGGTTCTCACCAGATGGACGGCGGGCTGCGTTGTCCACAGACACCGTGCGGGGGCACCCGCTCATCTGTCACCGAGATCGATACTGCGGCGATGCAGAATTCGTTCGCCGCACAGCTGACCTTGCGTCTGACCACCGTGCAGGCAAGCACCGGACTGCTGCGCGACTGGTGCATTCGAGGACCCCGCCTCGTCACCTGGACGCAAGTGGCAACAGCTCTGGGTGCGCCCGGTGCTGTCTATGTGGGGTCGATGAGGTTGTCCCCCGACGCCGTGTTGGGAACTGCGCCCCTCGTCAACTTCGCCGTTGTAAGTGACGTACGCGAAGGGGAAGCGCCCGCCCATCTTCTGGATCTGGTCGCAATCGAAGGGCCCTGCGTGGGGGCTCGAGCCCCGTTGACGAAGCACGCGATGAGCGTCGGGCGGGGTGCAATGAACCATTTGAACCTTCGGGACAGCGACTTGTCCCGACTGCACTGCGAGGTTTTGATCGAACATGGACGAGCTGTTGTGCGGGACTGTAATTCGACCAACGGCACAAGTATCGATGCGATCACGGTCTCGAATCGATTCACCGAACTTCGGATGGGCCAGCGACTTCGGATAGGCGGCAGCACGCTCACCTTGCAGAGGCCAGCACGGGTGCCCGAGGAAACCACTACGGACCAGTCCGGTCGATACCTCGTTTATCGATCGCCTCGGACGTTGCTGCACCTCCCGGACGTAACCCTGGTCGAACCGGTGCCTCCGACTGCGCCGCAACGACGGGGCTTTCCCTGGGTGGCGGCCACCGTGCCGCTCATCCTCGCAGCAGCCATGGTTGCGGTGCTGCACAATCCGATCTTTGCGATCTTCGCGCTCCTCAGCCCGGTGATGGTCGTTGCCCAGTACGTCGGCGACCGGGGTTCCTCACGTGGCCGTCATCACGCTGATGAGCGCGCCCACACGGTGGCTATGACGGCATTCGAACACGACTGTGCAACCGCACTTCGCGTCGAGCAGAACCTGCGGCGTCGCATGGCTCCGCCCATCACTCGGGCATCTCATGACGTCGCGTTCCGCGCGGCTTCGGTCTGGCAACGAGGTCCCGGCCACCCGGACTACCTCAGCGTGCGCCTTGGCATCGGGTCTTTACCGAGCACTGTGAAAGTAGGAACCGGCACCGGCGTTCCGCGCCCGCTAGAGGTCGATGATGTCCCCATCACCTTCTCGCTGGACCAACCACGCGTAGTGGGATTGAGCGGGCCGCATCGCCGCGCGATGACTCTGGGGGTGCTGATCCAGGTGGCTGCGTGGCACTCACCAGTCGACCTGCGGATGGCGATCGTGTGCTCGGATCGGCACGCCCAGCAACGCTGGTCCACGATGGGCCCGCTGCCCCACCTCCTCGCAGAGCCTGCTTCTGCACCGCAGATCGTCGTCGCGGACGCCGAGGACGAGGCGTTCCTGCGGTGGTGCGCACAGTTCGCGACCCCGGTTGAATCAGAACCTCCGCACACCCTGCTGATCCTGGATGGACCGGTCACCGGGGTTGCGGCCGTGTCCGACCTGGTGGAGCATGCGTCGTCGTACGGCCTGGCGGTGCTGGCCCTGCATGAGCGGCATGCACGACTGCCCGCCGGGTGTGCAACGACGGTTCGGGTCGAACGCGCCGATCTCGCCTACCTGGATGACGTTGCTTTCCGCCCAGACCTCGCCATTGCGCAGCTGGCCCCGGCGACGGCACGATCACTGGCTTGCCTCGTGGACGCGGGTCCATCCGCCGCCCTCCGGCGGGTGCCCGATCGCGTGAATCACGCCGATCTGGTGCGATCGGAGATGGGACTGGAACTGGACGACGCAGACGCAGTCCAGCGTCTTTGGGCAGTTCCACACGTCAGCCTCCGAGCGCTGCTCGGAGAGGGCACCGACGGGCCGGTGTGGGTCGACCTCGCGAGCGATGGTCCGCACGCACTCGTCGCGGGCACAACCGGGGCGGGAAAGTCCGAGCTGCTCCAGACCTTGATCGCGTCGCTCGCGTTGACGAACCCGCCGAGTCGACTTTCGTTCGTGCTCGTCGACTACAAAGGCGGCGCCGCGTTTCAAGAGTGTGCCCGGCTACCACACACCCTCGGCCTGGTCACGGACCTCGACGCGCATCTGACAACCCGGGCGCTCCGCTCATTGGAGGCCGAGGTGCGCCGTCGCGAGCGGTTGCTCGCATCGGCGGGGGCGAGCGATATCGCCGCATTCGACCGATCCTGTCAGCCCACGCCCCTCACCCGGCTGTGCATCGTGATCGACGAATTCCGGATCCTGTCGCAGGAGTTGCCGCAGTTCATCGACGGCCTGGTACGAATCGCGGCCGTCGGGCGATCGCTGGGCATTCACTTGATCCTCGCCACCCAGCGACCGGCAGGAGTTGTGTCGCCGGACATGCGCGCGAACATCAACCTGCGGATCGCGCTGCGGGTGCGAGACGTCTCCGACTCCCACGATGTCATCGAGACCGGCGCTGCGGCTTCGATCCCCGCGACCCTGCCCGGACGGGCCATTGTTCGAACAGGTGGCGGCAAGCCGTACGTACTGCAGACAGCGTGGACAGGTGCCCCGCCGAGCACTGGCACGCGACCCATCGAAATAGCACGTGTCGACCCCGTATCGGGCCAGCCAGTGTGGCCGGAAAGCTCCAGCACTGCGCAGTTGTCGGGCCTGGAGGTACTCCTGGAGACCATCTCGACCGCTTCACGGACCCACCCCGGTCCCGCACCGAAATCCCCGTGGCTGCCACCCTTGCGTTCGGTACTGCGGCCCACGCACCCGTCGGCGGCAGTGTTACGCAACCTCGCACTTCGCGCGCCCACTCAAGAAGCGATAGCTCTCGGGCAGGTCGATCTGCCCGACGACCAGGAGCAGGTCGGCATCGGGTGGGACCCTGTGTCGGACGGCCACCTGGCGATCATCGGTGGCCCACGCAGCGGCAGGACGACAGTCGCACGCTCAGCAGCACAATCTGCAGCAGCGCTCTGGGACAACAACGGAATGCACCTCTATGTACTGGACGGCAGCGGGAGCCTGGGCGAGCTGGGCAGCTTGCCGCACTGTGGCGGGCTGATCTTGCGCGACGAATTGTCACGCACCCTGCGCCTCGTGAATTGGTTGACGACGATGATCGCCCAGCGCCAACTGCGATGTGGATCTGCAGGCTTCCAGACACCCTCGGACGACGTCGGAACCGAATCTGCGGGCCTCGACCCCCGCATCCTGCTGATCATCGATGGCTGGGAGATCTTCCAGGAGTTGAGCAGTGAGCACACCGTCGGAGAGCTGGAAGATCGGATCGGCCAGGTGCTTCGCGATGGCGCTGCAGTCGGGGTCAGCGTGCTGGCCACCGGTGGTCGTTCGTTGTTGTCCGGCAGGGTGAACGCCCTGTTTTCCAGCACGGTGGCGTTGCGAATGGCCGATCCCTCGGACCTGCTGATGGCCGGGCTGCGCTCTGCCCAGATCCCGTCCGTTATGCCACCGGGGCGCGGACTACTCCTGCCCGGTGGACAGGAACTCCAGTTCGCGCTGGTGGGCGCACCTCCCGAGACACCGAAGATCGCCACTCCCACAGGCCAAACTCGCACTTACGCCGGTGCAGGCGCTCCTGTCTTGATCGGTGCACTCCCCTACGCAGTCACCCTGGCCGAGCTAGCCGAAGTCGACACCGGTTCGGTACCCATCGGCGCAACCGTAGACGGGACCGCTTCGCTTCCTCTCGGGGAGCGAGGGGATGCCGGGTGGCTGATCTGCGGTCCATCGCGCAGCGGTCGCAGTACCGCTCTGGCGTCATTGGCGATTATGTTGCCCACCGAACGTCCCGTGGCCTGGATCAGCGCCATCAGCCCGCGGATCGCGTTGCCAATGAACCTTGTTCGACTCGCTCACGACGATCTCCGGGCTGTCGCAGAGTGGTGTGAGCAACACCCGGACGGCGCAATCCTGATTGATGATCTCGATCAGCTCACCGGCATGCCGGCCGAGCCTGCACTTCTGGAGCACCTCGCGCGCAGCAGATCGACCGGGGCGGTCCTCTGCGCGAGTGGAAACGCGTCAGATCTCGCAAACACCTTCAGGGGGATGGCTCCGGAACTCCGCCGCCGCCAGACCGGCGTCCTGCTGCAGCCCGGAAGGCATGATGGCGATGTCTTCGGAGTCCGAATAGGCCCGATGGACCGGCCACGCCCGGGACGCGGACTACTCGTCGTGCGAGGGGTACTCACCGAGATGCAGGTGGCTACACCTTGACCTGGAAGACCTGTCAGGTCCGTTGGTCGGCTACGCCGACAGCACCGACAGCACCGTCAGCTCATGTGCAGCCCACCGTTGACCGCGAACTCGGCGCCGGTTGCGTAGCCACCTTCCTCCGACGCCAACCAGGCCACGATGGAGGCAATCTCACTCGGCTCGCCCAGTCGCTTGACCGGCACCGTTCCGACGATCTTGGCCAGCACGTCTTTGCGGATCGCCTTAACCATCTCGGTGCCGATGTACCCCGGGCTCACCGTATTCACCGTGACGCCCTTGGTCGCCATCTCCTGGGCCAGCGCCATCGAGAAGCCGTGCATGCCGGATTTCGCGGCCGAATAGTTGGTCTGGCCTGCCTGGCCCTTCGCACCGTTGACTGAGGAGATGTTGATGATGCGCCCCCAGCCGTTGCCGACCATGTCTGCGGCAACCTGCTTGGTCACGTTGAACATCGAATTGAGGTTCGTTTCAATCACTGCATCCCAGTCCTCGCGCGTCATCTTGAGGAACATCCGGTCCTTGGTGATGCCAGCGTTGTTGACCAACACATCGATGGTTCCGTGCTCGTCTTTGGTCTTGGTGAACGCATCGACGGTCGACTGCCAGGAGCCGACGTTGCCGGCCGATGCATAAAAGGTGTAGCCCGCTTCTTTCTGCTCCGCCATCCACTTGGCGTGGTCGCGCGTGGGCCCGCAGCCCGCGACGACCTTGAAGCCCTCCTTGTGCAGACGCTGGCAGATCGCAGTTCCGATACCGCCCATACCGCCGGTGACGTAGGCCGTTTTCTGTGCCATTTCAATCTCCTCAGTGATGGTTGTTCAGGTTGCTCTCATCGGCCAGCGCTCGACCTCAGGAGACTCCGGCAGCCGGAGGCTCCGATCGGATGTCCGCGAGCTGCAGTGCCGTGGTGCAGGCCGGTACAGGGCCCATACCCATCGTTGATACCGGATGCGTTGAGCGCAGCGACGCCGCCCTCTTTGTCGGGCACCGGCCTCAAGCCCGCGAACCCCTTGGCCGACGATGCACGATTGATGAACTCATCGGTGTCCAACACCACAGAATCACCTTCCTGTGCGGAATGAGGACGGGCGTAACTTCATCTTTGATTGTTCCGCACCCCGCGCTTCGGCCGCCTTCTTCTGATTGGATAAAGCCAACTCATTCATCTGCCGCGAGATACCGTGCTTTTCGCCACGTTCTCAGGCCGTAACCGCGCAGCGCATTGATCGTCAGCGCAGGTAGCTCCTGGACGAGGCCCGCCTCCACTCCCGCAGGCGATCCGGGTTCTGCCTTGTCCCCGCAGTTGACTGGCCCATGATCACCTCGCCGAGAACGCCGCGGAGTTCCTGTTCAGGCCTCGCGATGAGCTGGGGCAGCGCGACGCGCACGGGTTGAGCTCCGCGCCGCCTTGTCCATCCCGTGGTCGATCAGGCCTGGGGACCGATCAGAACCGTCTCCAGCTCCTCGAGGGCTTGGCGTGCATAGCCATCCCACATCCGTCCGAACGCCGGCATCGCCAGCCCGCTCGCCGCGGTCGCGGCGCGCACCGTCCACGACCAGGTGACTCTGGTGCCGGTCCCGGCTGGCTCGAAGGACCAGGTCCCTTCAGCAGACGCGGCCAGCACCATCATCGGCCCCCTGATGGCACCGATCTGGTATGCGAAGGAATGCGGCCGGTCTACCTGTAGCAGCGTCTCACGCATCGAACCGCCGTCGGCGGTCCGAATCGTGCGGGTCTGACCGACTTCGCTCCCCCACGGCTCGTCCGCCCCAGAGGCGTCCTTGATCGCCGGCAACGCGCCGTAGCGACGTGAAAACAGTTGCGGCAGAGGGGTGGTCAGGGTTCGCTCGAACGCATCCTCCACTGGGACCGGGACAGCACGGCTTGCAGAGACGATGAGGGGCGAGGGCATGACCTGAGCCTAGGACTCCTGAAGAGGTGGCCACACCCGAACCGATCCACCATGATGACCCGCAAGGCAGTGTGCCGTATCGAGCAAAGGTGACCTCATGGCGACGAAGAAAACCACTGCAGGGGCAACGGACCCGGCGACTCCGAAGGCGGCGTCAAGCGCCACTACGTCGGCCGCTGCAAAGCCTGCCGCGCCGAAGTCCGTCCCCGCAAAAGCAGCAGCGACGAAGGCAGCCGCTGCAAAGAAGGCCACGGTAAAGAAGGCCCCAGTAAAGAAGGCTCCTGCGAAGCGCGCCGCGACGAAAAAGACCGCGACGAAGAAGGTAGCCAGCGCCTCGGTGGCTGAGGTCACCCCCGTTGTCGAAGCTGCTGCACCGGAGGTCACTGCGCCCGGAGATCGCGAGATCAGCCTCGGCACGGACGCAGCATTCGCTCCAGCCTCACCTGCTCCATCGAAAGCACTGCGGAACATCTCCGAGATCCGTCACGCTCTGCGCACCAACACCGTGCCCGTCTTCTTCTTCGGCGCCACGCCGTTCAACCTGCTCGGACTAGACCGTTGGGTGCGCAACTTTTCTTACATCACCTACTACGACGGATGGGACGGCGCGCACCCGCGGGTCTTCACACCGTTGGACAAGCCGTACGTCGAGTTCGAGAGCGGCGAGGAGATCAACCACTGGCTCCTGGAGAACGCCGAGGTCCGCGCCTACATCGCTTCCAAGACCCCCGAGGGCGTTCGCCCCAAGGTTGCCATGGTGTTCGTCGATGAGAAGACCGAGCAGATCTGCGAGGACGCCGGTTTTGATCTGATCCTGCCCCCCGCCGAGCTGCGCCACCGCCTCGACTCCAAACTGGTCACCACCCGCCTGGCCGATGAAGCCGGTGTCCCAAGTGTGCCCAACGTCATTGCCACAGTTGATGATTGGGACAGCCTGCAGGTCGTGACGAAGGGCGCCGGCCTCGGCAACGATCTCGTCATCCAGTCCGCCTACGGGGATTCGGGCAAGACGACGTACTTCGTCGACGGGCCGGAATCCTTCACGGAGCACCAGGACGGGATCGTCGGCCACGAGGTCAAGATCATGCGCCGGATCCACAACTATCCGGTGGCGATCGAGGCAGTGCTCACCAGTTGCGGCACCGTCGTCGGTCCGATCATGAGCGAACTGACCGGCCACCCCGAGCTGACGCCCTACCGCGGCGGCTGGTGCGGCAACGAGATGTACCCCGCCGTGCTGACCGATACCGCCCGCGCCAAGGCAACCGACCTGGTTCGTCGGCTCGGTGCTCGGATTGGCCAGGAGGGTTACCGGGGCTTCTTCGAGGTCGACGTCCTTGTCGACGTCAACGACGATGAGGTCTACCTCGGTGAGCTGAACCCCCGCATCAGCGGCGCTTCGGCCATCACCAACGTAACCGCCGGTGCCTACGCCGACGTGCCGTTGTTCCTGTTCCACCTGCTGGACTACCTCGACGTCGAGATCGACATCGACGCCGATGAGATCAACGAGCGTTGGCAGCGCATCTCCGGTGCTGACGAGTGGTCGCACATGATCGTCAAGGAAACAGCTCCCGGGGCACAGGCCATCACCAATGCACCGGCAACCGGGCAGTACACCCTGACCGATACCGGAGACCTCGTCTTCCGCCGGGCTGCCCTGGACTGGCACCAGCTGCAGAACGAGGGGGAAGCGTTCTTCCTGCGCGTCTACGGCGCCGGGGACTACCGCTGGAAGGGCGCCGACCTCGGTGTAATCGTCACCAAGGGCCGTGTGCAGCACGAGGTCGATGGCCAGATGCTGCTCACCGACCGTGCCCGCACCCTGATCGACGCGATCCGGGGCCGCTACGTGGGTGTGCCCATCGACGCCGAAGTGGCGCAGGTATCCATCGCAAAGTGACACGCGACGAAGTGCAGATTTTGTTGACGGCCAACTGACACACTCGGGACG
>JBBPZD010000077.1:0-6776 GCA_038199265.1 Actinomycetales bacterium | reverse complement strand
TGCCTCAGGTCGAGGCTCGGTTGCCGCTGACCGTCGCACACGATCACGGCGTGCCCACCGTCCACCGAACGGTCGTGGATGCCGCCAATTTCGACCACGGCGCGACGACACCCGCCCTCGTCAGCGTGAAGGACGCCGTCGATCTGGCGTTGCCCAGCTACGGCTCCGTACACCGCGGCGCAGGGCTCGCCAGCCGCGTGACGACCGATTGGTTCGAACAGGCGCGTGTGGCCATCGGTGAGTTCGTCGGCGCACGGTCGGGCGACGAGGTCGTCTTCACCCGCAACACGACTGATTCGCTGGCGTTGCTCGCGCACTGCGTACCGCGCGGTACGCAGGTGTTCGCGTGGGAATCAGCCCACCACGCCGCACTACTGCCCTGGGGCCGACGCGCCTGCACCCGCCTGGCAGTTCCGAACAGTGCCACCGACGCTGTCGACCTGCTGCGCGCGGCCCTGCAGGCCAGCGAGGCACCTACCAAGCTGGTCGTCATCACCGGGGCGTGCAACGTCACCGGGGAGGTATGGCCGATCGAGGAACTGATCGCGGTCGCACGGCAGCTCGGCGCACGCACGGTGGTGGACGCCGCCCAACTCGCGCCGCACCGGCGGATCGACCTGGCGCAACTCGGCGCCGACTGGGTGGCGTTCTCCGGTCACAAGCTCTATGCCCCCTTCGGAACCGGCGTCCTCATCGGGCGTCGCGATTGGCTCGACCTGGCCGCGCCCTATCTACCGGGCGGCGGAGCGACGGCGCGGGTCACCCACCGGCACACGGCGTGGCAGCCGGGTGCAGCCCGCCACGAAGGCGGCACCCCGAACGCCATCGGTGCGATAGCGCTCGCGACGGCCTGCCACACCATCAGTACCCACCACGACGAGATCGAGCAGCACGAGAAGGCCCTCGCAGACCGGCTGCGTAGTGGCCTGCGCGCGATCGACGGTGTGCGACTCATCTCCGTCCTCGGTGATGACCGGCCCAATGTAGGAGTCGTCACCTTCACCGTCGATGGGTACGACCCGTCGCTGGTGTCGCTGGTGCTGTCCGACGAGTACGGCATCTCGGTGCGCGACGGCCGGTTCTGCGCACACCTGCTCTGCGACAACATCCTGGGAGACGGCGCCACCGCCGTCCGCGCCAGCATCGGACTGGCCACCCGAGCCGACCACGTCGAGCGGTTGATCGACGGCCTGCGCGCTCTCGTCGGGTTCGGACCGTCTCTGCATTACTCGTTCGACGAGACCGAGGGCTGGAGCACCCAGGACGACCCGCGTGATCTGAGCGTGCAGCGTCCCTGGTGACACCGGTGGGTCAGCGCAGGTGAACTCGGGCCCATACCGCCCGGTGGTCGGTGTCCTGGATTTCGACGGATCCCGAAGCCACGACGTCGAAACCCTTCACCAGCACATGGTCGAGTGCGACGAACGGGGGCACCGATTTGCCGTTCGGCCAGGTGCGCACCCACCCGCTGCCCGTAGCGCGCTGCGCATCGACCAGGCCTTTCGTCGCTTGACGAAAGGCCGGCATCGCACTGGAGGAGTTGAAGTCGCCCGCCAGGACGAGGGGTTGACCCCCTGGTTGGCGAGCACTCCAGCCGCTCAGGTCGGCGAGCCCTGCACGCCATTTCGCCGCCAGATCTGGTAGTGGCGCATAGGTATGCACGCCGCGCAGGAGGTAGGAGCCCGAGCCCGTCTGTACCTGCGCGGCGGGCATCGATGCGCTGCCCTCCGGCACCGGAGCGCTGCGTTCCTGTAAGGGGTGGGCGCTCGCGATGAGCGTGCCTCGAAAGTCGGTTCGAGTCGCGCCCACGCGTTGCGGCAGGAGCGAACGCAGCCCGGCCTCATCCAGTCTGCGTAGACCATCCGGGGTGACCTCGACCAGGACGAGCGTCTGCACCCGGTGCGCTCGCACGGCCTGCACGATATTCGTCGCTGACGCAGCACCGAACTCCATATTGGAGATCATGATGGTCTCGTCATCCTGTCGCGCCGGCACGGTGTGAGATCGCAAGGTGGGCACTGCCAAGGTCAACGGGATGCCAGCGAGCACGGCCAACGGGATCAACGCCAGCATCGGCCGCCGCCCGGCATGCGTGCCGAGACCAAGCGCCAGCGCGGCGAGGAAAACGAGGACCGCGAGGACCCCGAACAGCGGGAAAAGCGACTGGACTATCGGCGCCAGTCCTGCGCGGTCCCACCATCTCATCGCGATGCCGAAAGCAGCAGCGACACCGGCCAACCCGATGACGACGACAGCGAGCTGTTTCACAACCATTCCCTCACTCGACACATGAAGCTATCATCTTCAAATGTCAGTATTGAAGCCAGATGCTTCAGCTTTCAAGGCCACCCTGATTGGCGACATCGTCGACTCCCGTCACGCCGTCGACCGGCGCGAGCTGCACGATCAGCTGAGCTCGGCGCTAGATGCAGTGGGTCGCGCGGTGCCCACAGCGACTGCACTGCAGATCACCGTAGGCGATGAGTTTCAGGGCAGCTACTCCAACCTCGGGTTCGCCCTGGATGCAGCGTTCCGAATCCGGTTGGCGTTGATGCCCGACGTGTGGGCGCGATTCGGCTTCGGCTGGGGTGAAACCCTCATTCTCGATGCACAGTCCGGTACCCAGGACGGATCCGCGTGGTGGGCCGCACGGGAGGCGATCGAAGCGGCCAAGGCCGCGCAGCTGCATGCAGCTACCCACGCCGTGCGTTCGGTCTACCGCCCCGCGGGCCACACCCGCTCGGCCCCCGGGCCGAGCGCTGGAGCTGTCAACGCAGCACTCCTATGTCAGGACCAACTGCTTTCATCGCTGGATGAACGATCCCTACGCATCCTGCGCCGACTCGCCGGGGGTGAGTCGCGGACTGCGATCGCCTCAACTGAGGGTGTCTCGCCATCAGCTATCTCCCAACGCGTCGTTTCCGGCGGCTTGGAGGTCATCGTGAACGCTGCGCGTGAACTGGCATCCGTGCGATGAGCGTCCTGGGTGGGTTTCTGTTCGCGGTCGGGGTGGCCGATCTGGTGCGAGCGCGATGGAGTGTCGCCGGCTACGCCATCGGGCCGGTGTGCCTGCTCGCCATCGCAATCCTGGCCGATCTGCACGCGCCGGCCGATGTGGTGCTACTTGTCCTGGCGGGAGCAGGCACGGGCGCCTGGCGGTGGACCTGCACCCGAGCCGGAACCCGCCGACACGGGGAAGCCATTGCGCTCACGGTGTTCGCCGGCACCGTCCTGGTGGTGATCCTCGCTGCAGGCAGCTCCAGCAGTGCTGGCGGCGGACTGGGATCCTGGCTACGGCAGAGCGCGTTTCCCGCACTACAGGACCTTTCCCCCGACCGCTTCCTGCTCGTCCTAGGCCTGGGCGCGCTGCAGCTTGCGACGGGTAACGAACTTGTACGGCTGGTGCTGACCGCGATCGGCGCAGTGAAACCGGATGGCCAGCCCCAACCGTCGGACGAACTACGCGGTGGGCGACTACTCGGCCCGATGGAGCGGTTGTTCATCCTGGGTCTCGGTATGGCTGGGCAGGCCACTGCCGCCGGGCTGGTGATCGCCGCGAAGGGACTGATTCGTTTCCCTGAACTGCAGTCGCGCCGTTCGGGGCGTCAGCAGGTGTCAGGCCTGGGCATCGACGCGGTGACCGAGTACTTCCTGGTCGGCAGCTTCGTCAGCTGGCTGATCTCCCTCGGTGCTCTCGGCGTACTGAGCCTCGGATAGCTGCCCGTCGGCACCGACCACTGGCCGCCCCCCAGAAATCTTTGTCCGACCACCAGAATCGCGCCCACGACAAGGAACGTGTTGCGAATCACTATGGACCCTTCAACGGCACCTGCCGAGAAGGTCCCGAAGCAAGCATATTTCGCGCTCCGCCCGGAGCGGACGACCCGATCCACCAGCATCAGATAGGTCGTCATCAACCCAGCCGCGAATGCACCTGAACGGCCAGTGGCCAGCCCCAGAAAACGAGCACTGAAACTCCGAGAACCTTTTCTCCCCAAGGGAATACCGCCCTGACGACCCGCCCGGAAACACCGTTGGCACAAAGGGCGACGAACCCGGCAGGCACGTCCAGCGGCGCACGGAGCTCGGCTGCGCCGGAGAGGAACAGGACCCCGGCGAGCAACATCTGAGGCAGCAACTGGGCGCCGGTCACGGAGGAAGATCCTAGTGTTCAAGACGGTGATTTCGGGTCTTCGGGCCCTCCTGACCTCCCCTCGGTTTGTCAGGTAACGAAATGGTCACGTACCGTCCTCTACATCGGGATGGCAGTCGGCATGGTTGCCGTCCTCATCTCGGGGCGTGCCAACCAACGGCACGATTCAGCCCTCGTGACGACGCGCTTAACCTCGCCCGTCGTCACCATCTGCCGGGAACGTCCCGGGTACGGCGAGGACGGGGGACCCAACCGGGTCTCTTATTTATGGAGACCCACCGGGGTTTAAGCAGAGATCATCTGCCAGGGCACCTGACCGCCCGACCCGACAGCTAACTCCGTAGGCGAGCGTCAGGAAAGGATTCTGGTTCACACATGAGGAACACCTCAACGAAAACCCGTTTGATCACCGTCGGAGCCGTCGGCACCGCAATGCTCGGTGGCGGCCTCGCCACTGCCAGCAGCGCCAACGCCGCCTCAGGTTCCACCTGGGACCGCGTCGCTGCCTGCGAGAGCGGTGGCAACTGGTCGATCAGCACCGGGAACGGCTTCTCCGGCGGCCTACAGTTCACGCCCAGCACCTGGGCCGCCTACGGCGGCCAGGGCAGCGCTGCTGGCGCCAGCCGGTCAGCACAGATCGCGGTTGCCGAGCGAGTCCTCGCCGGCCAGGGCCCCGGTGCATGGCCTGTCTGCTCCAAGAAGGCCGGCCTGACCCGCGGCGGCAACTCTGCCGCAGCGCCGCAGCGCGCTGAGAAGAAGCAGTCCAGCCGCAGCACCACTCGCCCGGCCGCAAAGAAGCAGACCACGGTCAAGAAGCAGAGTTCGACTGTCAAGCGCAGCGCGCAGAAGCAGGCGGTTCAAAAGCAGCGCACGCACAAGCACAACACCCCGCAGCAGAGCACCAAGCAGTTCACTGCCAAGAAGCACACCACCACCCACCGCAACGTGTCGCCGAAGGTCTCGACCAAGGCAACCGGTCGCACCATCACCGTGCACGCGGGTGACACCCTGAGCAAGCTCGCTCAGAAGTACGACATCAAGGGCGGCTGGGAGAGCCTGTTCGCAATGAACAAGGGCTCGATCAACAACCCGAACCTGATCTTCGTCGGACAGCACCTGTCCGTCTGAGATAGCCACTGACGAGCCCGGACCGACACCAGTTGGTCCGGGCTCGTTGCTGTCCCCGCCCGCACACGGACCATCCTGCGCCTACTGCATCGGCTTCCTAAGATGGCCTGGACCCGGTTGGGTCAAGGACGATCGACGCAAGGTGGCAGGCACATGATGAGCGGGGCTGAGCGTCGTGGCCGGATCGGCTGGACACTGTTGGGCGTCCTGGCGATCGCCACTGTGCTTCGTCCGTCGGTGGTGGTCATCGGGCCCGTGCTGCCCCCGTTACAAGACGATCTGGGCCTCGGCTCCACAGCGGCCGCACTGCTGACGACGCTGCCGGTGCTCTGCTTCGGCCTCGGCGCGTTCGCCGGGCCCTGGTTGGTTCGCCGCCTCGGCGTCGATGCCGGAATCTCGGTCGCCGTCGTCTTGCTGGTTGCCGGAACGTTCGTGCGTGTACTAGGCGGTTCGGCCCTGTTGTTCGTGGGAACGGCGGTCGCTGGTGGTGCGATCGCTATCGGCAACGTCCTGTTGCCTGCACTGGTGCGCCGCGACTTCGCCGACCGGATCGGTCCGATCACCGGCCTCTACACCTCGACTCTCGCGATGTCCTCCGGCCTGGCGGCGTTGACGGCCGTCCCGCTCGCAGGTCTGTGGAGCGCCGGCTGGCGGGTCCCGCTTGGTTTCTGGTGCCTGCTGGCAGCCGCTGCCTTGTTCGCCTGGGCCCCGCATCAGTGGAGGCACCGCACCCGGGCCATCGTGACCTCGACGTTGCCCACCCACCACAGCGGATTACGCCTGCTGCGCCATCCGACTGCCAGAAGCCTCACCGCCTACATGGGATTGCAGTCGATCGGGTTCTACGCGATGGTGACCTGGCTGCCCTCGATCCTGCAGGACGGCGGTACTGATCCGAGAACGGCCGGGGCGTTGCTATCGCTGGCTGCCGTGCTCGGAATCCCGGCATCGCTGCTGGTGCCCATCATCGCTACTCGGATGCGCGATCAACGTGCCGTTGCAATCGGTACTTCGGTCCTGCCCTTGGTCGCCTGGGCCGGGCTGCTACTCGCGCCGAACGTCGACCCCCTGATCTGGGTGGTGCCGCTGGGCATAGGCACTGGCGCCACCTTCCCCATCGCGTTGCTGCTCATCAGCCTGCGATCGAGTGACCCGACCGTGACGCCGCAGTTGTCCTCGATCGTGCAGGGAGTCGGCTATCTGCTCGCAGCCGCTGGACCGTTCATGGTCGGAGTACTGCACGGGGTCACGGGTGACTGGCAGGCCGCGTTGCTGCTGCTCGTCGGCCTCAACATCCTTCAACTCGCAGCGGCATGGTCAGCGGGGCGTTCCCACCCGATCTGACCATGCCGAAGTGAGCCGTGCGGAGAACTTCGTGGGGAGACTCAGGCGTCGGGGCCCCCGCGAAGTATCGGAGCGCAGCGGAGAACTTCGTGGGGAGACTCAGGCGTCGGGGCCCCCGCGAAGTATCGGAGCGCAGCGGAGAACTTCGTGG
>JBBPZD010000076.1:0-6389 GCA_038199265.1 Actinomycetales bacterium | reverse complement strand
GCTGATCGGTATCACGGCAGTAGCACCAGCTTGCCCACGTGCTCACGCCGCTCGAACTCCTCGTGAGCTGCCCGAACCTGCTCCAGGGCGAAGGTGCGGGCCACTACCGGCGTGACGGTGCCGGCGTTGGCCGCAGCGACGAGAACGTCAAACTGGTCCGGGGTGTGCATGGTCGATCCGAGGAGCGAGATCGAGCGCAGATAGAGGCCCCGCAGGTCCAGCTCGATGACCGGCCCGGCCACCGCGCCGGCGATGACCCAGCGGCCCCCCGCCCGCAGGTGCGGCATGACGGTAGCCCTTAACCCGCCGGCCACCACGTCGGCGACCGCGTCCAAACCGCCGGGCACCAGCTCGACCACTTGTTCGCCGATGTCGCCCAGCTTGCGGTCGACCACGGCGTCGGCCCCGGCTGCGAGGACCGCATCGGCCTTGTCCGCCGAGCTGAGGGCAATCACCCTCGCCCCGCGTGCGGCGGCGAGGCCGACCAGCGCCAGCCCGACTCCGCCGGAGGCGCCAGTCACCAGCACTGTCTCGCCGGATCGCAGGCGCGCTCGTTCCAACATTCCGATGGCTGTGCCGTAGGAGATCGGCAGACACGCCAACTGCTCGTCGGTCAGGGGTGACCCTGTCACGTCGTGGACCCGTTCGGCCCGCACCAGTACCTGCTGGGCGTAACCACCATCGGCTTCGCTGCCCAGCACCTCTTGCACCAGAGGCTCAGGGCCATCGCTGTACCGCAGCACCGGGTCGAGTAGCACCCGGTTCCCCACGAGGCCCTGGTCGACGCCCTCACCGACCTGCGCGACGTAGCCGCACACGTCGGCGCCCTGAATACGGGGAAAAGAAATGGGTCCCAGCCAGCCTGCGGGCTCACTCGCTCCGTAGGCCCCCGACCTCGTCCACACGTCGGTGTTGTTCAGTGACACGGCAGCGACGTCGACGACGACCTCTCCAGGGCCAGGGCGAGGGAAAGCCACATCACGCAGTTCCAGGACCTCGGGACCACCGAAACGAGTGAGCAGAACAGCGCGCACAGGGAACCTCCATGAAGTGGTGACTTACATCCTTCTGGGGTCAAGGACGCCAGTGGCGACATCACTCAGCACGGGTGGCCAGGGGTCCTGCCTGGCCAGCAGAGGCCATCATCTCGCGCGCAACTCGCTCGATATCGTCTTCGCAGACCATCACCAAGGCCGCTGCCGCACCCAGCGGGACGAAGCTGTCGACGCTCGTCACCCGTGCAATCTGCCCGTTGAATTCGTTGTCGACCAGTACAGCCAGAACCGCTTCTGACACCCCGCCGCTCTTACGGGTCTCGTCGACCACGAGCACCCGACCTGTCACCGCAGCCTCGCGAAGGATGTCCTCCACCGGTAAGGGAACGAGCCATCGCAGGTCAACCACCCGACAATTGATGCCGGACTCAGCGAGCCGATCGGCAGCTCGGAGACTCAGGAAGAGCCCGTTGGCGAACGTGACGATGGTCAGGTCCGTGCCGTCGCCGTAGGTGCGACCCTCGCCGATCGGCACGTGCGCAGCGGCCCAGTCCGATGGCCCTGCATACGGTGCGCACCACCCGCCGTCGCCATCCGCGTACAGGTCTTTCGTGTGATATCTCGCGATGGGCTCCACGAAGACCGACATCCGACCCTGCGTCTTCGCGGCGGCAACGCACGTGCGCATCATGGCGGCGGCATCATCCGGGCGAGCCGGCGACGCGATGATCACGCCAGGGATGTCGCGCAGCACCGCCACCGAGTTGTCGTTGTGGAAGTGACCGCCGAACCCCTTCTGATACCCGTAGCCCGCGACTCGAACGACCATCGGGTTCGTATATTGCCCGTTCGAGAAGAACGGCAGCGTCGCCCCTTCGCCCCGAATCTGATCTTCGGCGTTGTGCAGGTAGGCGAGGTACTGGATCTCCGGAATCGCAAGCAACCCCGAGACGGCGTTACCCAGGGCCAGGCCGAGGACGGTCTGCTCGTCGAGCACCGTGTCGAAGACCCGGGCGGCACCCGCTTTCTTCTGCAGACCGCGGGTGACGCCGTAGACGCCTCCCTTGCGGGCCACGTCCTCGCCGAACACGATGGCTTCGGGGTGTTGGGCGAGCGTGTCCGCGAGCGAACGGTTGATCGCTTGGGCGAGCGTGAGCGGGCCTTCATCTTCCGGCAACATGGGCCCGAACATCCTGCTGCGCGCGAGGAAATCGGCGCCGTCGGCTACTCGCTCAGCACTGACGAATGCGGTATCGAGCTGCAGGGGAGCAGTCACGGCAGCAGCCGATGCCAACTGGGGCCGCTGCAACACTTCGGCTGCGATGGCCATCACCTCCTCGCGCTTGTCCTCGTACAGCTGGACGACCTGCCCAGCGGAGAGTGCGCCGCGGCTGATCAGCAACCGGGCGGTTCCCAGAAGCGGGTCACGTGCCATCTCGCTCTCGATGTCCTTGGGTGACCGGTAGGCGGCCTCGACGTCCGATCCGGCGTGGCCCATCAACCGCACGGTGTCGAGGTGCAGGAATGCGGGTGCGCGGTGTCGGCGAACCCAATCGGCTGCGGCCTGTGAGACCTCCAGCGCCTCGGCTAGGTCGCAGCCGTTGGCGGCGAAATACTTCAGGCCCGCCCGGCGGGAGTAGTTCGCCGCGACCCAGCCCTTGGGTGTGCGGGTGCTGATGCCGATTCCGTTGTCCTCACACACGAAGAGCAGGGGCAGCGGCAAACCCTGGAAGGACCCCTGGGCAGCGGCGTTGATGGCGCCGACCGCGGTCGAGTGGTTTACCGAGGCGTCGCCGAAGCTGCACACAGCAACCGCGTCACTCGGCCATTTCGAGGCAACTCCTAGTTTCGTCGCCCGCGCGATGGCGAACGCCACCCCTACCGCCCGGGGCAGGTGTGAGGCGATCGTGGACGTCTGGGGGAGTACCGCGAGGTCATGGTTTCCGAAGACCTTGTGTCGCCCGCCGGTCATGGGTTCGTCCGAGGCAGCGACCACGCCCAGTAGTACGTCGCGAAGACCATCGTGACCTGGCATCTGGCTCGCCCGAACGAGGTAGAAGCCCCCTGAGCGGTAGTGCAACAACGCGGGATCGGTCGGGCGCAGCGCCTCCGCGACCGCGGCGTTCCCCTCGTGGCCTGAGGAGCCGATCGTGTAGTAACCGCGGCCCTGGGTCTGCAACCAGCGGGCGGCCAGATCGAGGTGGCGGCTGCCGAGCTGTGCGTCGAACAACCGCATCGATCGCTTGGCGTCCCGCGCGCCGACCGGGGCGGATACGTCGCTGGTCGAGCTCATCCGGCGCACAGAGTCGAGAAAATTGGAGTCCACAGCGTTATCGACGCGCGGTGTCGATGTCATTGGAACGCCCCGTTCAGACTGGAAATGCTCGCCATGACGGTCAGCATCTCCCATAGCGTTGCTGCTGGCCACCGACCCTGCCCTGGGTGCCGGTCACGCGGTTCAGTTCAGCTCGGCGAACCGTTCGACGCGGTCTTCCGGGCCGGAGACGATGATCAGGTCTCCTTCGGTGACGACGGTCTCGGGGGTGGCGTAGGTGAACGCCTGACCTTCGCGTTTCACCCCGACAATGGTTACGCCGTATTTGGACCGAATGTGCGCGTCGGCGAGCGTCTGGTCGTAGATGCTCCGGGGCGGCTGCGTCTTGACGATCGCGTAGCCGTCGTCGAACTCGATGTAGTCCAACATCCGACCGCGAACCAGGTGCGCGACCCGCTTACCCATGTCGTGTTCGGGGCGCACCACGTGGTGCACGCCGATTTGGGTGAGGATCCGGGCATGTGCGTAGCTGATGGCCTTGGCCCACACGTTCTGCACCCCGAGGTTGAGCACCACGGACGCCGTCAGGATGCTGGCTTCGAGATCGGTGCCGACTCCGATGACAGCGCGGTCGAACTCGCCGACGGACAGTTGCACCATGGCGTCCTGGTCGGTGGAGTCTGCTTGGACGACGTGGGTCAGGCGGCCGGCCAGCGACTGCACGATCTTGCGATCTAAGTCGACTCCGAGGACTTCGGTGCCCTCCTCCATCAGTTCCAACGCCAGAGATTTGCCGAAGCGGCCCAGGCCGATCACGACGACACCGTTGGTGCTGGGTGCTTTGGGTGTCCTAGCCAATGAGGGGCCTACCGTCCGGAAGCTCGTAGAGACGTCTGCGTTCGCGTAACGCCAACGCAGACACGAGCGTAATCGGGCCCAACCGGCCCAGGAACATCAAAGCGATCAGTAGGTACCGGGCCGCTGTCGGCATATCGGCGGTGATCCCGGTCGAGAGGCCCACCGTGGCGAACGCCGACGTTGCTTCGAACAGGACCTGGCTGGTGGTGAACGGGGTAATCGCGAGCAGGGTGATGGTCGCGGTCATCACAGCCCCGATGGCCAGCAACACCACGGTGAGCGCCTGGCGCGTGGTGCGGCTATCGATGCGCCGGTCGAAGGCTTGGACGCTGTGCTCACCGCGAACTTCGGTGTAGAGCACGAAGAACAGCAGGATGAACGTGGTGACCTTGATGCCACCTGCGGTGCCCGCCGAGCCGCCGCCGATGAACATCAGCACGTTGGTACCCAGCAGGGTGCCTTCGTTCATCTGCCCGTAGTCGAGGGAGTTGAACCCGGCAGTGCGCGGCACCACGGACTGGAAGAACCCGGCCAGCATCTTGCCGGGGGTGTCCAGCGCGCCGAGGGTGGCGGGGTTGCTCCACTCACTCGCAGTGACGAAGACGAAGCCTGCCACCAGCAGTGAGACGGTGACGCTCAGCACCATCTTGGTGTTCAGGCTCCATTGCTTTGGTGTGCGTAGTTGCCGTCGAAGCTCGAACAGCACCGGGAAGCCCAAGCCACCGGCGATCACGGCCATTGCGATGGGCAGGCAGATCCACGGGTCGGTGACGAACCGGGTCAGGTTGTCGGAGTAGAGGGCAAAACCGGCGTTGTTGAACGCCGAAATCGCGTGGAAGACGCCGAGATAGATGCCCCGTCCTACCGATTCGCCGTATCCGAAAATGAATCGCAGCGACAGTGCAACTGCGGTGAGGGCCTCGAAGATCAGGCTGACTTTCACGACGCCGGCGACAACCGACTTCAAGTTGCCGAGGCCCGTGCTTTTGGTTTCAGCTGCAGCGATCATCCTGGTCCGTAGGCCCATCCGGCGGGACACCAGCAGTCCGAGTAGCGACGCGAAGGTCATGATGCCGAAACCGCCGAGTTGGATGAGTCCGAGGATGACGGCCTGCCCGAACCCCGACCAGTACGACGGGGTGTCGACGACGACGAGCCCCGTCACGCACACGGCGCTGGTCGACGTGAAGAGCGCCGTTGTGAAAGGCGCGTTGCCGGACCCGTTCTTCGCGATGGGCAGGATCAGCAGCGTAGTGCCGACGAGCACAGCAGCAGCGAACGCGAAGACCACCACCTGTGCGGGGTGATGGAAGCGTAGCCAAGCCAGGCGTCTCCGGGCCGCCGGCTGCTCCGATAGCCCGAACGTCAAGCGTTTACTCCTCACCTACATGTCGAGAACTGGCTGACCAAGTATGTGGTGCCCGCGAACGAAAGAGGATCGGGTGGCCGCTAGGCGACCACCCGATCCTCTCGAACGCGGAGCTCAGTGCTTGTCGGACAGCTTCCAGGCACTCGGCATCGCGCCGGCTGCAACTGCGACCTTGATGAGGTCACCGACCAGGAAGGGCAGGACGCCCAAGGCGAGCGCCTTGCCCAGTCCGATGTTCGCGGCGAACATCAGCCACGGCACGCCGACCGCGTAGATCGCCAGGTTGCCCGCGATCATCACGCCTGCGGTGTTCAGGGGACGGCGGGTACCGCCCTGCTCGGCGCGTCGACCGACCAGCACGGCCGCGAGCAGGAAGCCGACGGCGTAGCCGAACGAGGCCGTAAACCCGGAGGTGCCGTTGGTGAACCACGGAACGCCTGCTGCGCCGACGCCCACGTACAGCAGCATCGATGCCAGGCCGCGCTTGGTGCCCAGGCTTGCCGCGACCAGCAGCACGGCGAGCGTCTGCATGGTCAGTGGGATCGGGGTGAACGGCAGGGGGAGCGCGATCTGGGCGGCGATACCAGTCAGAACGGCACCTGCGCCAACCAGCGCGACATCGCGGGTCAGGCCACCGGGGATTGCGTCGCTCAGGACGCGAGGTGTTGCAACTGTCATCGACATAAGTCGTACTCCTTGATTCGAGTAACTAGCAGTAGGTGATGCGGAGTCAGGTTCGAGCTAAGTAGGTTTCCAGCCACGCTGTTGTCACCGGGCCGTCGGCGACGGCTGAGTCTTGCAGCAATCGCAGGTGCAGGTCGCGCGTGTTCGCCACCCCTTCGATCCTCAACTCCGACAACGCCTGTATTGACCGCGCGATCGCCTCGGCACG
>JBBPZD010000075.1:0-5407 GCA_038199265.1 Actinomycetales bacterium | reverse complement strand
GGCCCGGAGCGCTGCGCGCGAAGTTCGTCGGGCGGAACGGCCCGGACTGGCTCAAGGTGTGCGCGAGCGCGAACGGCGTGCCCTCGGTGAGGCCCTGGTCGGCCCAGTCGCCAGGGGTCACCAGCTGCTCGCTGACGATGTCCGTGGGGTACCCCGCGTCACGCAGGAAGGTGGTCAACCGCTCCTTCATCTGGTCGCGCATCCGCGACCAGTCCAGCGCGCCGCCGAGGTGCGGCGCGGGCTCCAGGATGTACATCGCGGTACCGCCGTCGCGTGCTCGACGCGGGTCGGTGACCGAGGGCACCGACACCAGCCGCGACGGATCGCGCATCAGCACCTTCTCGTCGAGCAGCTCGTCGAACGACTTGGCCCACTCCTTACCGAAGTGGATGTTGTGGTGCCGAATGTCCTGCGACGCAGCATCGTTCGTACCTACGTGCCAAACGACAGCGGACGGCGAGAACTTCGGGTTGCGCAACGGCAACGGCAGCTTGGTCTCGGGCAGCAAGGTGTCGTACATCTTCGGCAGGTCGCCTGTAGCGATCACGATGTCTGCGTTGACGACCTCGTCACCCTCTCCACTGCCGCCGACGACGACTCCTGTGACTGCACCGGACGGCGCTCGACGCAAACCGGTGACCTCGGTGTTCAGCCGGATGTCGACTCCGGCGGCCGACGCTGCGCGCGCCATCGCGCTCGGCACGTCGTGCATGCCGCCCTCGGGGAAGAACACGCCGCGGACGCTGTCCATGTAGGTGATGACGGCGAAGATCCCCAACGCCTGCTGCGGGGACACACCCGCGTACAGCGCCTGGAAAGTGAACAGCCGGTGCAGACGCTCGTCATCGAACCGGCTACGGATCAGCGGGTCGAGGTGGCGCAGACCGCCCATCTTCAACAGCTTCGCGCCAGGCAGCGGCGGATTGGCGATCTGCCACGGGCGATCGAAATTGCGGTCGATGAACCGCGGCATCTCCAGTTCGTAGAGCTCTTTCAGCCAGACCACGAACTTCTCGTAGGCAGCTGCGTCCTTCGCCCCGCACATGGCGCGGATCTGCTCGGTCATCGCGTCGTGATCGGCAAGCACGTCCATCGTCGAACCGTCGGCGAACCGAGCCCGGTAGGCGGGGTCGAGCTGCTGCAGGGTGAGCTCGTCCGCCAGGCTCGTACCGGCGGCCTGTAGCGCCTCGTCGATCAGGTCGGGCATCGTCAGGACAGTCGGGCCGATATCGAAGGTGAAGCCCTGGTCTTTGCGGGTGGCAGCGAGACCGCCGATCTGCCCGCCTCGTTCGAGCACGACAACCTCGTTACCGGTGCGCGAGAGTTGGCAGGCTGCAGATAGTCCGGCCAGGCCGGCTCCGATGATGACGATGCGACGATTCATGGTGGGTGTCACTCTCCTTGGTGAGTTCACGCGGCTACCAGCTCCAGGTGTTGCGGACCCGCTGGGCTCAAGGTCACGCCGGCACGCATTGCGGGATCGCCTGCGTGGAAGATCAGTTGACGGTCGGCCAGCACCTTCAACACCACGTGCATCAGCAACGTCGCGTAGTGCCGACCAAGACACGTGCGGGGTCCTGCCGCGAACGGCAGGTAACCCCAAGCGGGCATCCGTTCGGCGAACCGTTGCGGCGCGAACTGCTGCGGGTGCTCCCACAGCGTGGGGTCGCGGTGAGTGAGGAACGGGCTGTACATGACCATGCTGCGGGCCGGAATGATGCGGCCTTCGAACTCGACGTCCCGGCTGGTGATGCGGCTACCGAGCCAACCGGCGGGGTAGAGGCGCAGCACCTCACGGACGACGTCGCGGTGACGGTCTGGCTCCAGTTGGGAGGGATCGAGAGCCACGTGCCGCAGTAACCACGCGAGCGTGTGCGCAGTGGTGTCGTACCCGGCCGCAAGCGCGACCCGCATCTCAGGTACGCCGCCGTGCTTGGCGAAAGTCGCTGCCAACGAATCAGGTTCGGCGCTCGCGAGGCTGGTCTCGATGACCTCGTTCATGCGGCGGAAACGGATCGGCCGGGGCAGGAACGGCTGCGGTAGTGCGCGAGTCATCGGGTCGAGGAAGTGATCGAGCACCGGGTGGGTGCCGTCCCTCAAGGGCGTGCCGAGGAAGGTGCGCGACAACATCGCGCGAACCAGCCGTGAGGACCACACGACGGCATCGAACCGTCCCGCAGGCAGTTTGACCCGGATCACTTCTTCCATCTCCTGCGACAGTCGAGACACCGCTGTCCGCGAGAAGGCCGGGTTGAGTGGCGCGCGTTTCTCGGCGTGTTCGGGGAAATCGGTCTGCACGATTCCGGTGCTCAGGTACGGCGAGAACCGGCTCATCCCGCCGCGACTACGGAAGGTGTCGAGGTCGCTGAGCACCAAGCGGTTCCACGCCGGGCTGAAACCGACGTACGCGGTGCGCCACAGTCGCAACCGGAACACCGGGCCGAGCGTGGCGCCCTCCTGCATGAGGTCGAGCGGGTCGGTGCCCCACCTGCCGAGGTGACCGGCGACGGGCTCACGCGCCGGTTCGGGGAATTGACCAGCCGAGTGCCTGGTGAACAAGCGACCGGGCGACCCGAACTGCGGCGAAGACAGGTGCAACGGAACGGGGTTCACGAGTAGACCCGGCCCTTCCACTTCTTCGTACGTCGGACCGCGACGGCAGCAACCGGGATCGAATAGAGCGGGGTGAGCGGCATGGTGAGCGCCTGCCACCACTGGCGACGACCGGTGGTTGCTTCGACCACCGTGCGCTCAGCGATGCCGAGTGCCCACGGAATCGCCCACGCAGGCTTGCGCATCATCAGGACAGGCGGCGCGGTGTATGCGGCTATGTGCCAACCGGTGAAGGCGACCATCATCGGGCGGTTGCCCAGCACGGCCAGTAGCCCCTTGCCGAGACCGGCGACCAGTTCGTCGTAGCTCTCGTACATGCGGGTGCCGATCAGGTCGCCACCAAGAGCCAGACCAAGTCGGCGACCGGTTCGGCGCACGTGCCGTGCCATCGCGAGGTCCTCGACGATCTGGGAGCGGACAGCGCCGAAGCCGCCGAGCGCGTCGTAGGACTCACGCGGGAACGCCATGATCGAGCCGTTCGCTGCGGCAGCGCCCTTGGCGAGCGGCTGACCAAGTAGCTGGAAGGGCAACCCGGTCAGCAGCAAGTCGTCGATCAGCGGCATGGTCACGTGTTCGGCAAAGGTCTCCGTGCGCTGTCGCGGGAAGACCGACATCAGATCGGCACGCTGCTCGTCGAGTTGGGTTAGCACCGACCAGATAGCGCCGTCAGCCAGTTCGATATCGGCGTCGCAGAACACCAGCACGTCACCGGTCGCCGCGTCGGCACCCTGCGCACAGGCCCAGGTCTTACCGACCCACCCCCTGGGCATCGGCTCACCCGATACGACCCGTGCGTGCGGGTGGTCGGCGATCTGCTCGGCGAGGAACTCGGCGGTGCCGTCAGTCGAGCAGTCGTCCAAGAAGATCAGCTCGGAGACGTCCTGGGCGAGCATCCCGGGCAACCGCTCAGGAATCCGCTGCACCTCATCGCGCACGGGGACGATCAAAGAGACGTGATAGTCGATTCGTCCGTGCTCGTCGACCACGTCGGCGCGCTCTTCGGGCCGCAGCACCGGGAACGACTTGTTGTTCGAGATGGCGATCGCGGTCTTCGCGGCGATGAACACGGTCACCGCCGTCAGGAGTTTCTTCACCGTTGCACCTTCGCGGCCAACTGGCTGATGCGCTCGTCGAACGAACGGCGCCCCGACAACACCTGGCGGAACCCCGGGATGGGTTCACGCGGATCTGAGGTGGCGATAAGGCCGTCCAGTGCTGCGAGTTGAGTGCTCATCGCGTCGGCCAACTGGTCCGGCTCGACGCGTGCGCCGATGTCGACCAACGCTTCGGCGTGCTGTTGCCCGCGGAAGACCACCCGAAGCGACACGGGAACCAGCGGTGCCCCGGTGTGCTGGTGGAACCAGCCGGCTCCGCGGTGCAGCGGCCGCATCGGACCGGGGCCGAGCAACTCACCCTCCGGAAGGATGATCAGCGTCCGACCGTCGCGCAGGGCTGTCAGGCCTTCGCGCGGACGGTCACTCGGCACGAGTGCCAACGGCTTGAGGAAGCCGAAGGACTTCAGGTTCTCGGCGTCCATCACGAGGGTGAACGGGTGGTTCTCGCTGCGCAGCACCGTGGCGGCGACGAATGCGTCCCACCACGAGTGGTGGTTTCCGGCCCAGATCACCGGCGCGGCCGGAAGATCCCCACGCACGCTCACCGAACGCAGGTTGGTGCGCACCATCTGGTTGAAACCCAAGAGCAACGCTTTCGCCGAAAGCGGTTCAGTGCGGTCGCGCCCACCTGGGAGTTTCATGGCAGGTTTGTTCACAGTCCTAGTTTCGCAGTCAAAGTCTCAGAGCCGCACCGCAGGTGGCAGTAGCGCAGGGTTGGCGTCCGGCCAGCGCTCCGGGCCATCACCGAGGGCCGCTAAAGCTTCGAGCTGCTCGCGGCACCAGACCGATACGGCGCGTTCACCGCTGAGCACCTCCTGGACGAACTGGCTCCACGGTTCCCAGATGAATGCCTCGACCTCATCTGGTGCCGGTCGTGGTGCGCTGCCACCCAGAGCGTGGGCGACGAAAACCGGGCACAGTTCGTTCTCGGCTACTCCGTCCATCTCGGCATAGTAAGAAAAATCAGCGAGCACCAGTCGCGGCATCCCGATGACTACGCCGACCTCTCGTCGGACTCGTCGCATCACGGCCGCGCGCAGATCTTCACCTGGTGCCGGGTGCCCGCACACCGAGTTCGTCCAGACTCCGGCGAACGTGCGCTTACTGAACGCCCGCTGCGTCAACAGCAGCCGGTCCTGGTGATCGAAGATGTAGCAGGAGAAGGCGAGGTGCAAAGGGGTGTCCTCGTGGTGCACGGTCGCTTTGTCGTGGGTCCCGATGGCGTTGCCCGCAGCATCGACCAACACCACCTGTTCGATAGCTTTGCCGTCAGGGGCCGCGCCACGGGAGAGGTCGACGACCACGGCATCCTGCCGTTCGTCGATCATCACTGCTTCACGCACTGCAACAGCCGCTTTTCGTCGGGGTGAAAGGTGGAAAAACCTTCGGTTTTCTGGGCGTAACGCTACCAACCAGCCGTTCAGGGCCTACGAGTGCCTTGCTCCTATGCGGCGTTTCCGGTTCGCCGTTTGGGCATGAGTCCGGGTTGCGGGTTCCAGGTGACGCTGGTCGCGGTGACCTGGGCGGTCAGTAGGTCTCGGTGCACGATGGTGTGGTGCCGGGCGCATAGCAGTGCGGCGTTGGTCAGGGTTGTTTCGCCGCCGCACCACCACGGGGTCACGTGGTGTGCGTCGCACCAGTGCGGTGGCCTGTCGCAGTCGGGGAAGGTGCAGTGTTTG
>JBBPZD010000074.1:0-2281 GCA_038199265.1 Actinomycetales bacterium | reverse complement strand
TTCCGGGCCCACCCGCCGGCCGGGGGGTTCGCCCCGGGGCCTGCGGTCCTTGTTTTGGGGCTGGCCCGCCCGGGGGGGCGCGCCGGCACGAGCGGGGCAACGGTTCCTCGTTCGAGACGCCCCGTCCTGAAGGTCACACCCGCGGTCGCCAACCCACATCCCCCCACCACCACCAGGCTGCAATGGCGATCCCTCACACTCATCTCACGCGCGCTCAGCGGTCGTCGCGGGAGAGAGCGCTCTTGGCGTTCGCGAAAAGTTCGGCACCAACCGCTCGAATTGAGTTGCGGATTACGGGGCCTTCTGCCGGGTCACCCTTGACGAGAGTCGCCAAGAAGCCCTTCGCCTCGTCAAACGAGATATGAGCCGGTAACGGTGGCACGTTCGGATCAGTGTGCACGTCAAGCACGACTGGTCGATCAGATGAGAACGCTTCGTCCCAGGCAGCGGCCACCTCCTCCGGCTTGTCGACCCGGATGCCGCGTAGACCCAGCAGCTCGGCGTAGCCGGCGTAGTCCATGTCCTCGACGAGCTGGGAGGTGTCCCAACGCGGGTCACCGACCTCACGCATCTCCCACGAGACCTGGGTCAAGTCGTGGTTGTTGAGCACCAATACGATGAATCGCGGGTCTTCCCAGCTCTTCCAATGACGCTTCACGGTCAGCAGCTCGTTCATCCCGAGCATCTGGAAGGCGCCATCGCCTATGGTGCACACGACGGGTCGGCCGGGGTGCGCGAACTTCGCGGCCACCGCGTACGGCATTACCGCCAGCATCGAGGCGAGCATCCCCGACAAGTTGCCGCTCATGTCCCGGCCGAGCTTGATGTGGTGGCCGTACCAGTCCGCTGTCGAACCGGCATCAGCGGTGACGATGCTGTCGCGCGGCAGACGCTCGTTGAGCAGGTGGTAGACGTAGCGAGGGTTGATCGGGTCGGCCTCGACCATCGCCTCCCTCTCGGTGACCGCGTCCCAGTCCTTCATGCCGTCGACAACTGTCTCCTGCCAACTTCGGTCTTCCTGCTGCTTCAGGTGCGGCAGCAGCGCGGTCAAAGTCGCTTTCGCGTCTCCGGCAAGATTGACCTCCATCGGGTAACGCAGGCTCAGGTGTGCCGACGAGAGGTCGATCTGTACGCCACGCGCCTGTCCGGTCTTGGGCAAGAATTCTGCATAGGGGTAGTTGCTCCCCACCATCAGCAGGGTGTCGCAGTCCTGCATCATGTCGTAGCTCGGCTTGGAGCCGAGCAGACCGAGCTGCTGGGTGTGATGGGGGACGTCGCCAGGGACGACGTCCTTGCCGAGCAGCGCTGTGATGATGCCCGCGCCCACCTTGTCAGCGACCGCGAGCACCTCGTCTGTCGCGCCCCGGGCTCCTTCGCCGACCATCATGGCGACCTTGGTGCCGGCGTTGAGCACGTCAGCGGCTCGCCGCAGCTCGTCCTCGGGTGGGGTCAGCGCGGTTGATGCGTGCCCCACCCCGCTGCGGGAGACCCAGTGCTCCAGCGCGGGCTCCTCGAAGTCCATGTTCTGGACGTCGGCAGGCAGGATCACCACGGTCGGACAGCGTTCGGCGCGCGCGATGCGTACGGCGCGGTCTACGACGACCTGGGCGTGCATTCCGGTGGTCACGGTCTGGACGTAGCCAGCGACATCATCAAAGATTCGTTCGAGGTTGACCTCTTGCTGGGCGTGGGTACCCAATGAGACCAGGCCTTGCTGGCCCACGATCGCGACGACCGGCTGACTGTCCATCTTGGCGTCGTAGAGGCCGTTGAGCATGTGGATCGCGCCAGGACCCGAGGTTGCGATACAAACTCCGACTTCGCCGGTGAACTTGGCATGCGCGCAGGCCATGAAGGCGGCGATCTCTTCGTGGGTGGGACGGATGTAGGTGAAGTCCTTACCGTCGGCCTCAGCGCGCTCCAGTGCGCCGTCAAACCCTCCTATCCCGTCACCGGGAAATCCATAGAAGCGATGGAGATCCCAAGAGATCAATCGATCGATCACGAAGTCGCTGACGGTGCTGCTACTCATCTGCGCGGTCCCTTCTTCTGCGGTGCCTGGTGGGCAAGATTCGTTGCGTCGGTCGTCTGGGTGCAGCTGCGCGGTGCCGGACGACCGTCTGCGTGAGTCGGCTGGCCGGCACCGTGCTTAGGGGCGCGGCTCCTCCGGCAGTCTGCGAACCACTCGACCTCACCTGTCTGAAGGGTCCGGCGGACGTCGCGGAGATAGCACTTGCGTGTGATCAATTGCTACGGCACTATGCTTGTCATACGGCAATTA
>JBBPZD010000073.1:0-4123 GCA_038199265.1 Actinomycetales bacterium | reverse complement strand
GAAGGTCGGTAGCCAGCGTTCGAACGTTGGCGTTGTCAGGGCCCACCGAGCCTCATCGCGTTCTCGCCCCAGGTGAACCCAGTAGGCCACGTAGAGCAGGTTGCCGAAACCCATGAAGTCCGGGGTCCAAGCGACCGGCCTGCCACGTCGGCGGACCGGAGCCAAAGCGGCAGCTTTGGCCGACGACAACAGGGTGCTCAAATCTCTCCCGCGCCAGCGAGAGCGGAGGGCATCAAACCCAGATGGACCAGATGCGCGAACTCGGCATTGTCACGCACGACCTCGTCGAAGGAACCCGTCGTGGCCACCCGCCCCTGGCTCATGAAAATCAGCTGGTCGCAGTGCCGCACCGTCGAAAGACGGTGGGCGACGATGATCATCGTCATGGAGCCCTTGAGGTCCTCGATGGTGTCGGTAAGTTTGCGCTCGGTGTCGTTGTCCAGCGCCGAAGTCGCCTCGTCCAGGAAAAGAACCTCGGGGGACCGGTAGAGAGCTCGCGCGATACCGATCCGCTGCCGTTGACCGCCCGACATGCGGGCACCGCGTTCCCCGACCTCGGTGTCGAGGCCGTCGGGCAGCGCCGAGATCAGATCGTGTAGTTGAGCCCGTCGGACCACCCTGGCGAGTTTCTCCCCTTCCAACTCCAGATCGAAGATAATGTTGCTACGCAGCGAATCGTCGAGCAGGTAAACGTCCTGTGGCACCACCGCGAGTTGGCGCTGCCAACCCGGGAGGTTGTCAAAAATGCTGACGCCACCTGCGTCCACCCGACCATCGGAGGGGCGGTGCAGCCCGAGCAGGATGTCGACCAGGGTGCTCTTGCCCGCACCGCTGGAGCCGACGATCGCGACAGAATGTCCCGCAGGAACGTCTAGGTTGACTCCTCGCAACACAGCGTCCTCGGGTCGATCCGAGTAGGCGAAACTCAGGTTCCGGACGGCAAGATCGCCGCGCGGGACGCTTTTGGTGACAACAAACTCGTTCTCCTCGCTGACCGCTTTGTTCATCGCGCGATTTTCCTGGATCAGGTGGCCAAGCGGGGCTTTGGCGAATCGGATACCGCTGACCGCGGCAATCAATCGCACAGTACTCGGCAAGATGCGGCTTCCCGCTGCAACGAAGACACCGAGCACCACCAGTGCGCTCTGGCCGGTGTCCAACGCGGTAGCGGCCCACGCGAGTAGTCCGATGCCGGTGACGAACACTATTTCCAGCAGGTACTTGGGGATCTCGCCGAGAAGGACCGCTGAGGCTCGGGCGTGGGCGCCGACGTACTCACCATGCGCGTACTGCGAGACGAACTGCTCGTGTGCCCGGCGCAGCTTGATCTCTTTGGCCGCGCCGAGGGACTGCAGCGAGGTTCGGGACGCAACCTGGGAAGCAATCTGACTGCGTTCCCCGGCGGATTGGGCACGACGACGGATGACCCGCTGCAGAAATACTCCCGCCAATCCGAAATAGATGGCAGCAAATACGGTAGGAAAGGGGGACACGAATAACAGCGAGATGAAGATCAGACCGATTGTCAACACCTCCGTGATCAGTCCCAGAGCAGCGGTGACGCCGCCTGAGAAACCCATGCCAACGGCGTATCCGACAGTCCAGATCTTGTCAGAGGTGTTCCGGGTCAGGTGCCAGGCATAGGGGCCGGTGAGGTAGCCGCGCAGCATCTGCACAGAGTTCGCCGCCTCCTGCTCGGCCATGAAATGCAACTGCCACCGGCGGAAAGCAATGGCGATGATGTCCTTAATGACAAAGGCGCCCACGATCATGCTCGCCAACCCCGTGACCAGCACGGATTTGCTCGGGCTGCCGAGGGTGCGGTTGACATAACCCAGTGCACTCTCGTTCACGTCGGAGCCCGCGATGAACTGCATCATCGGTAACATGGTGAGTACGCCGATCATGTCCAAGGCGGAAAGCAAAAAGGACCCGAGAACGGAACCGATCAGGCGTTTGCGGGTGGCGGATGACACCAACTCGCCGACTCCGGGAGGGAAGCCGCAAATGCGCGCAACCCAGCGGATGGGCCTTTCGGTAAGAGCCAGCACGTGGAAAATTGTCCCACGGTCGAATGGCGCGCAGCCTTCTAAGTTGCCAGGCTTCGTGAGCCGTCGCGGACCAGCGCCGCCGGTACGATCGCGGCTGTGATTCCGGGAACCATCTACTTCATGACGCCGGACCTCCCGAGTGCCAGTGGCGGTATACAAGTGATCTACTCGATGGCCAAGTCCCTGTGCGAGATGGGCTGTCCCGCAGCTGTCTGGCAGGGCGATGAGGGCCCTGGCTACCCAGGGCTGGGCATCGATGCCGACGTGGTGCACGGGCGAACGAGGACACTGCAGGCTGGGGACGTACTCGTCGTGACCGAGGTCGGTGGGCCGAAGTGGAGTTTTCTGGCCAACGACGTGCCCGTGGTCGTTCTCAATCAGGGGCACGACTACACCTTCCACAACACCACGTTCGAGCAGGACGTTGCGGGGGACTACCCCGGGTGGCCTACTGCAGTGGCGGCTATTGCCACCTCCCGCCTGATCGAAGACTTTCTGAACTATGCGAGCCCTGGCGCGTTTCCCGTCTATCGGATACCGGTGGTGATCAGTCCGCAATTCGCCCCCCGCCGGAAGCAGAAAGTCCTCGCGCTGATGCCGCGCCGTAGGTCGGTGGACCTGACGGCTGTTGTGCAGCTGTTGCGTCGTAGTGGGGCAATGGACGGCTGGCGACTTCAGATGATCGACGGCATGACCCAGCAGCAGGTGGCCGAAGCGATGGGGGCGGCCGCGATCTTCTTGAGTGGAGCTGAGTACGAGGGTTTCGGTCTCCCGCAGGCCGAAGCCATCGCAGCCGGCTGCTATCTCGTCGGTTTCACGGGTGCGGGGGGCCGGGAGTTCATGTCGCCGGACTGGTGCTCCCCGATCTACGACGAGGATGTGCTGGCGTTCGCGCGTGCGGCTGCACAAGCGATGGCCGATTTCGACCGGGACCCAGATGCCGTGGCAGACCGAGTTGAGGTCGGCCGGGCGTACATCCGGGATGAGTACAACGCAGAAAAGATGAATAGTGCCCTGCTGCGCACCTTCGGTGAGCTTCTGGGTCCACACTCCGCAGCTCTTGTGCAGGCCCCCACCTCCGTATCGCACTACCAGGCGTTCGCACCGTCGACTGGAGTCTTCGGGCGTTCGTACGTGGCTGCGCGCACGGTAGCCGGTCGGCTCTGGCACAGGAAGAGACGATGACCAGGGCCGTGCTGCTCAGCGAGTTCGACCACCGGGTGTGGCGCGCCGGATTCGCGGCGGGACAGCGGCCGGCGCCGCTCCCATACGGTGTCGATGAGTTGGCTCGGTGGGGTGTCGACTTCACGCCGTGCCGCGAATTCCCATATCGCCTGCCGCGTAAGGTCCGTGACGTTGCTGAACACCGGGCTGGAATGCCTGTCGAGGCGACCTTGCGGGCAGCGCCCGGAGTGCCGGGCTCAGATTTCGTCCTTGCCTTGTTGGAGACACAGGGTTTTTTTGCGGCGAGTCTCAAAGCGCGCAGGATCCCTCCGTACTCACGCAAACCGCTCGTGGTGATGTCGTGTTGGGTGGCGGAGCGGGCGTCCAGCGGCGACTTGTCGCAGCGCAAGAAACTCGTGGAGCACCTGAGATCCGCTGATCTGGTCACCCACCTCAGCCGACACGAGACGCCGGTCCTTACGGACCTGGGTCTGGACCCCAACCGGTTGCTCGCGATGACCTACGGGGTGTCCGACGACTACTACACCCCCACTGATCAGGTCCGAGACATCGATATCCTCGCGGTCGGTCAGGACGGCGGACGGGACTACGCCACTCTCTTCCGCGCTGTCGAGGGAACCGAGCTGCGAGTTGCCCTGGTGTGCAAGTCAGAGAATCTAAAGGGTCTCACGGTGCCCGAGCAGATCGACCTACTCGGCACAGTGACGCTGCCGGAGTACCGGGCGCTGCTGCGGAGGGCAAAAGTGGTTGTCGTTCCGACCAAGGATTTCTTGTACCCCACCGGCACGAGTGTCTCCCTGGAGGCGGTTAGAGGGTGGCTGCTGCGGTTGCAGCGGTGGGCGCGGGTGCCCCGGTGTACTTGGCTAGGGGCCTGCGCGCGACCCACT
>JBBPZD010000072.1:0-13594 GCA_038199265.1 Actinomycetales bacterium | reverse complement strand
GTGAATCCCTGCGCACGTGGCAGGACGGCAGTTGCGCCCACCTCAACGACAATCGCGACTGCGAGCAGCGCTGGAGCCAACATGATCGAAGTACCTTCTTACTCGGAGTAGCAAGCACTACAACACCAACTGTAGCAGCCGCTACAGTTGGTGTTTATGGCCCGACGTGATGAGTTGTTGCAACTCGTGACTGAGTATGTCCTCGAGCACGGTTTGATAGGTCTTAGCCTGCGCCCGATGGCAGCTGCGCTGAATACCAGCGACCGAATGCTGCTGTACCACTTTGGATCCAAAGACACTCTCGTTGCTGCGGTGATCAGCGAAAGCACCCGGCGATCGAGTGAGACACTGCGATCTCTGCACCCTGAACCAACGGTGCGCGCAGGCGTACTGAGCCTCTGGATCGCCCTGACTGCAGGTCAGCTTGACCAGTGCCAGCGACTCTACGAACAAGCATCAGCATCCGGGTTGCTGGGTGACGAGCCATACCGTTCAGCAGTTCGGCAAAGCAACCACATCTGGACCACAGCATTAGTGGATTACCTCACCAAGTGCAGCGCCACGCGTACAGGCGCCGGGCGGGTTGTCCTACTGCTGGACGCATCCCTGATGGGTTTTCACCTCGACTACGGCATTGATGAAGACAGTGCGGATTTGGACCGTGCCATAGGTGACCTGGCCGACGCGATCGACCGGCTCGCGCGCTGACGCTGCTGTCTTTAGCAGGCGCTGCGAGCCGGTCGTTGTTACACGGGATGAGGACCGAAATCCCATGCGATAGGTGAGGTATTCAACAACCCCATGACGCAACTTCTGGGGCTGCTGCACGGTAGGTGAAAGTCCAGGTCACGCGGCCTGATTGGCCGGCTTGTGATGATGGTCTCGTATTCGATGGGGGTCAATCTGTCGAGGCGGTCTTGGCGCCGGTGGCGGTGGTAGGTGCGTTCGATCCAGGTGAGGTTCGCGACGCGGTGGCGTGCTCAGTGATATCGGCCAACCACAGCATGTTCGGGTTGTCGGCGGCAACACCCGTTTGACCAGGTCGTCAAGCACTGCTGGTCCGGGGCGTTGGCCCTTGATGCGTTTCTTACCGAACCGGGCCCAGCACAAAAGGGTGTTCCAGCCACCGGTGGTAGCGCTGACGTGCAAGCTTCCAGGCCCGGCACGCGACCGTGACGGGGACCCCCGGTTAGCCTCACGTAACTACGCGGACTCGACAGTGGACCTTCAGGTTTGTCACCCTCGTCGATCGCCGCTTGGCGCATCCAGGTATGCAGCGTCATCTCGTGGACGCCAAAATCTTTCGCGATCTGGGCAACGGTCATGTTGCTCGTCGGATCCAGAGGTGTCTGGTGCATCATCGTCGTCGCGCTTGTCGACCGCTCGCTCGTGTACCTCGGTGAGGACGCGATCATCAGCGTTGGAAAGCGCGCCGCGCGCATCGATGTGGAGATCACGACATGGGCCGCTGCGCGTTCCCATTTCGGCTCACCACCACGGTCATTTTGATCCGGCGAAGACCACCGACATGGGCTTCAACTCGAGCCATAGCCCCAGATCGCGTGCATTCGTGAGTCTGACCGCCGCTGATCGCAGGGCGAGCCCGGGTCGCAGGAGCTTAAAATTGTCGAGAGTGTACGGCGACCACTCCGCTGAAACCTTGACATCAACTGGTCGATCATATTTGATTCGATCAATAGGCAGTCACCGACGCACGCGCGGCCGGGCACTTCTAGTCAGATCTTTCGCACTGGCTTCTCAAAAACCGAGACATCAGGAGGACGTCCGTGAAAGGACGAATCGCGATCATCGGAGCCGGGCCCAGCGGACTTGCGCAGCTGCGGGCATTCGAAACGGCGCGCCGCCAGGGGCACGAAGTGCCTGAGCTCGTCTGCTACGAGAAGCAGAGTGACCTCGGCGGACTGTGGAACTACACATGGCGCACCGGTCAGGACGAGAACGGCGAACCGGTGCACGGGAGCATGTACCGCTACCTGTGGTCGAACGGACCCAAGGAGTGCCTGGAGTTCGCGGACTACTCCTTCGAAGAACACTTCGGTCGCCCGATTCCCTCCTACCCTCCTCGCGCGGTGCTTCGCGACTACATCATGGGCAGGGTCGACAATCACGATCTGCGCAAGTACATCCGCTTCAACACTCCGGTTCGATGGATCGAGTACAACGAGGACGATCAGCAGTTCACGGTGACTGCATTGGACCACGAGACCCATGAGATGACCGTTGAGAAGTTCGACTACGTCATCGTGGCCTCCGGCCACTTCTCGACTCCGAATACACCCTACTTCGAGGGTTTCAACACTTTCCCCGGGCGCATTCTGCACGCGCACGAGTTTCGGGACGCCTGCGAATTCACCGGCCAGCGAGTGTTGATGATCGGTAGTAGCTATTCGGCCGAGGACATCGGCTCGCAGTGCTACAAGTACGGTGCTGCCTCAGTCACCTTCAGTTCGCGATCCGGTCCGATGGGTTATGCCTGGCCGGAGACGATGCATGAGGTTCAGCTGCTGGAGCGACTGGATGGCAAGACGGCGCACTTCGCCGACGGCAGCAGCGAGGAGGTCGATGCCGTCGTCCTGTGCACGGGTTATTTGCATCATTTCCCCTTCCTGCCAGACGCCCTGCGACTTCAGACGCGGAACCGGCTGTATGCAATGAAGCTTTACAAGGGGATCTTCTTCGAGGGCAACCGCAAGCTCATGTACCTGGGAATGCAGGACCAGTACTACACCTTCAACATGTTCGACGCGCAGGCGTGGTATGCCCGGGACGTGATCCTCGGTCGGATCGCGCTACCGGATGAGAAGTCGATGATCGAGGACCAGAAGCAGTGGCTGGTTCGTGAAGAGGCGCTCGGGACCGCCACCGAGGAGATCGATTTCCAGACGGCGTACATCAGGGACCTGCTGGTCGAAACCGACTACGAGTTCGCGGTTGAAGAGCAGGGCGAGTTGTTCAAGCAATGGAAGAAGCACAAGTACGAAGACATCATGGGTTACCGCAACAAGAGGTACCCCTCCACGGTCACCGGGAACCTCGGGACGCCCTTGCCCGATCGCTGGTTGGAACTGCGTGATGACTCGTTGGAGACATTCATGACCAGTACCCTGCTCGCTTCCGAAACAGAGGATGCTGCGGGCGGTTCGCGCTAACACCGCACCGGTGGCGGTCTTCCGTCGGTGATGGACTTGTTAGGACCGGGTCGGCTCGGCGTCGTCGTATCTCGCCAGCCACTCGACAGTGGTTTCCCGGTAGCGGGTCAGACCTTTGTATTCAGCCAACTCCGGCGGCAGGGTTTTGAGCACCCGGTGCAGACGCTGGCCCCAGCCAGGAACTGTCACCAGGTCGTTCAGGCTGATCAGATAGCAGCGGATCGGGAACACCAGTGCGTTGGACCGAGGGAGGCGGAAGAAGATCTGCAGTTCTACCCGCAGGTGCACCAGATCTCCTACGTTCTCGGGGGTCACCGCCGCCCGGTCGGTGCCCCACTGGTGGTAGTTCTCCGGGCTGGTGTCCAGCCGCGGGTGGATGGTCATCGTCCAGTTCAGCCTCCGCGCCCCACGGCTCTGCTGCAGATTGAGCATGTACTTCAGGGCGCGGTCGAACACACCCATCTCGTGCGCGAGGGGGACGGGGCCGTGCCACTCGAAGAAGTTCATGCCCAGGTCGAAGTCCAGGGACCAGTCAGCTTGCGTGGTGACCATTCCGGCGTCCATCCACAGGTTGTCGTTTCGCTGGTCGAGGATGACGAAGTCGCCCTGGCTCTGGCGCGTGGAGTACTCCAGCGGGCCCATGGGCTCACCGACACCAAGGGTGTCTCCCGGCCGCAGCGGCAGCGTGCTGGTGTCGCCGAAGGTGAAGGTGTCGTCGATGCCGAGCGGTCGGTTGATCCAGTGCCAGGTTTCACCGTCCCGGATCAGCGTGAAGTACTGCGGGTAGGCCTGCGCCATGTTGGTGAATAGGATCTCGAGGACGTCCCAGCCGGCTAGGTCCATGTGGGGCAGCGACTGACACCTCAGTGGGTCCTGCGCGAGCACCAGTGCGCGGTCCTGCATCTCGGAGACGTAATGCTCGTCGACGTCGGTGGGGTATTCATAGACCGACCCGACCTCGCCCGGGACGTGCGTTTCCAGGTTGACGCTGTACATGTACTCGTCCCGCTCGAACGGGAACGGGAATCGTCGAATGGCCGCTTCGCTGTTGTGGAAGGTGAAGTCGTCCCGGAAGGTCTCCGCGTTGAACGTCATCGTCATGGTCCTGCTCCTACTGCTGTGGTTTATCGCAGGGGCGCCGCGCGCCGCTACAGATCAAGGGTCAACTCCCGGCCCGTGAAACGGGACATGCAGATCATCAGCTGCGCCCCACGAGTGCGCTCCTCGGCGGTCAGGAACTCGTCGTTGTGTTCAAGGAGTCCGTCGCAGGACACGACGTGGGTCTCGCACTGGCCACACACACCCGCACGGCACAAGAAGGGCGCATCGACGCCAGCATTCTCTACAGCCTCCAGGATGCTGTCCTCCTCGCCGACGTGCACCTGAAGGCCTGACCGCGACAGCGCGACATCGAACGGCGCGCCAGTCGGAGGTGCCAGGAACTTCTCCCAGTGCAGATTGGTGGGCGGCCACCCGGCGTTCCTGGCGTAATTGAGGACGTCGTCGATCATCCCCTCCGGACCGCACACATACAGGTGCGTACCCAGCGGTTGGTTACAGAGGATGTCCGCGATGGGTAGCCGTTCTCCGAGATTTGAGCGGTAGATGCTCGCCTGGTCCGGGTAGGTCTGCTGCAAGTGCTCGGCGTAGGCGCCGGCCATGTCAGAGCGGATCGCGTAGTGCAACTCGAAGTCCTGGCGGGCCCTCGAGAGTTGCGAGAGCATCGCGAGGTAGGGGGTGATGCCGATTCCACCAGCGATCAGCAGATGCTTGCGAGCCAGGTAGTAGGCGGGAAACTGGTTGTTCGGTTGGCCGACCCACAACGTGTCGCCCGGCGAGACCTGAGTGTGCATGAACTCTGAGCCGCCGCGCGATTCCTGGACTCGCAGGACGGAGATCTCGTAGGCGTCCACGCTTCCCGGCGGGCTTGTCAGGGAATACTGATTGCGGATCCGGCGACCTTGACTCTCCATGTGCACGGTGATGTGGGCGCCACCGGAGAACGTCGGCAGCCGGGCACGATCGACGGGGGTGAACCGGAACTTCTTGATCCGGTCGGCCACCTCGCAGACGTCATCGACGCGAACTTCGATTTCCCTGGTGTACTTCACTGATAGGCCGCCTCGGCAACCAGGATCTCTTCGCGATCCTCGGCGTTCGCGCAGACCGCCTGGAACGCCGCCAGTCGGCGGGAGTAGTGATCGCGCACGAATACCTGCAGGCCACAGCCCGGGCATTCGTAGATCGACTGCGTGACGCCCTCAGTCGTGTGCTTGCAATGAACGCACTGGACGCGTCGGGCCAGAGATCCGCTGAGCTCGGTGATGACGCAGGCGTGGTGCAGGTTGTGATCGATCGCATGCTGCACGACCTGGCCGATGAAACTTTCACCACCGACCGTGTAGAGGTTGGTCCCCATGGTTGCGCGGTCGAGCAGCCGTTCGAGGTAGCGCAATGCCTCGTCCGCCTCGGGGACGACGTCGATGTCAGTAAGGCCAAAGGCTCGAAGGCAGTCGAGCTCGTGCGTGGCTGATGAACCAGTCTCGGCGTACAGCAGAGTGCTCCGTTCGGCGAACCCGACCGGAGCCTCTCCGAACATCCGCAGCACCGCGTGGATCCCGGTTCCTTCCGCGATGATGAGGTTCTTGTCACCGTGGGGGACCGGCCGCAGGGTTCCGTACTCGGGTCGACTCTTGATCGCTGAGGGAGGCGTGGATCTCTTCCCGTCAACCACGGGCGGTTCTCTTTTTCTTCTCCGGGTCGTCGAACGTCAAAGTGTGCGCAATAGCCGACGACTTCACGGAGGCTCCGCGCACTTCCAGTTTCGTGCCCTGTACAGCGACCTCGACGTTCATCCGGGCGATCGCCATCGAGCGCCTGGTCAGCGTGGAGTACATCGCGCAGGTGATGACACCGACCTCGTTGCCGTCGGCGTCGAAGAGGGGATCACCTTCACCTGCGGGCTCGTCGCCGTCGAGCAGGACCCCGAAGATCTTGAAGCGCTCTTTGCCCTTGCGGTGGTAATGCTGGGTAGAACCGCGGAACCCGGTCTTGCCGGGGCTGACCGTGAATTCCAGGCCCAGCTCCCAGAGGGTGTCGCCGGGGAGATCCGTTTCGAACGGGTACATCTCGGAGTTGTCGTAGGGATAGAAGAGCAGGTAGCTCTCCACCCGGAGCATGTCGAGCGTGGTGAACCGGCACGGGATGATGCCCATGTCGGCGCCCTCTTCCAGGATCGTGTCCCAGATCATCGGCGCGTCATCGCTTCTGCAGAAGATCTCGTAGCCGCGTTCTCCGGTGTAACCCGTGCGCGAAATTGTCACCGACCGACCGAAAAGCCGGGCGGGCATGTGATGGAAGTAGGGCAGGTCCCTGATACCCGGAACGTGCTCGGCCAGGAAGTCGACTGCGACCGGTCCTTGGAGGGAGAGGTCTTGCAGGTCGTCATCGAAGAGGACCGCGACGTTGCGCCCGACGGCTTGGTTGATGAGCTGTTCGTGGCCGGCGCCTGAACCATGCACGACCATCCACGAGTTGGGTCCGGTGCGGTAGAGGACGCAGTCGTCTATGAACATCCCACGGTCATCCAGCATCGTGGCGTAGGAGGCCTTGCCCGGGAAGATCTTGCTGACGTCCCGAGTGGTCGCCTGATTGAGTACCTGGTGGGAGTGCGGCCCGACCAGGTGCACCTTTTTAAGGCCGGAGACATCCATCAGGCCCGCCTTGGTGCGGATCGCGACGTGCTCCTCGTTGAAGTCCTTGTCGTAGGTCCACGCTGTCGGCATGCCGTTCCAGTCCTCAAGCTGGGAGCCGAGGGCGCGATGCCGGCTGGCGAGCGGGGTAGTTCTCCATGAAAGCGACACGATGTACTCCTAGTTCGGTGTTGCTCGAAGCGCTGGGATTGTCTGTTCGCCCCGTCACGAACATCCCGCGAGCGCTGGATGGAGGAGAACAGCCTGCCCGTGGTGGCTCTCGCCATTCGGCCGTTAGTACTCTCCAAGGTTTACTCAGGGGAAACAGTTTCGTCAATGCCTGTCTACTCAGCGTTTTCAGTGGTGGCATCGTCGCCGTTCCGGACTCAAGGTCCGGCCAACAGGCCATTGCGTCAAGGGTGATCAGCGACCCGATGCGCCGCTAACGGGGGATACCGTCCTCCGGTTCCGCCCGCAGCTTCCACTGTGGGAGTTCGCCCATGGCCTTCGCGAACCGTCGATGCTGGATCGGTCTGAGCACCATCCCCCACAGGATCAGGGAGAACGGGAGAAGGAAGAACAGCGAGAACGAGTTGCCGCTGAGCAGGAACACCAACGCCAATCCCGAGGTCGCAAGCCCCAGGAGCACCGGCACGACCCGGAACCGCAGCTGCAGGTTGCGCAGGCGGGCATACTCCTCTTCCTGGATCTGCGTCGTATTCCACCGTCGACCACACGTGCACCGCCAGGCATCGCCGTAGCTGACTTTCTCCCGTTCGCCGCAGGTGCAGCGGATCGTGATCGGGGGTCCCTGCAGGAGCGCCTTGGGATGCTCATGATCGCGGATCCGCTCCCGAAGCGGGGGCTTCGGTCGCGGATCGACCTGGGGCCGCATCATTTGCTGGCCTCAACCAGCGGCATGTCCGGAGTGGTCTCGCGCCATTGAATGTGTGTCTTGTCCTCGACGAGGCGACGGTAGAAATAGAGCACCAGCGCGATGACCAGCACCGAGGCACCCAACAGCGTCTTGCTCAGGCCGTAGCCGAATTCGTCAGCGAAGATGAAACCTCCCGCGACGACGAACAGAAGGTTCAGGCCGGCGAGGATCCCGCCGATCCATACCCATGGTTTGGCGAGCCTGATCGGACGAGGCCAGTTCGGGCGGTCCTTGCGTAGCAGCACGAAACCACTGAGAGCGAAGAAGTGCGCCAGCATGTAGCCGAGGTTTCCAGCGGCCAGAATCGCGATCGCCGACCCGAAGAACACCACCAGGAAGATGTTCATGAACGCATCGATGGCCATGCCACGTCCTGGCACGTTGTGCTCGTTCAAGTGGTTGAACCAGCGGATGGTCATCCCGTCCTTGGCGATGCCGTAGATGGCCCGCGACCCGTCCAGGGTGGCCGTACTCATGGTCAGGACAATTCCGAAGACCAGGCACACGACCAATAGCCGACCGCCGAAGCTGCCGGCGATCTGGTTCAGCGCTTTCGCGTAGAAAATGATGTAGGTCGGGTCGTCGGCCACTGCCTTGGTGCCCAGGGTCCCGCCCAGGCCAAGGGGCAGTAGGGCGTAGACGAAGACCGAGAAGGCCGCGGCACTGCGCAGTGCTTTCGGAGTGTCGACCGCTGTGTCCCGGTACTCGGGGGCGACGGTCGCGCAGGCCTCGAAGCCATAGGAGGACCAGCCCATGAAGTACAGCCAGGTAAGCACCAGCCCGACGGCGCTGCCGCCCGAGCCGATGTTCCAGTTCATGTTCGAGGCATTCCAGTCGCCCGTGAAGTAGGGCACCAGCATCATCACCAATAGCGGAATCATCAATGCGACGCCGGTGATGTAGGAGAAGATCACGGTCGATCGGATGCCCCGCGAGTTGAAGACCCACACAAGCAGGAGCATCAGGATCGCGATGATGATCGGCCAGTTGAGGCTGAAGTGTCCGTACGATGCCGACCAGGTGGCGCTGGGGAAGAATTCGGCGATGATGAGCGTGCCGCATACCAGCCCGCTGATCGAGAGCACCGTGGACCAGGCAAACCAGTAGCCGAATGTCGCGATCGCGCCGATGGGTGAGAAGTACTTGCGCCATGCCTCGTGGGCGTAGATCGCGATCCCTCCCGACTTCTCGGGGAACATCGCCGCCAGTTCTGCATAGATGTTGTTCTGCAGCGTTCCGATCCCGACGGACACGATCCACAGGACGAGCGCACCCGCGGTGCCGAGACTGGCGATCGACCCTCCGAGGGCCGCGATCAGGAACCCTGGGTTTGCCAGCGCAATCATGAAGCCGTCCCACCAGGACATGGACTTCAGGAGCTCGCGTTCCTCGACTTCCGCTCGAGCCCAATCACCGGGCGATACGGCTGGATCCGGTGCCGCCATTGGTTTCTCCTTCATCCCTATGGAGCGATATAGACCAAAGCCTGTAATAGGATCCGGCGCCAGATCAGCGGTGAAGTTCGCGTGTCGAAGCTGACGGATTTGGCACTTGCTGCTGATCATCGCGGAGGTCGCGGACAATGTAAACCCTCAGATCCTCGGAAGCTACTGCACGCGAGGATGTCGGGGGCACACCGCGCGGAAGGCCTCTTTACGGGTAGGTCTTCCCGCAGTAGAATCTGTTTCCCCGAGAGCTTCAGCCTGCGCAACGAACTGCTGACTCGGTTTGATTCGGTCCACGCCCATAGGAGGCAGACGTGACGATAATCGACATGTTGTCGCAGGGCCCACGGCTGCTGCTGCCTGGAATTGTGGCGCCGGAACCTGGGTTGGAGACCTACTGGGTGCGTCCCGGTGGGGTGACCGGACTGCTGCTGGCTGCCGGGGATGAGCTCACTGTGGTGGATCGCTTCGGTCGGCAGTTGGCCGAGCTCACCGTCATCAACCAGGATGGATCCGCCACGGGCGCTGCTCTGGGTGTCTCCCATGACTCGCCGGCGACGATCCTGCGGGACCTCGGCGCTCGCCGTGGTTCGGTGGGACCGGTACTTGCCGACCTGATTGCCAAGGAACTCCTTCCCGATCAGCTTCGGGCAGTTCGGCTGTTCGGGGACTGGTCACCCGCAGGGACGCGCCAGTCCTTTGTTGCGGCGGAGGCGGCGACAGTGCTGGTGGCTGCTCCGGTCCGGGCGATGCGGGTGGACGACGACGCCGCGAATCCTCCGTCGGACCTGCTCCTGGAGGTTCGACGTGCCGAGCGATCGCCGACTGGGCTGTTCGAGTTGCCTACGCCTTTGGCCGAACCGGTCCTGGACCTACGCATCGATGCCTCGACGGCCAGCAGCTATGAGGTGAAGGCAGGTCAGTTCATCCAGGTGATCGACGTCCAGGGCAAGCAGTGCTCGGACTTTCTCGCCTTCAACTTGCAGGCTCTGGACCGGGGGGTCGAGCGCGGGCTGGACGGGTCGGTGACACGCAGCCTGATGGGCAACTCCTATCCGCAGCCGGGGCTCTACAGCAAGTTCTACGACCAGGACATGCATCCTCTGGTCGAGGTCGTCAGAGACACGGTCGGCCGACATGACACATTCGCACTGGCCTGCTACTCCAAGTACTACGAGGACCTGGGCTACCCCGGTCACGCGAACTGCACGGACAATTTCAATCGAGAGATCGCCCCCTACGGCATCGCCTCACGCCCCGGGTGGCCCGGATTGAACCTCTTCTACAACACGGCGTTCGACGCGCACAACCTGCTGGTCGCCGACGAACCCTGGTCGAGGCCGGGCGATTACGTTCTGCTTCGAGCTATGACAGACCTGGTGTGTGCCAGCTCGGCATGCCCGGACGACATCGACCCGTCGAACGCCTGGGAACCCACCGACATCCACGTGCGTGTCTACGATTCGAAACGGAAGGTCTCCATGGCCGTTGCCTCCCGGGTGACCCCGGAATCCCCCCAGAAACTCACCAAGGAGACGGGTTTTCACGCCCGTACCTCGGCGCTGACCAAACAGTTCACCGAATATCGGGGCTACTGGCTACCGACCAGCTTCGATGACTACGGCGCTGTCGAGGAGTACTGGGCATGCCGTGAGCGCGTTGCGGTGATGGACCTTTCGCCGCTGCGCAAGTTCGAGATCGTCGGCCCGGACGCCGAGGAACTGCTTCAGGCCACCGTCACACGGAACATCCGCAAGCTCTCGCACGGGCAGGTCGTCTATTCCGCGATGTGCAATGAGACGGGGGGAATGCTCGACGACTGCACGATCTTCCGGCTCGGTGAGGACAACTTCCGGTTTGTCGGCGGGGACGACTACGACGGCGTCTGGCTGGCCGAGCAGGCGGAAAAGCTCGGGCTGGACCGGGTCTGGGTCAAACCTTCGACCGACTCGATGCACAACCTGGCCGTACAGGGACCACTGAGTCGCGACCTGTTGACCACGATCATCTGGACACCGCCCAGCCACCAGTCGTTCGTCGAGGTCAACTGGTTCCGATTCTGCATCGGTCGGCTTCACGACGCGGACGGGGTGCCGGTCGTAGTGTCGCGGACCGGCTACTCCGGAGAACTGGGTTACGAGGTGTGGTGCGCACCGGGTGATGCAATCGCGGTTTGGGATGCGGTGTGGGAGGCAGGAAGACCCCTCGGCATCAGGCCCCTCGGTCTGGATGCGCTGGACATGTTGCGAATCGAGTCGGGGCTGGCGTTCGGAGGGTACGAATTCGACGACCAGACCGACCCGTACGAAGCAGGTGTGGGTTTCACCGTTCCTCTCAAGACCAAGGAGTCAGACTTCGTGGGGCGCGAGGCGCTGTTGGGCCGCAAGGCAAATCCCCAGCGCGTGTTGGTCGGCCTGGAGTTGGCCGGCAACGAACCCGCGGAGCACGGTGACGGTGTCTACGTGGGCCGGTCGCAGGTCGGGGTCGTGACCAGTGGGACCCGATCCCCTGTGCTGGCCAAGAACATCGCGCTGTGCCGTATGTCGGTGCAGCATTCGGATATCGGCTCTGACGTAACTGTCGGCAAGCTCGACGGTCAGCAGAAGCGGATCCCCGCAACCGTCGTCAGGTTCCCGTTCTACGACCCGGAAAAGGCCCGCCCGAGGTCCTGAAGCTCACGGCGGGGACCCCGAATCGGGCAGATCAGGCATTGGACAGCTGCTCGGCCGCGCCTCCTTGCCGAGCACCAGCCAGCCCAGATTCGTGGGGTGCAGTCCATCGGCGTCCTTGAGTGGATCGATCAGACCGAGAATGTGGTTCTCGTCCATCTGCTTGGTCAGCGGAAGCTGCACGATGTAGCCGGTGCAGGCCGGACCGGACCGAGTTGATCCCGACCTGGGCAGTCCCGGTGCTTGCCGGCGACGTACCACTTACTACCGGGTCATGTCTCGCTGTGTTCGTGAACGGTGAGCTGTGAGTCCTCAGTCCATGGCGTCGTCGGGCCAGGCCGGGCTGCTTGCTCCCGAGACTGCCCCCAGTTCAGCGCCGGCGGCAAGGAGTGACTGCTGGAGGTACAGCCCGCTGGAGCGCTCGCAGTGCAGAAGGAAGGACGCCTGACCGCCCCTGTCGTCCCGGATCATGTCGGTGACCACGGCTGCAACGCTCGTCCTCAGTGCGGAACCGTTCGGGGCCAGGCGGTCATCCAGATCAACTGCAGTGACTCGGCGCAGTAACGACATGGTCTTGGCCCCACTCACCCGCATCAGGGCCCGCCCGTGTGTGAGGTCCATGACGGTGATGGGACCCGGACCAGCGGCTTCCAGCATGGTTTCGACGTCGACGGCAATCGCGTGTGCCTGACCGGGCGCACCGAGCACCAGCCACTCCTGCGGACCCGACCCGATGACCAGTCGGTCTCCGATCCAGGCGGCACGACCGAACCGAGTCCCGAGTGTGGAGATGACCTCCGCAGTTGCCGGGGCCCTGACGTGCACCTTCGACAACGCGGAACGGTCGGCGACCACGACCGGCCCCGACTCCGCGCCCATGGAGTACTCCCATCCGTCCACGACGAATGGCGTCCCGGCGTAAGTAAGCGGGCTACGGGCAATGGGGAACGTCGCATTGTCTTTGAGTTGTCTCGCCACTGCGTCAGCCACGGGCTCGTGCTCCTTCGGGGTCGACGTGGGCGGATTGCGAGCACACTCTCGCCTCAATCACAGATCCGTCCGGCTGGAGCACTCGGACCACCGACTCCGGGACTGCATATTCGGTCAACAGCTGCCCGAGGCAGACAGATCGATCGAGCGTGGGGGAGTGGCGCGAGGAGGTGATGCGCCCGAGGATCTCGGAACGAGTACCGATGATCTGACTTGCTTCAGGGGGAACGACGGTCGGATCGACCGGCTGCAACGAAACAAGTGTTGTCACCGGTCCGGCCTCCTGCTGCCAACGTAGTTCGGGAATCCCCGCGAAGTCAGGCTTGTCGAGCTTCACCACCGCGCCGAGTCCGGCGCTGAACGCCTGGGTGAGCCCGTCGGTGTCCTGTCCGACAATCAGGTGGCCCTTCTCCAGGCGCAGGATTCGCTGTGCTTCGATGCCGAACGGTCGAATGCCGAGATCGGCACCGGTCCGCATGAGCTGCTCCCACACGTGAAGTCCGTAACTCGCCGGGACGTGCAACTCGAAGCTCAGCTCTCCGGTGAAGCCGATCCTCCACAGGACGACTTCGGCGACGCCGGCCACCTCTCCGGTCCGGACGTTCATGTACCCGAAGGATTCCGAGGAAAGATCGATGTCGGTGAGACGTTGTAGCAGCTCTCGGGATCGTGGCCCGGCGACGTTGATACT
>JBBPZD010000071.1:0-12322 GCA_038199265.1 Actinomycetales bacterium | reverse complement strand
GGCCCCACAACACGCTGGGCTTCACAGCCCGCTGAACGATGGAGTCCAGATTTGATGACGAAAGATAAAGAGCATTCGCTCCGACCAACAACACGCAGACCAGGGGCAGCAGGAAGTCGGTCCACGCCACGACCGGCTTCGCCACACCACGCCCGTCACTCATGAACGGAACCGGCTTCTGCGGCGGCACGATCGCGTTCGTCCCGCATCTCCTTGACGCGCTTCATGACGTCGGTGAGGTGGATACTGCCGATTGCCTTATCGCCCTCCAGTACCCGGAGCGCATCGTTGCCCTCGCCCAACATCGTGTCGAGTGCCGCGTTCAGCGAAGCAGTCGATGCGACCGTCGAGTCCGAACCGTCCGCATCCGACACTGGTCGCAGGCTGATGTCCTGAATCCGCTCGAGGTTCAACCTCTTGAAGGTCACGCCCGAACCGATGAAACCGGAGACGAAGTCGTCGGCCGGGCTGGTCAGGATCTCTTGAGGTGTGCCGTATTGAGCGATCTTCGACCCGGCGCGCAATACGGCGATCCGGTCACCCATCTTGATGGCCTCGTCGAAGTCGTGGGTCACGAAGACGATCGTCTTGCCCAGCGTCTTCTGGACCTCGAGGAACTGGTCCTGCAGCTTTGCCCTGGTGATGGGGTCGACCGCGCCGAAAGGCTCGTCCATCAACATGACCGGCGGATCGGCGGCCAAGGCACGAGCAACGCCGACACGCTGCTGTTGACCACCGGAGAGCTGCCGCGGGTATCGGTCGCGGTACTCCTCGGGGGGTAGACCGACGACGTCCAACATCTCATCGACCTTGTTGTCGATGTGCTTCTTGTCCATCTTCAGCATCTTGGGGACGAGGGCGACATTCTGGCCGATCGACAAGTGCGGGAAGAGTCCGATCTGCTGGATGACGTAACCAATAGTTCGACGCAGCTTGACGTCGTCCAGTGACATGGCATCTTTGCCGTCGATCATGATCTTGCCCGAAGTGGGCTCGATCAGCCGGTTGATCATCCGCATCGAGGTGGTCTTGCCGCAGCCCGACGGGCCGACCAGCACGACGATCTCCCCCGCCGGGATGTCCATCGTCAGATTCTCGACCGCTGCACCCTTACCTGATGGGTAGGTCTTGCAGACGTTGTCGAGGTAGATCGGCACGCCGCCGACCTCCCGGCCGCCGGATTCGGCTGTTGTCTTGATGGTTTCAGACACGAAGGCCCCTCGGGGTGGTGATGCGACGGATGAATACGAAGACCAGGTCGATGACGAGGGCCAGCAGAAGCACGAGAACGGTGCCCGAAATGGCCTTGTTCTGGGTATTGGCCGAACCGAGCCCACTCAGGGCATTGATGATCGGCGACCCGAGCCCGGGTGCCAGAACGAATGCACCGATGACGACCAGGCCCACGGTGAGCTGAGCAGCCACTCTCATGCCGGTCATGATGATCGGCCAGGCGATGGGCAGTTCGACCTGCCACAGGATGCGGAACCGGGACATGCCGATGCCTTTCGCCGCATCGATCATGTCGGCATCGACGCTCTGTAGTCCCACGATCGCGTTACGGATGATGGGAAGCAATGCGTAAAGCACTAAAACGGGGAATGCAGTCGCCAGACCTAGGCCGAAGATCGGAACCATGAGGCCGAACAGCGCTATCGACGGCAGCGTGAAGAATACTGACGATGCACCGACGACAGCTGAAGACGCAATAGACGATCGGTAGCTCAATACCGCAATGATCAGACCCAGTGCCGCCGCGGTGATGATGACGTAGATCGAAATAAGAAAATGGGCCTGTGTATCGGCGATCAGGCTAGAACGAAACTGGCTGACATACTCCCAAAATGGAAGACCACCCATAGCGCCTCCTCTCCTTCAGGCCGACGCTTAACGCGCCGACGATAAGTGTGTGGATGAAGCTCTTGGCCGGCTGAGCAAATCGATTGAAGTTGGCTTCTGCCGTGAACCAGTCACGCGGTGGCGTGCTCGCTTGAGGGCGGATGCTCTCAGGCCGAAGGACACCGCCCCAACCGACTGCTGCAGTGACGCGCGTCACTATACGCAAGAAGCTCACGACGCGTCCGTGGAATACGGTCAAATTCTTTTCGCCACTCGCAACGCGGTGCGCAGGGAGCAACACATCTTCGGAATGGCGCGCCCCTAGGACCCTTCGGCGACGCCGCAAGCAAAACGGGGCGGCTCAACCTATGGGCGGAGGGCGAGGGATTCGAACCCTCGAGACGGTTACCCGCCTAGCGGTTTTCAAGACCGCCGCACTAGGCCACTATGCGAGCCCTCCGGGTCAGCGAGAGCTGAACCGCCGCCATCGTAGTGCGCCGTGCTGCTGAGTGCGGCACACCCGAGCAGACCCTGCCGGCACAGCTGGCGCGTGGTTAGAGTCGGACCCAGAAATCACACGCTTAGGAGACCGCACATGGGCAAACTGTCGTTCCTCATCGGATTCGGAGCTGGGTACGTCTTCGGCGCCAAAGCCGGCGAACGCCGCTACGACCAGATCAAGCTGCAGGCTTCCAAAGCCTGGGAGCACCCGGCCGTTCAGGAAAAGGTCACCCACGCCGGTGAACAGATCCGCGAACGCGGGCCTGAGGTTGCCGCCGCCGCAGGTCAGGCCGCTGTGCGCGGCGCTGGGCAGGCGGTCAAGAGCGCCGCGAGCGCCGGATACAACGCAGCCACTGGAAAGAAGCAGGGCCCTGTTGTGCAGGGCTCCATCTCCGACGGCGACACCGGCGGGGAGCATGCGCCGAATACCGAGGTGCCGATGGATTCCGGCTCCATGGATGCGCCGGACCCGACCGAGGTGCACGACACGGCGCCGATCATCGGCCAGGTTCCCTCGGACCTCGCCGAAGCCCACCCGGTCGACGCAGACACCGACAGCGGCGACACCAAACTCGACTGAGCTCACGCAGCTGAAGCCGGCGCTCTTTTTGACACACTGCATCAGCCGTCTACGGTGTGAAACAAGAAAGCACCGCGGAATGCCGCCTGTTTCGGGGTAGGTCGCGTAACGTCAACTTCGTCGGTCCAGCGCCGACGTGCGGGCCAGGCAGAGTCAGGTCCGATCCCTCAACGAATGAACAGACAGGATTTCCATGAACCGCACTGACCTTGCGAGCACCATCGCGCAGCGCACCGGCGTCAGCGTCAAGGACGCGACCTCCGTGATCACCGGCCTGAACGACGTCATCATCGAAGCCATCGGCCGCGGCGAGAAGGTGCAGCTGCCCGGTTTGCTGACCATCGAGCGCGTCGAGCGTGCAGCCCGTACCGGTCGCAACCCGCAGACCGGTGCCGAGATCCAGATCCCCGCGTCGCACGCGGCGAAGGTCACCGCAGGCAGCAAGCTGAAGGCTGCAGCCAAGGGCTGAATCCCCGGAAACGCTACGAAGGGCCCCTCACCGACAACGGTGAGGGGCCCTTCGTAGTCACCCCAAGCGCAGCGGGCTCAGATGTGGATTGCGGGGTCGATCCAGAAGCCGTAGGCGTCCTCCCCGGTCTGCGGGAAACGCACCCTGGCCGGCACTCCGGTGGCGATCGCCTTCGGCGGCACATCCTTGGTCACCACGGCGTTGGCACCGATCTGGGCTTCCGGCCCGACGCGGACCGGTCCCAGGATGCGAGCCCCTGCCCCGATGGTCACGCCGTCACCGATGGTGGGGTGCCGCTTGATGGCACTCATCGTGCGGCCTCCGAGATTGACTCCGTTGTAGAGCATCACGTCGTCGCCGACCTCAGCTGTCTCACCGATGACCACACCCATCCCGTGATCGATGAAGAATCGTTTCCCAATCGTTGCCCCCGGGTGGATTTCGACACCGGTTGCGGTGCGCGCAGCCTGCGATACGAGCCGCGCGGGCAACCGCCAACGGCCGCCCTTACCCCACATACGGTGTGCGGCACGGTGCACCCAGATCGCGTGCAGACCCGGAGACGTCAACGCCATTTCGACTCTGGACCCGGCCGCCGGATCACGTTCGATAGCGGCGTCGACATCTTGCACAAAAGCCGCGTAGGCGCCGCGCACTCCGGAAGGCACTTTTCCCGTCATGAGGGTCGGCACGATTAATCGACCAGGCCCTCAAAGAGAATGGTCGAAAGGTAGCGCTCGCCGAAACTGGGAATGATAACGACAATGGTCTTTCCGGCATTCTCCGGACGCGCCGCAACTTGGGCAGCAGCGGCGAGCGCAGTGCCTGAAGAAAGACCGACCAGTAGCCCTTCTTCACGAGCTGCGCGGCGGGCCCACTGCACCGAAGTCTCGGCATTGATGTCGATCACCTCGTCGTAGATGTCACGGTCGAGGATGTCGGGCACGAAGTTGGCGCCGAGGCCTTGGATCTTGTGCGGGCCGGGCTTTCCGCCGTTCAGGATCGGAGACTCTTCGGGCTCGACGGCGATCATCTGCACGCTCGGCTTACGCTCCTTGAGGACCTGGCCGACGCCGGAAATGGTGCCGCCGGTGCCGATCCCGGCAACGACGATGTCGACAGCGCCGTCGGTGTCGCGCCAGATCTCCTCGGCGGTCGTGCGGCGGTGCACGTCGACGTTGGCCTGGTTGGCAAACTGCCGGGCGAGCACCCCGCCGCGCTCCTGCGCGATCTTTACCGACTCATCGACCGCAGCTCTCATGCCACCGGCCGCGGGAGTGAGCACCAGCTCGGCGCCGAAGCCACGCAGCAGGGCGCGCCGCTCCTTACTCATGCTCTCGGGCATCGCCAGGACTACCTTGTACCCCTTGGCCGCACCGACCATGGCAAGTGCGATACCGGTATTGCCTGATGTCGCCTCGATGATCGTGCCGCCAGGCGTCAGCTCCCCGCTGTCTTCGGCGGCCTTGATGATGGCCGCTCCGATCCGGTCCTTCACCGACGCGCCGGGGTTGCTGTACTCGAGCTTCGCCGCGACGATCGTGCCGGTGTCACCGGTATCGATGATCCGGTTGATGCGGACCAGGGGTGTGTTGCCGATGGCCTGGGTGACGTCGTCGAGGATGGGCATGCAATCCGCCTTCGGAAAGTGGGCCCTGCTGCAGGGCGTGGAGAGGGCTGTCGCTCTGGAAACAGCCGAGATGTTATGCCTATTCCAACAGGCACTTATCCCGCCGGCAATCCGACCGGTGATATCGAGCCTGGCGCACCCGCTACTGCCCGGTAGGTGCTGCGTAGGATCGGGACCATGTCAGCACTGCAGATCGTGGCGGCCCTGGTCGTGGTCGCCATCTCGTTGGTCGGGCTCGTATTACTCGCCCGCGCCGTGAATAGGATGGTCGCGACGTACCGCCTCGGTCGCCCTGTGGCGCGCTCCGACCAGCCCGGCACCCGGACGGTCACCCTGCTGCGGGAGTTCCTCGGACACACCCGCATGTCGCGGTTGCCAGTAGTGGCTGCCGCGCACTGGTTCACGATGGTCTCGTTCGGGCTGCTCTTCTTCACGCTGCTCACCGCCTACGGGCAGGTCTTCAACCCGACTTTCGCTCTACCGCTGTTGGGTCACTTTCTCCCGTACGAGTGGCTCGCGGAGCTGTTCGCCTGGGCCGGTCTGGTCGGCATCACCTACCTGATCTGGAACCGCCGAAAGCATCACCCCGCCCGGTCGGCTGGTCGGGACGGGCGCTGGTCACGATTCTTCGGGTCGTCGTACTGGCAGGCGTACTACGTCGAAATGACCATCCTCGGCGTCGTGCTCTGTGTGCTTGCACTGCGTGGGCTGGAGTACAAGGTGGAGCCCGAGGCGAGCCTGCTGCACTTCCCGCTGACCTTCTTCATCGGCAATGCGTTCAGCGGTCTGCCGATAGACACGATCAAGGCGCTCATCGTCGTCATCGCAACCATCAAGATCGTCATCTCGATGGCCTGGATCATCACCATCTCGCTCAACGTAGCGATGGGCGTCGCCTGGCACCGTTTCCTGGCTTTCTTCAACATCTGGTTCAAGCGCGAGGCGGACGGCCGCACCGCGCTCGGCGCCTTGCAGCCGATCGTCGTCGGTGGCGAGCCGGTCACGATGGAAAGCCTGGAGGAGTTGGACGAGGACGCGACGCTCGGGGTCGGCGCGATCGAGGAGTTCACCTGGAAGGGTCTGCTGGACTTCTCGACCTGCACCGAGTGCGGCCGCTGTCAGAGTCAGTGCCCCGCGTGGAACACCGAGAAGCCGCTCTCGCCCAAGTTGCTGATGATGACACTGCGAGACCACTCGGCCGCGAAGGCGCCGTACCTGCTGGCGGCGGAGTCGGCGCGGGCGTCACTGCCTGAGTCACTACAGGCTGTCGGGACGATGCCGCTGATCGGCGACACGAAATACGACGTCGCGAGTCCGCTCGCCGCCTACAATCCGCACGGGCCTGACGCGGTCATCGACCAGGACGTCTTGTGGGCCTGCACAACGTGCGGCGCGTGCGTCGAGCAATGCCCGGTAGACATCGAACACGTCGACCACATCGTCGACATGCGCCGCAATCAGGTGCTGATGGAGTCGGCGTTCCCCAGCGAACTGTCCGGTCTGTTCAAGAACCTGGAGAACAAGGCGAACCCGTGGGGCATGGCAGCGCGGGCCCGGCTGGACTGGGCCAAGGGCCTGCCGTTCGAGGTGAAGGTGTTCGGGCAGGACATCGAGTCGCTGTCCGAGGTCGATTACCTCTTCTGGGTCGGCTGCGCGGGGGCGTACGAGGACCGCGCGAAGAAAACGACGCGTGCGGTCGCCGAGTTGCTGGACACCGCCGGGGTGTCGTTCGCGGTGCTCGGCGACGGTGAGGCGTGCACCGGCGACCCGGCGCGCCGGGCTGGCAACGAAATGCTCTTCCAGGCGCTCGCCAGCCAGAACGTCGAGACGCTGAACGAGGCCGGCGCAGCCAAGATCGTGGTGACCTGTGCGCACTGCTTCAACACGTTGAAGAACGAGTACCCGCAGGTGGGCGGCGATTACGAGGTCGTGCACCACACGCAGCTGCTCAACCGGTTGGTGCGCGACAAGAAGCTGGTTCCGGTGGCACGGCCCGACGAGGCGGACACGTCCGGAGCTGCATCCACCGCCAGCACCGTGACCTACCACGACCCGTGCTATCTGGGCCGGCATAACAACGTGTACGCCGCGCCGCGCGAGTTGATCGGCGCGCTGCCCGGGGTTGAACTGAAAGAGATGGAGCGCTCCGGCGTGACGTCCTTCTGTTGCGGCGCCGGTGGCGCGCGCATGTGGATGGAGGAGAAGCTCGGCACGCGCATCAACCTGAATCGCACCAGGGAGGCGGTGGCGACCGGCGCCGACCGGATCGCGATCGGTTGCCCGTTCTGCCGAGTGATGATGACCGACGGGTTGACCGCCGAGCAGTCTGCCGGCGACGCGCGCGAGGAGGTCGAGGTGGTCGACGTGGCGAACATGCTGCTCGCCGCCGTCCGCCGAGGAGACGTCGACTAGCTGCCACGGTGGCTCAGGTAAGTCCGAGTGGCGCAGGCCTACCTAAGCCGTTCGGCCTTACCTGCGCCATCGTCAGCGTCACGAGGTTGGGGTGAAGGTAATTGGGAACTCCAGCGCGCCGGTGTTGCCCGAAACCGGTAGCCACCGGCCCGCACCGTCCGGAGCGGCGTCTGGCATCCGGGAAGCGAGGATCGGGAGCGCGACTGCCATGTCGGTGCGGGCGACGAAGTGGCCCAGGCAGTGGTGCGCTCCGCCGCCGAAACCGAGGTGCGGCGGGCTCTGATCCTCGCGTGCCAGATCGAACGCAGGAGCCGGCATGGCACGCGGATCGGTGCCCGCAGAGTGCGAGAGCACCTGGACTATGCCGCCGGCCGGAATGTGCAGGCCGTTCAGGTCCACATCCCCGATAGCTTCGCGGGTCACCCAGGTGACAGTGGGGTTGACTCGCATGACTTCTTCGACCGCGACCCGCCCGAGTTCGGGTCGCTCGGCCAGCAGTTGCCACTGGTTTGGATAGGCCAAGATTGTCTGCAGCGCCAACCCGAGCTGATTACGGGTGGTCTCCATACCCGCGAAGGCCAAGAAGACCAGCGACACCGACAGTTCGCGCCGGGTCAGTCGGGAGTCGCCCTCGTGTGCCTGCAGCAACGTGGTCACGAGATCGTCGCGGGGCCGGGCTGCCCGGTCGGTGATGACGTCGTCGACATACCCCGTCAACCCCGTCAGCGCCGCCTCGATGCGCGGAAGGTCTTGGCGGAGATTAGTGCCGAAGGATTTACCCAGATCATCAGCCCAGTGGGCGACCTGGGGCCACTCGTCGGTCGGCAACCCCAGGAGCACGCAGAGGATGCGAGCTGCGTACGGCTCCGCGAACTGCGACACGAACTCCACCCGCCCCGTGGGCGCGAAGCTGTCGATGAGCTCGTGGGCCAGCGACTGGAACGCCGGTTGCATCGCCTCGATCGTGCGACGCCGGAAGGCAGGAGTGAGCAGACGGCGCAGCCGGGTGTGGTCGGGGCCGTCGAGGCTGAGCAGCACCTCCTGCCACCACTGGGCGAATGGCCCATCGTGCACCCCGTTCTGCTCGGGCCACTTCGCGTTGCCCTGGCGGAACCGGCGGTCGGTGAGCAGGGCGCTGGCCTCCTCGTAACGCAGAACTGCCCAGCCGTACGGCGTCTCGGCGTACCAGTCCGCCTCGCGGGCCGCGTGCACCGACTCGGAGGTGACATCGCACGATGCATCGGCCAGATCGAGAAAACGCGAACTCATCTGTGCATGCTCCCACCCACAGCCGGCCTTCGGTTTTGCACATCCCCCAGCACCGGCACCAAGCGGTCCACAGCCCGCTTTAGTCGGCAGGCGCAGCTCGATTGGCCCAGGTGAGGCTGTCTGACATGTCCTTCGATGCAGCACAAATCCGGATAGCAGCCCGTGTGGTCGACGGCCTCGCCGCTCGAGCGCGCATCGCAGGTATCGCTGTCACAGGGGCCGGTCACGCCCGCTGGAAAAGCCTGGGCGCCCAGCGGTTCCGCGAACAACTCGCACGACGTCAACACGACTTCCAGCGATGCGCCCGCGAGTTGGACGACTTGAGCCTGGCACTGCTCAATCACGCTACGCACGTCGAAATCAACGAGTTGGCAGCCATCAAACTCGCGCTGGCGATCGAGAAGAAGGCCTTGGATGCGGCCGATGACGCCGTCGGATTAGCGCACGAGGTGAAGGACACAGCAGTCAGCACCGCATCTGCGATCGTCGATACCGGCAAGAACCTCATCGACACGGCGAATCCACTCAACGCGATGGGGGCCATGCGATGAGTGTGGAGGCCATCGACATCGACGCGCACGGGACTGACGCGATGATGCTTCGGGCGCTGCTCGGAGCGTCCGAACCGCAGCTATGCGCGATCGCCGCGACTCCTACCCGTGTAGTGGCCATGACCGTGGGTTACGACGCAGATTGCTTCGTCATGGCCGGCGGTCTGGTGGGCAGTTCCACGCTCACGTGCATCACCGGCCCCGCCTGCGCATTGCCGGAACAACTGGGCGAGTTGGTGCTCGCGCTCAGCGAGGCCGCGTCGGTACCACTGTCGCCGGAGTTCGGCGAACAACCGGTACCGGTTCCGGACGCGCTGGTGATCGCTGAAGACGTGCGGGCCGGAGCCGCCGATGACCTCGCGGCTGCGTTGCACATCGCCGAACTCGACCGGGTCCCGCCCTGGTTGAAAGACCTGGCGCACGGAGTGAGCGCCGCCTTTGTGGTACTCGTCACGAATGAGAACGGCACTCGGGTCGGTACGCACCTGCTGGGATTGCCGAGCGGGTGGGGCCACCTCGAGGAGCATGACGGGCAACTGGCGATCACCCCGCTACCTTTCACCGACGTACTGACGGAGCTCGAGGACATCGGCTTGCTCACCGCGTCGTTAGCAGCTGATCGAACGTGACGACACTCGACAACCCACCACCGATCGACACCGCCGTGACGATCACAGGGGGGACCAAATCGACCGAAGCCAACTACGACGACATGTTGACGAGCGCGAAGTTGATCGGTGTGGGTGGGCACGACGCGAACGCGCTCAACTGCGATCTCGTCCGGCTGGTAGCCGGGCTGCCGGTCGTAGGCGCGGTGATGTCGCCAGGTTCGGCAGCGCAGGTCGGCGCCGCAGCGATTGCCTTGACCGTGGGTCCGAACGGGCTCTACTCGCTCGGGTTGCAGATGCAAACGCTCGCGCAGGGTGTGCGGCTCAGCGTCCAGTTCTATCAAGCCAAGGATGCTGCCGTCGCAGCCAGCATCAGCGTGCTCCACTTCACCGTCGCTATCCCCCACACGGGCGTCGTCATAGCCACCACACTCCACCTGGCTCTTGCGCAGACCCTCGTGGGTTTCACGATCGCGCGCGTCCGGGATCCGGGCAACCCCAACGTCGACCCGTTGGACTCTTTCCGAAAATACTTCATGGGCGATATGGCGAGGAACGTCCAGGACGATCCGTCGGTGATCGATGACACGATGCGCGCCGCTCGACTCGTCGCGTGGCGGCTCTTCCCGACCAACGAAATCGGTTTCGAGGAACAGGTCGCAGGCATCTTGGGGATTGCCACCTCCCACGGGTACCTGCTGGATTCCAAGAAGCTCACCGTGACCGACGCAGGTTCCCGTACACCGGATCCGCCGTACGAGAGGAGCATCGGCGGCTTGATCAAAGCTGAAGCGGACACCGAGAGCGCGGGCGATGCGGGTGGATCGCGGTTGACAATTCATCACCGCGTCGATGCCAAGGGAAACGGGCACTGGGTGGTCAACGTCCCGGGGACTGCGGAATGGGGGGCGAAGATGCCCACCAATCCCTCCGATGCGACCGCCAACCTGCGCAGTCTTTCCGGTTCTCCTTCCACTCTCTATCCGGCGATCAACACAGCGCTTGCCGCTGCCATGAAGAAGGCCGGAGTCAAACCGGGCACCCAACCGGTGATGATGGTCGGTCACAGCCAGGGCGGCATCGTCGCTGCCCGGCTCGCCTCCAACGCCCAGTTCCGTACTCGGTACAACGTGACTCACCTGATGACGGTGGCCGCCCCCACCTCTCGGATCAAGATGCCCAAAAGCGTGCAGGCGTTGTCAGTCGAACACCGATCTGACCCGGTGCCACGACTGGACGCACAGTCGGGGCCCGGTGCCGACAACCGAACCAATGCCTTGATCGATCCCCGGTCACAGATGGCGCCTGGCCCGTCGGACCTGGGCGCCCAACACGGCGGCCACCTGTATGCGAAGACTGCGACCGCGCACCTCGGACGCGACAACACCGACCCCGCGCTGCGGCAGTGGTACGACGGCACCGAGGGATTCATGGGTGGCTCGGACACCCAGTACAGCTACGACCTGAGTCGACCCCAACCCACACTCCCCCAGCCCTGGCAGCCAGCCGCCCCGCCCTGATCAGACGCCGGCCGGTTGACCCTCATCGACGATCGCGCCCTCGAACTGCGACATGTAGAGCCGGTAGTAGGCACCGTGAGCGTTCATCAACTGATCGTGGCCGCCCTGCTCCACGATCGAACCCTGCTCCATCACCAATATCGTGTCGGCGTCGCGGATCGTCGAAAGACGATGCGCTATAACGAAACTTGTCCGGTCCGAACGTAGTGCCGCCATTGCCTCCTGCAGCATGACCTCGGTACGGGTGTCGACCGACGATGTTGCCTCGTCCAGGATCAGCAGCCCCGGGTCGGCCAGGAACGCTCGCGCGATGGTGATGAGCTGGCGTTCACCAGACGAAAGGTTCGAGGCTTCCTCGTCGATCACCGTGTCGTATCCGTCGGGCAGTGCGCGTACAAAGCGATCCACGAACGTCGCTTCGGCAGCGGCGATGATCTCTTCGTCGCTGGCGCCGATGCGGCCGTAGGCGATGTTCTCCCAGATGGTGCCGTGGAACAACCAGGTGTCCTGCAGGACCATCCCGAGCCGGGAGCGCAGCTGGGCGCGCGGGACGGTTGCGATGTCGACGCCGTCCAGCAGGATCGCGCCACCGGTCAGGTCGTAGAACCGCATGACCAGATTGACCAGGGTCGTCTTGCCCGCCCCAGTGGGCCCGACGATCGCGACCGTCTCCCCCGGCTCAACCTCCAGCGAAAGGCTCTCGATGAGGACGCGGCCGGGCTCGTACCCGAACGAGACGTCCGCAAACTCCACCCGGCCACGGGTAGCACCCAACTCTGCGGTGCCCTCCTTGCTCTGCTCAGGTGCATCGAGCACCTCGAAGACCCGCTCGGCACTGGCCACCCCCGACTGCAGCAGGTTGACCATCGAGGCGAGCTGGGTGAGCGGCTGGGTGAACTGTCGGGTGTACTGCACGAACGCAGTGACCTCGCCGATCGTCATC
>JBBPZD010000070.1:0-16059 GCA_038199265.1 Actinomycetales bacterium | reverse complement strand
GCTGGACACATCGTCATCGTCGCCGGGTTCCAGGGCGTCAGCCAGGGCAGCAACGAGATCACCACGCTTGGTCGCGGCGGCTCGGATACCACCGCCGTGGCACTGGCTGCAGCGTTGAAGGCTGACGTCTGTGAGATCTACACCGACGTCGACGGCATTTACACCGCCGACCCACGGATCGTGCCGAGTGCACGCAAGATCGACCGCATCAGCAACGAAGAGATGCAGGAGATGGCCGCTTCCGGCGCCAAGATTCTGATGCTGCGGTGCGTGGAATACGCCCGCCGGTTCGGAATGCCGATCCACGTCCGGTCTTCATTCAGTCATCACGAAGGCACCTGGGTGATCGACCCGAGTGCCACAGGCGAAACCAGTTCCGAAGGAGCACCCGTGGAAGACCCGATCATCGCCGGCGTCGCGCACGACCGTAGCGAAGCAAAGATCACCATCGTCGGGGTCAGCGATTCCCCCGGCATGGCAGCTCAGATCTTCCAGGCCATCGCCGCTGCACAGATCAACATCGACATGATCGTGCAGAACGTGTCAGCCCTGGCGACAGGTCGTACCGACGTGTCCTTCACCCTTCCCAAGACCGACGGCCAGCGCGCCGTCCAGGTGTTGCAGGCTGCCAAAGAGCGCGTCGGCTTCGACTCGCTGCAGTACGACGACCAGGTCGGCAAGCTCTCGTTGGTCGGTTCCGGTATGCGAAGCCATCCCGGTGTCAGCGCCACCTTCTTCCAGGCGCTCGCGGATAACGAGATCAACATCGACATGATCTCCACCTCGGAGATCCGGGTTTCCGTCATCACTCGCGACGACCAACTCGACGATGCGGTCCGGGCGGTGCACACGGCGTTCGGTCTCGACGGTGACGACGGTGCCGTGGTCTACGGAGGGAGCGGGCGATGAGCACAGGTGTGGATGCAGGTGGGCTGCACGTAGGCGTCGTCGGCGCGACAGGTCAGGTGGGCGTGGTCGTGCTCGACCTGCTGGCCAAGCGCGACTTCCCAGTGGCCTCGCTGCGGTTGTTCGCCTCGGCCCGTTCGGCGGGTAGGAGGGTCACGTGGCAGGGCCACGACTACGTCATCGAGGACGCCGCGACGGCCGACCCCAGCGGGCTGGACATCGCGATCTTCTCTGCTGGAGGCGACACCTCCACAGTGCTCGCCCCGAAGTTCGCCGCTGCCGGAGTCACCGTCATCGACAACTCGTCGGCCTGGCGCAACGACCCCGACGTGCCGCTTGTGGTGAGCGAGGTGAACCCCGACCGGGTCGCATCGCCTTCCAAGGGGATCATCGCCAACCCGAACTGCACCACGATGGCCGCGATGCCGGTTCTCAAGGTGCTGTCGGATGAAGCAGGGCTGCGGCGGCTGACGATCGCGACCTACCAGGCTGTGTCCGGTTCGGGCCTCGCCGGCGTCGAAGAACTCGCTGGACAGGTCCGGGCGGGTGTGCAGTCCGATGAGGGCAGCATCGAAGGCCTCGCACTCGATGGTCAGGCCGTGCATCTCGGCTCGCCCAACAAGTACGTCGCGCCCATCGCGTACAACGTGCTCCCAATGGCTGGCTCCGTCGTCGACGACGGGTCGCTGGAGACCGACGAAGAACAGAAGTTGCGCAACGAGTCGCGCAAGATCCTGGAGCTACCAGATCTGTTGGTGTCCGGCACCTGCGTGCGAGTGCCGGTTTTCACCGGGCATTCCCTGGCCATCCACGCTGAGTTCGACCGGTCGATCTCAGCGGGGCGGGCCGCCGAACTGCTCGGTGCGGCACCCGGCGTCGAAGTCGTCGACGTGCCCACCCCCTTGATGGCCGCCGGTCACGACCCGACATATGTCGGCCGGATCAGGCAGGATCAAAGCGTGGAGGACGGGCGCGGGCTCGTACTCTTCGTATCGGGCGACAACTTGCGTAAGGGCGCTGCGCTCAACACGGTGCAGATCGCTGAGGTCATCGCCTCGAACCGCTGAAGGGAAACCGGCTGCTGATGTCCGAGCATGGAGCGACCCTGGCCGTAGTCGGCGCTACGGGACTGGTCGGCCGGGCCCTGGTGCATTTACTACCCACCGGTCGTGATGTGTGGAGCGAGGTTCGCCTGATCGCATCACAGCGATCGGCCGGATTGTCAGTGGGGCCGCCCGGGCGGGGGTTACCGGTTCACGAACTGAGTGAAGCCGCGTTCGCCGGGGTCGATGTCGCTGTATTCGTGGTTCCGCCAAGGGTTGCCCGAGAGTGGGCGCCGGTAGCCGTTGCGGCCGGCGCCGTGGTGGTCGACTCCTCCGGGGTCTTCGAACTGGGGTCCGGTGTTCCGCTGGTCGTCCCTGAACTGAATCCGGCTGCCGCCAAGCGGTACGCAAGCAGCGCGGGCGTGATCGCCAGCCCCAACGCAACCACCCTGACCCTGGTCAACATGCTCGCCTCCCTGCACCGCCGTTGGAGGTTGCAGGAGCTGATCGTTTCGACGTATCAGGCCGTCTCGGACGTCGGATCTGTCGGAGTGCAGCGGTTGTACGACGAGGTCGACGAGCTGGGCGGGGACCGCAGCGTCGGCTTGAATCCGGGCGACGTGCGACGCAAATTGTCCGATCTGCCCGGTGACAGCCCGTTCCCGGCCCCGATCGCCTTCAACGTCGTCCCGTGGGTCGGTGGCAGTGGCGACGGGCGCTCGTCTCAGGAAGAGCTGGAAGTACGCCGCGAACTACGTGAACTACTGGACGCCCCGACGTTGAAGGTTGCGACCACCTGCGTTCGGGTGCCGGTCGCGACCACGCATTCGATGACGGTGCACGCCACCTTCGAGCAGCGGGTACACCGTGACGACATCGTCCTGGCACTCACTCAGGACGCCAATTCTGTGGTGGTCCTGGACGATCCACCATCGGGCGAGTGGCCCACCCCGGTGGACGTGGTGGGCACCGATCCTGTCTTCGTGGGTCGCATTCGACAACTGGAGGACTTCCCACGCTCTGCCGAGTTTTTCGTCTGCGGTGACAATTTGCGCAAGGGTTCCGCACTGAACCTGCTGGAAATAGCTGAGCTGGTAGTGAGCTGACACGTCCCCCGCCGTCGCGCGTCGTGCCAGCGGTCGAGAGGCGAGAACGATCGAGCGCGTTCCTGCAGCGTCGGGGTGCTCGGTCGCTACCGTGTGGGCGTGGCGAAAACGAAAGACGACGGGACACAGCTGCCGCGCCGGCGGGCGGTGTTGATGGCGGGGGTGGCGACTGCGGCACTTGCAGCGTGTACCGACAACTCCGAAGACGCACCAGCGAAGGCTGCGGGTCTGGTCGCCTCGGGGCTGACCACCGGCCGGTTCGCGGGTGGTCCGGTGACGGGGGCAGGCGCGGACAAGGAGTACACGGCACTGGTCAAGGGCCTGGGGGCGTCCTCGCACACTGTGCGGGTCAAGAAGGTTGCTCCTGGCCCGTCGAAGACCACCAGGATCCTCACCCTCTCCACACAGTGGGTGCTGAGCGGTGGACGACGTTGGTCCTACGACCACGCGGTGACTCTGAGGTCAGCGAAGGAAAAGTGGAGCCTGCCGTGGTCACCGGCTCTGGTGCACCCGGCGTTGCGGACCGGTGAGCGGCTGAGCGCAGCGAACGTGGCCCAGGACCGCGCAGACATCACCGATGCGAACGGCGCGCCCATCGTGACTCCTCGTCCGGTCTACCGGGTCGGCATCGACAAGACCAAGGCGCCCGGCGCGACGTCGGTGACGTCGGCAGGCCAGTTGGCCACGATTGTCGGGGTGGACGCTGCCATGTTCGCGCGCAGCGTGGCGGCAAGCGGGCCATCTGGTTTCGTCGAGGCGATCGTGCTGCGGACCGAGGCGGTGCCCGCCGCGCAGGCGGCCAAGATCCGGGCGATACCGGGTGCCGTGCTACTGCCCGACCGCAGGGCTCTCGCACCGTCGGCAGGTTTCGCCCGCGCCGTGCTGGGCACGGTAAGTCCGGCGACTGCCGAGATCGTCGCCAAGAGCAAAGGCACCGTCACCGGCTCGGACGTGGTGGGCGTCGGCGGCCTGCAGCAGCAGTACGACGCGCAGCTGCGGGGTGTGGCGGCATTGAAGATCAGTGCGGTTTTGCCAGGAGCCGCCGGCCCTCAGTCGACGCGCACCCTCGCCTCGCTGGGTGGCACCGCCGCGAAGCCGCTGCGCACCAGCCTGCGGCAGGATCTGCAGACCTCGGCCGAGGCCTTGCTGAAAGCGCAGAAGGGCCCATCAGCCCTGGTCGCAATCCGCCCGTCGACCGGAGAAATCCTCGTTGCAGCCTCCGGTGCCGGATCGAATGGTTACAACACGGCGTTCCTTGGCCGGTATGCGCCCGGATCCACGTTCAAGGTGGTGTCGTCCCTGGCGCTGTTGCGCTCGGGGCTGAAGGTGACCGACCCGGTGCAGTGCACGCCGACCATCTCGGTGCAGGGCCGCACGGTCACCAACTTCCCTGACTACCCCGCGGACAAGCTCGGCACGATCCCGTTCAAGACCGCCATCGCGAACTCGTGCAACACGGTGCTGATCCGCGGTGCGGACCGGGCATCCCAAGTGTCGCTGGCGGTGGCCGCCGAGTCGCTGGGGCTCACCCAGAACCAGGCCGACGGGCCGTTCTTCGGCAGTGTCTCGCCGGACGACGCCGGGGCTGAACACCAGGTCGCGATGATCGGACAGGGCAAAGTGCTGGCCTCACCACTTGGGATGGCGACGGTCGCCGCATCGGTAGCCAAGAGCGCGCGGGTCACGCCCTATCTTCTGCCCGACCACAAACCACCAGCGGTCAAAGCGCCTGCCACTGCGCTGACCCCGGCCGAGGCGGCCTCGCTGCGCGAACTGATGCGGGCGGTCGTCACCGAGGGCGGCGCGACGGCCATCAAGTCGTTGCCCGGGGCGCCGGTGCTAGCCAAGACCGGCACCGCGGAGTACGGCACCGGGCCGTCGCCGAAGACCCACTCGTGGATGATCGCGATCCAGGGCGATATCGCGGTATCGGTGTTCGTCGAGACCGGTGGGTACGGAGGCGTCACCTGTCTGCCGATTGTGAAGAGTTTCTTGACGGCGGTAGCTCAGGCGTAGCCGAATCGGCGGATCGATAGTCGGCCTATTACAGTCTGTGCGTGCTTCATAACTTCCGCTTACCGATGAAGAGGTGGCTCAGCGCGCTGCTGCTCACCCTTCTCAGTGCCCTGCTCGTCTTACCGGCTGCCACTGCGCATGCTGCTGGAGTTGGTGGCCAGGACGCAGCCCGCCCGGTCGCCGGAGCGCTCCCCAAGGTGCTCCGCGTGGGCACCGAGGGGACGTATCCGCCGTTCAGCTACAACCAGGGCGGCAAGCTGACCGGTTTCGATATCGAGGTCACCCGCGAGATCGGTAAGCGGCTGGGCGTGCAGGTGCAGTTCGTCGAAGTGCCGTTCGACGGGATCTTCGCGGCCCTGAAGGCGGGCCGGATCGACATGGTCGCCAACCAGATCACCGTCAACCCCGAACGCCAGGCGACGTACGACCTGTCGATACCGTACGTCGATACGACCGGGGTGGTCGTGACCCGCACGGGCGAGAAGGGCATCACGTCTCTCGCCGATATCAAGGGCCGGCTCGCCGCCGAGAGCAGCACCAGCAACTGGGGGGACGTCGCCCGGAAGGCGGGCGCCCGCACCAAGACCGTCGAACAGCTGAACATCGCGATGGACCTGCTGACGCAGGGACGCGTCGACGTAGTGGTGAACGACAAATTAGCGGTGCAGAACTACCTGACGGTCAGCGGCAAGACGAACGTCAAGGTGGTCGCCGAGACTCCGGACAAGAGTCAGTCCGCGTTCGCGGCGCGCAAGAACAGCGGGTTTATGCCGCAGATCGACGCCCAGATCAAGGCGATGCGCAGCGACGGTTCGCTGAAGCGCATCTACGACAAGTACTTCACGGCCAAGGCAACCGGGAAGAGCAGTTGGCACACGGTGCGCGCCAACCTTCTGCCGATGCTCAAGGGCCTCGTATTCGCCACGATCCCGCTCACGGCTATCAGCTTCGTGATCGGTCTGATCCTGGCGCTCGGGGTTGCGGTCGCGCGAATGTCGACGCGTCTGGCAATGTCCACTTTCGCCCGGCTCTACATCTCCATCATCCGGGGGACTCCACTCCTGGTGCAGTTGTTCATCATCTTCTACGGATTCCCGCAGCTCGGAATCAAGATCCCGGCGTTCCCTGCGGCGGCGATCGCCTTCAGTCTCAACGTCGCCGGATACGCAGCGGAGACCATCCGATCTTCGATCGAGAGTGTGCCGCGCGGCCAGTGGGAGGCGGCCTCCACCGTGGGTATGAACTACCGCACCGCGTTACGACGGGTGATTTTGCCGCAGGCGGCCAGAACTGCTGTACCTCCGCTGTCGAACGAGTTGATCTCACTGGTGAAGGACACTTCACTCGCGTCGACGATCCTGGTGACCGAGTTGTTCCGCAAGGCGCAAGACGCTGCCGCACCGACGTTCGACTATCTGCAGTTGTACGGGATCGCAGCGCTCTACTACTGGATTGTGTGTCTCGTCCTGGCGTTCGGCCAGGACAGACTCGAAGGACGACTCGGAAGGTTCGTGGCGAGATGAGTGCACTGGTCGACGTGAAGGGGCTCGCGAAGTCCTTCGGTGAGAACGTGGTGTTGAAAGACATCTCTCTGGTCGTACCGACCGGGTCGGTGACAGTGGTGCTCGGCCCGTCCGGGTCAGGCAAGACGACGCTGCTGCGATCGCTGAACGCGCTGGACATCCCCGATGCGGGAACCGTCCGGGTGGCCGACGTCGAAGTCGACTTCGCTGCGATCACCCCTGGTCGGGGCGGCCGACTGCGGAAGGACCATGGCCGCCTGATCGCGAAATACCGAGCGCAGAGCGGGATGGTGTTCCAGAGCCACAACCTGTTCCCGCACCGCTCCGTGCTGGAGAACATCACCGAAGGTCCGATCGTCGTGCACGGTAGACCGGCTGACGAAGCACGCCGGGATGCGAAGGAACTGCTGGCCAAGGTCGGGCTCCAGGGCAAAGAGGACCAGCACCCGTTCGAACTGTCCGGCGGGCAGCAGCAGCGGGTAGGGATCGCCCGCGCACTTGCGTTGCGACCGGAACTGCTGCTCTTCGACGAGCCGACGTCGGCGTTGGACCCCGAGCTGGTGGGCGACGTGCTCGGCGTGATGCGCGATCTTGCCGACGAGGGCCGAACCATGATCGTCGTCACCCATGAGGTGGCCTTCGCCCGGCAGGTGGCCGATCAGGTGTTGTTCATCGACGGGGGTGTGGTGGTCGAGTCCGGGCCGCCCGACCAGGTCATCGCGGATCCGCGGCAGGAACGCACCCGCACCTTCCTGCGCCGCATCCTCGATCCGCTCTGACCGTCGTGGCTTGCAAAGATGAACGGACGGCTTCGAGCGACCGCGCAGGACGTGGAGGCATTGGTCGAGCTGCGGACCGAAACGTTGAGAGCGATGGGGACCGCTGGAACCGATGACATGGGGTGGCAGCAAGCTGGCCGCCGGAGGTTCGCCGCGACCCCATTCTTGCGCGCAGGGGTCGGGATCAGCGGAAGGCGGCCTGGCCCGTCAACTTCTGACCGATGATCAACTGATGCACCTCCGAGGTGCCCTCGTAGGTCATCACCGATTCCAGGTTGTTCGCGTGCCGCATCACGGGGTAGTCCAGCGTGATGCCGTTGGCGGCCAGGATGGTGCGGCACTCGCGGGCGATCTTGATGGCTTCGCGGCAGCTGTTCAGCTTGCCGACGCTGACCTGGGCGGGGTCGAGCTTGCCGTCGTCCTTGAGGCGACCGATGTGTAGCGCCAGCAACTGGCCCTTCATCAGTTCCAGCGTCATGTCGGCGAGCTTGGCCTGGGTGAGCTGATACCCCGACAGCGGCTTGCCGGAGATGATGCGCGAGTCGGCGTACTCCAACGCTGTCTCGAGACAGTCGCGGGCGGCTCCCATCGCGCCGAAGATGATGCCGAAACGAGCCTCGGACAGACAGGTGAGCGGACCGCGGAGTCCCGATACCTCGGGCAGTACGGCGTCGCCGGGCAGGCGGATGTCGTCGAAGGTCAGGCTCGCCGTCATCGACGCGCGGAGCGACATCTTGTTCTTCACCTCGGTTGCGGTGAAGCCTTTGCTGTCGGTCGGCACCACGAAGCCGCGGATCTTCTCATCGGTCTGAGCCCACACCACGGCGACGTCGGCGACGGTGCCGTTGGTGATCCACATCTTCGAACCGTTCAGGATCCAGTCGTCGCCGTCCCGCTTGGCCCGAGTGCGCATGCTGCCGGGGTCGGAGCCGAAGTCGGCCTCGGTGAGTCCGAAGCAACCGAGTGCTTCACCAGCCGCCATCGACGGCAGCCAATGCTGCTTCTGCTCTTCGCTGCCGAACTGGTGGATCGCGGTCATCGCCAGTGACCCTTGCACCGACATCAGACTGCGCAGCCCGGAGTCGGCGGCTTCCAGCTCCTGGCAGGCCAGGCCGTACATGGTCGCGGAAGCGCCAGCGCACTCGTACCCGTCCAGGTGCATCCCGAGCACACCCAGACTGCCGAGCTCCTTGGCGATCTCACGGGCAGGGATGTACCCCGACTCGTACCACTCGGGCAGGTTCGGTCGCAGCTTGTCGTCGGCGTAGGACCGGACCGAACTTACGAGATCCCGTTCCTCCTCCGTCAACATGGAGTCGATGGCGGTCAACGTGTTCAGGGCTGCGTGTGAGGTCACTAGTGCAGTATGGCACTTAATAGTTCGATTTCGAAGGTCTGCCTCTTCGGGTCGACTCAACCGCGCTGCGAGATGCTCTTGGTGTCGGGGTTGGTGGCGCTGGCGTGCGTGGATGGAGCGTTGTCCTCGCGGTCAGAACCGACATCGGCCTTGAGCGTGTTGTAGATGGCCATGCCCTGACCGGCGAGACCGGTGACCAGGTCCGAGAGCCCGTCCGATCCGTTCACGACGGTCACCTTCGCGCCGGCCAGGCCCGCAGCAGCCTTCTCTACGATCTGCGGCAACTGCGCGATCAGCGCCTGGTCGAGGGCGACTCGGTTACTTGAGGCCGCGGCGGCGGCCTGGATCTGCACCTTCTCCGCATCGGCGCGAGCCAGGATGCGAACCCGCTCGGCTTCGGCCTCGGCCGGTTTGACCACTTCGGCCACCAGTTGCTGCTGACGCAGTACGGCGTTGCGCTGGGCGAGCTCGGTCTGTGCGTCGAGCACCTCCCGTTGAGCCCGCGCCTGAGCAAGCGGCCCGGCAGCGGACGCCTTCGCCTCGGCGGACTGTGTCTCGGCGCTGTATCCGGCGCGGGTGACCGCGGTGTCCCGCTCGAACTGGGACTGCATCCGCAGCGACTGCTGCTCAGCCTCGGCGGCCAACTGGTTCGCGCTGGCCTGGGCGATCTGCGCGTGCTGCTGAATGCGGGCGTTGTGCGGCGCCGCCATCGCCTTGATGTAGCCGAGTCCGCCGTCGTCGATGTTCTGGATCTGCAGAGCGTCGATGACCAGTCCCATCCGGCCCATCTCCTCCTTGGAACCCTCGAGCACCTCTGAGGCGAGCTTCTGGCGTTCGGTGATGATCTCCTCGACGGTCATCGACCCGATGATGCTGCGCAGGTGTCCGGAGAAGATCCGACCGGTCAGTAGTGACATCTCGTCCTGACCGGACAGGAATCGTTGGGCTGCGTTGACGATGGAGTCCGAATCTGCACCGACCTTGGCTGCCATGACTGCTCGCACGTGCAGTGCGATGCCCTGCCGGGTGACACACGGCTCTTCCACCTCGGCCTCGAAGAGCGAGAGGTTGAGGAACTGCACCTTGCGGAAGACGGGGATGACGAATGCCCCATGGCCGGTGATCACTCGGAACGGTTGGGTTCCTGACCCTTTGCCGCCCGAGATGAGCATTGCCTGGTCAGCACTGGGAACTCGGTACCCGAACATGTCACTCCTTGGGTGAGCTGAGAACTGCGCACCGAAAGGGACGCAGCGATGAGACGTGTTACAGCCGTAGACCTGAGTCGAGGCGTTCGCCCCAGGGGGCGACTTCGACCGAGCGTGCTCCGAGTTCTCTGACGCACACGACCTCCTGGCCGCGTAGAAGCGGTTCGATGGATCGCGCAAGAAACGTCTCGGTGCCACCCCTGATGCGAAAGACCGCCTCTCCCGGTCCGTCGTCGCCACGCGTTGCGATGCTCAGATAACCCAACAGGCCAGCCGGCGACAGATCAGAAGTACTCATCCGGACTTTCCGTTCCGGGCGGCCCCCACGGTCGCCGTTCTGCTGTCGAAACTACACCTCGACCAATCTGCACAGCCGGTAAGCGGCGGTTCGGCAGGGCAATGGTGTGCACGCTGCCGTTGGGTATGGGCGACCAGTCGAGGTCGCGGTATGACTGCCCGGTGAGCAGGGCCCGGGCGACCCGGATCGTGTCGCCGTGGCTGACCAGGACGAGATGTCCGACGGTGCTCGGCGTTGCCCGTAGCTGACGGCGGGCGAAGTGACCGAATCGCGCGGCTACGTCCTGTGTGCTCTCGCCGCTGGCCCATCGGACTTCGGAGACGTGGCGACCCTCCGGTGTGGGTTCGGCGCTCAACTGATCGGTTGTGAGGCCCTGCATCGACCCGAGGTGTTGCTCGCGCAACTCTTCGTCGTACTGCACGGGCACCCGCAGCAGGCGTCCGACGATGTGCGCGGTCTGGGCTGCGCGGACCAGATCGCTACTCCAGAGCGCGACCCGCCCATCGACCCGGCTGCGCACCGTCGCGGCGGCCTGCTCGGCCTGATTCCGGCCGAGCGGAGTCAAACCCGGGTGGACGATCTGCCCCTGGATACGACGCGCAAGGTTCCAGGTCGACTGCCCGTGCCGGACGAGGTGCACCTGAAGTACGCGATCGTCAGGATTGGCAGGCATATCGGCAACTGTAGAGTCGCGCCACATGGCAGGTCTGCTGGTAGCTGGGACGAGTTCGGATGCCGGCAAGTCACTGGTGGTGACGGGGCTGTGCAGGGCGTGGGCGCGACAGGGGGTGTCGGTAGCGCCGTTCAAGAGCCAGAACATGTCGAACAACTCGATGGTCTGCGCTGACGGTTCCGAGATCGGCCGCGCCCAGTACCTGCAGTCGCAGGCCGCGAGGGTGCAGGCGTCCTCGCTGCACAACCCGGTGCTGCTCAAGCCGGGGTCTGACCGGCGGTCGTTCGTGGTGTTGCGAGGCCAGCCTGCAGGTCAGCTCGAAGCGGGCGAGTACGCGACCGGGCGAAAGCATCTGGCGCAGGCCGCGTTCGCCGCGTACGAGGACTTGGCCGACTCGGTCGACCTCGTAGTGGCTGAGGGTGCCGGGTCACCCGCGGAGATCAACCTGCGGGCCGGGGACTACACGAACATGGGTCTGGCGCGACGTTTCGAGCTGCCGACCGTCGTGGTGACCGACATCGACCGTGGAGGGTCGCTGGCCTCGCTCTACGGCACGTGGGCGCTGCTGGAAGAGGCGGACTCGGCGTTGTTGCGGGGTTACGTCATCAACAAGTTCCGCGGCGACGAGTCAGTGCTCGCTCCTGGGCTCGACGTGCTCACCGAACGCACCGGAATGCCGTGGCTGGGCACCCTGCCGTGGTTGCCCGACGTGTGGCTGGACGCGGAGGATGCTTTGTCGGCGGGGCGTTCGCTACCTGCCGACCCGGACGCGTTGTTGGACGTCGCGGTGGTCGCCTTCCCGCGCACGTCGAACGCGACCGACGTGGACGCGCTCGCAGCCGAGCTGGGCGTGCGGGTGCGGGTGACCAGCGATCCAGCGGTTTGCCGGGAGGCGCACCTGATGGTGCTGCCGGGCTCGCGTGCGACGGTGTCGGACCTGGCATGGCTGCGGTCGCGAGGGCTCGCAGACGTGGTCTCGGAACGGGTCGCTGCAGGTCGGCCCGTCCTGGGAATCTGTGGCGGGTACGAGATGCTCGGGCGCACCATCGACGATCCGGTGGAATCGGCCGCGGGTCTGGTGCAGGCTCTCGGGTCACTGGACGCCACAACCGTATTCGCGCGCGAGAAGGTGCTGGCCCGCACGCAGGGTGTGTGGGAGGGGCACTCGGTCGAGGGATACGAGATTCACCACGGAGTAGTCGATGCGGCACCCACGTTCCCCGGTGGCACGGCCGAAGACGCGACGTACGGGACGATCTGGCACGGCACGATGGAGTGCGACGACTTCCGTCGCGCGTGGTTGGTCGAGGTCGCTGCTGCAGCGGGTTCGTCGTGGCAGCCGGTGGCCGGTGCCCCGTCGTTCGCATCCCGCCGCGAGGCGCAGATCGACACGTTGGCCGACGCGGTCAGCGAAGCGCTCGATCTGGACCGGATGCTCGAGATGGCACAGGGGGCACGGACATGACCGCGCGGCGCGTACACATCATCGGCATCGGTGCCGGGTCGCCCGAGCACCTGACCCAGCAGGCGATCACCGCGCTCAACGAGGTCGACGTCTTCCTGGTCGCCGACAAGCGGGCTGCCACCGAGGAGTTGGTGACGTTGCGCATGGCCATCTGCGAGCGGTTCATCGCTGCTTCGCATCCGTACCGCTTCGTCACGGTCGCTGATCCGGCGCGTGGGGAGGACGCGTCACGGGACCGCGCGGCCTACGGGACCGCGGTGCGCGACTGGCATGCGGCGCGCGCCGATGCGTACGCAGAGACGATTTCTGGCCTGGCGCCTGACGCGGTAGTCGGTTTCCTGGTGTGGGGTGACCCGGCGTTCTACGACAGCACGATCCGCGTCGTCGACAGCATCGGTTCGCGAATCGTACTATCGGTCAACGTGATTCCAGGGATCTCCGCGTTCCAGACCCTCGCTGCGGCGCACCGGATGGTGCTGCACGAGATCGGCGCGCCAGTACACATCACCACCGGGCGTCGACTTGTCACAGAGTGGAAGCCAGAGCTGGGCACCGTCATCGTGATGCTAGACGGGCACCTTGTCTGCCGGGAGTTGCTCACGGTTGAACCCGACCTGGTTATCCACTGGGGTGCTTACGTGGGGATGCCTCAGCAAGAGCTGCGATCCGGCCGGTTGGCCGACGTCATCGATGAGATCACCGAACTGCGGGTTCGTCTGCGTGAACGGCATGGCTGGGTGATGGACGTCTACGCCCTCTCGATCTGAACAGGTTCACAAGCCTTCACCGGCAGGTATGCGGGCATACATGAAGCGAACAACGTTAAAGCTCTCAGATGAGCTCGACGCCCGTCTCCGGCAGGAAGCCGAGCGTCGCGGAATGACGATTTCTGAGGTGAGTCGCGAGGCGATCGAGTCTCACCTGGGTGGTTCGCCAGGGCGCCGGACCCTCGGAGCGGCCGGTGCTGGAAGAAGCGGTCGCGGAGACATCTCTTTGCGTATCGAAGAAATTCTGGCTGCGGAGGTCGGCAAATAGCAGCCTTGATCGTCGATGCGGGCCCGCTGTACGCCTACATAGATGCAGATGATAACCACCACGCCGCTTCCCTCGACCTGCTCGAGTCACACAGCGGACCGCTGATCGTGCCGAGCTTGGTCATCACAAAAGTCGTCTACTTGCTCGCGTCTCGTCTTGGAACAGGGCCGGAGATTCGTCTCCTAGGGGACCTGGCAATGGGTGTTTTCATTGTCGAACCCGTCGCGGCCTCGGATTGGCTGCGGATCGCTGAACTGGTCGGCAGGTACCGCGATCTACCGCTCGGAACGGTCGATGCCTCAGTTGTAGCGGCTGCCGAGAGGTTGGGCATCGCTGATGTTGCCACCCTCGATCGCCGGCGTTTTTCGGTGGTGCGCCCCAGTCATGTCGGTTCTTCCACGCTGATCCCGTAAGGAGACGCCGCGGCGCTACGAACGGTTCTCGCGCCGACGCACGCTGCGCAGCAGAGACACAACCGCCACGTGAACCCTCGACCGAAGGTCGGCTGCTGCCAACACGCCGAAGATAATGTGCCAGCACGAACGAGATCGACACCACAGCCATGACCAAACCGTCTGCCACGCTCAGCAGGCCACGAAAGCCCCATCGAAGTAGCCTGACCGGGGCTACTCGTCCTCGCAGGTGCGGGCGGCCAAGCGGCGGATGGTGAGGCCCTGCAGCAGCATCGACGAAGCCAGGCAGGCTCCGACCCCTTCGCCCGCTCGCAGGCGCAGCGCCAGCAGTGGCTCGAGACCCAGCTCGCGGAGCACGGCTGCGTGGGCTCGCTCGCGGGACTGTTGCCCGGCAACGAGATACGCCTGAACGGAGGGTTCGAGTCGCATCGCGAGCAACCCGGGCAATGATCCACACAGTCCGTCGAGTACGACCGGGGAACCTGCGTCTGCAGCGCCCAGCACGACCCCGGTCAGGACGGCGATCTCCGGACCGCCGAGGCTGCGTAACGTGACGAGCGCGTGATCGGCGACGCAGTCCGCCGCGTCCAATGCTGCGCGGGCCCTGACCAGTGCCTCGTCGACCACGGCCGTCTTGCGAGCCACGATCTCTGCGTCTGAACCGGCGCCCAGACCCACTGCGTCACGAGCCGTCATGCCGACCAGTTCGCAGGCGAGCGCCGCGGCGACAGTCGTGTTGCCGACCCCTACCTCGCCGAGCACGACGAGGCCATCGGGCGCAGCTGCGCGACCGATCTCGCGGCCAGCCTCGAGCAGCAACGTGACGTCGGCGGCGGTCATTGCATCGGAGGTCGCGAGGTCGCCGCGCTCATCGTTCGGCCGCGCTGATCGCGCGCCGTCGACGGGGGCACCAGCCACCCCGGCATCCACCACGACACAACTCAGACCGGCAGCCTGCGCTGCAGCCGCGCCCATCGAGGTACCGGCCAGCGCAGCCGCCGCAACATCGCGGGTGACGTGTACGGGGTAGGCGCTGACACCGAGATCGGCGACGGGATGGTCGGCCACGGCGAGTACGAGAGTGCCGCCGGTCGGGGTGTTCGCTGAGAGCGACTGGACCCGGTTGAGCACCCGGTCGAGCACACCGAGAGAGTCCGGCGGTGACAGCAACTCGTCAGCAGTATCGGTTACACCCACCAGCCGGCTGCCCTCCGGCCCTCGCAGGTGCGAGACCGGCGCGAGGGGGGCATCGTCTGAAGCAGGCCACTTCTCGTGGATCACCACGTCTTGCACCGGTGTTCGCTGCGACCACGCTGCGCGTTCGAGGCCGGGGGAGTTGGGGCGCTCGTCCGGCCAGCCCAGGCACATCCACCCCAGCGTCTCGACGCCATCCGGCAGCTCCAGCAGCCCGGCCAGGTCAGCGGGGTCGAAAAGAGTTACCCAGCCCATGCCTAGGCCGAGGGCGCGGGCGGTGAGCCACATGTTCTGGATCGCGGTCGCGCACGACCACATGTCGCTGTCCGGGAATGTCGCTCGACCCAGCACACCGTTCGACGGGGTCCGCCGGTCGCACGCCACCACGACGCCGACCGGGGCTTCACGCAGACCCTCCAGTTTGAGGTCGAGCAGCCGCGCTGCACGGTCCTCCGTCAGGTGCTCGGCCTGCGCCAGCCGCGCCCGGTCGGCGAGGTGCGCAGCCCGGTCGCGCGTCGCCTGTTCCTGCACGACGACGAACCGCCACGGTTGCGAATGCCCGACGCTCGGCGCGTGATGTCCGGCTGTCAATACCTGCACCAACAGCTCCGCGGACACCGGATCGGGCCGGTATCTGCGGATGTCCCGCCGCGCATCGATGACGTCGCGTAACGCCTCGGTGACTGTCTCGCCGAGCGACCACCCCGCTGGATCGGCAGCCCGGCTGCGCGCGCTGGTCGTATCACCCACGACCGGCACGGGCCGGGGCCACCGATGCTCGCTCATTCCTCGAGCTGGCCCTCGACGTCGAGGTAAACCTGCTGCATCGCCGCGACGATTTCGGGGTCCGGTTCTTTCCAGAGCCCACGGTCGGCCGCTTCGCCCAGCTTCTCCACGATGCCCTGCAGCGCCCACGGGTTCGCATGCTGCATGAAGTCGCGGTTGGTTTTGTCCAGCACGTACTGGTTGGCGAGGGTCTCGTACATCCAGTCCTGCACTACCCCGGCGGTCACGTCGAAACCGAACAGGTAGTCCACGGTCGC
>JBBPZD010000069.1:0-26813 GCA_038199265.1 Actinomycetales bacterium | reverse complement strand
GAACCGCCGTACTTCTGGACCACGAGACTCACGCTGCTCAAGGGTAATGAGCCCACGATTCGAGACGACCAATGACCGAATGTCGGGACGGTGGGGCAGGATGAAAGCCGCTGGTCGCGTTTCGCACCGAGGTGTGACACGCGGAACAGAGGACCGGTTAGGCACCATCCGCCAGCCGGTGCCATTCTGGGCCGATGCAGGAACGCAACGCGGGGTCGATGGCCGCCGTGCCCGACGTCGGGCGCCGCGCGATCCTGCTCGCATCTTTGCGCACGCACCGAGCTCCTGTGTGGTGGCAGGAAATCGCCATCATTGTCGTGTTCAACCTGATGTACGAACGTCTTCGCAACCTGGTGCCCGACCATGAAACCCAGGCGGTGGGTCGTGGACTACAGGTATTGCACCTGACCGAGAACTGGCACATCGACTTCGAGCTGTCGGTCAATCAGTTCTTCGCGTCGCATGCCTCCTTGGCGCAGTTCGGAAACTACTACTACTCCTTCCTCAACATCCCGGTAACCAGTGGTGTCCTGATCTGGCTATTCGTCAAGCGCAAACAGGTCTACCGCTCTGCGCGAACCGTGCTCGCGACGACGACGCTCTTCGCACTCTGCGGTTTCTGGCTGGTGCCGATGGCGCCACCCCGGCTCCTGAATGTCGGCTTCGTCGACACTCTCGTGCAGTTCAAGACCGCTGGCGGTTGGAGCAGCGACTCGGTTGCGGCGGTGTCCAACCAGTTCGCCGCCATGCCGAGTTTGCACTGCGCCTGGGCACTCTGGTGCGGTTTGACCGTCTTCCATCTGGCTAAAACGCCGGCGGTGCGGATTGCGGCGCTGACCTACCCGCTGATGACCTTCATCGTGGTGATTGGTACCGCAAACCACTTCGCGCTCGACGGTGTAGCCGGAGCAGCGGTGCTGGCCCTGGCCTACGGGCTGCACCGCAGCTTGTTCGGCCGCAGCGCGTACGAGCCCGCGCCGCTCAAGCCCGACCTCACCTGACTCGGCCCGTTTCTCAGCACGGTGTCGTCTTCTCAGCACGGTGTCGTCTTCTCAGCACGGTGTCGTCTCAGCGACCGATCAGACGCCGACCTTCGAAAGCGCGCCCCAGCGTCACTTCGTCCGCGTACTCGAGGTCTCCGCCGACCGGAAGGCCCGAAGCCAACCGCGAAACATCCATCCCCAGCGGCGACAGCAGCCGCGACAGATAGGTCGCCGTGGCCTCACCGTTGAGGTTGGGGTTCGTGGCGATGACGACTTCCTGAATGGGTTCGGCGCCCAGCCGGCGCATGAGCTCGGTGATCTTCAGGTCGTCCGGTCCGATGCCGTCGATCGGACTGATCGCCCCACCGAGCACGTGGTAGCGACCGCGGAACTCGCGGGTGCGCTCCATCGCCATGATGTCCTTGGGTTCCTCGACAACGCAGATCAGACCGGAGGATCGCCGGGGATCGTTACAGATCCGGCACCTCGTGTCTTCGCAGACGTTGAAGCAGATCTCGCAGAATCGCACCTTGTCCTTGACCACCGAAAGCACCTCGGTCAGGCGCTGCACGTCTGCACGGTCGGCCTGCAACAGGTGGAATGCAATGCGCTGGGCTGACTTCGGGCCGACACCGGGAAGCCTGCCGAGTTCATCGATCAGGTCTTGGACTATGCCTTCGTACACGCCCTGAAGCCTACGGTCTTAGACCGACGGGGCTGAGCGCTCGTTGTACTCATCCGCGCGTTCCTGACCGGAGAGGTCGGCGATAGCGTCCATCACCTGCTCGGTCAGAGCGCGCCTGGCACGGCCGGCCGGCACACCATCCCAGGCGCCCACGGCATCGATGGGCTTACCGAATCGCACGGTGATCTGAGCTCGGTGCAACCGATTGTCGCCGATCGGTTGCACATCGTCAGTACCGATCAAGCCCACCGGCACGATCGGCACACCCGCCGTCAACGCCAGGTAGGCGACACCGGCGTGGCCCCGGTACAACCGCCCGTCGCGCGAACGAGTGCCCTCGGGGTAGATACCGAAGGCCTGCCCGGCGCTCAGAACCTGCATGGCGAGGGCGAGCGATTTCGCTGCAGCCTGTGAGTCGTCCCGTTCGACCGGGATCATGCCCATCGTCTCGAACCAGAGCCGAGACGCCGTCCCTCTGACTCCCGAACCAGTGAAGTAGTCGGCTTTGGCGAGGAACCGGACCTGGCGGGGCGCCACCAGCGGAATGATCACGCTGTCGATGAAGGACAGATGGTTACTGGCCAGCAACACACCGCCCCTACGCGGAATGTTGCCGGTTCCTTCCACCTGGGGACGCCAGACGACGCTGGCGACAGGCGAAACTGCTGATTTGGCAACCTGGTAGAGCCTCATCAGTCCCGCTGATCATCGATGATGACGCCACCAAGGATCGACGTCACCACTGGGATTCCGACCTCGCCTGCGTCTTCGACGTCTTCGTCGTCACGCGAACCCTCCTCCTCGACTGGTGCCTGATCGGTGATCTCGGGGGGCTGCTCAGTTGCAGGCGGGGTGGCCCACTCCGGCGCAGGAGCCACCGCGTTCGACCCCCACCCACCAGGCTCGATCGTAGGCTCTGGACGTCGACGGGTGGCCCTACGCGGCGGTCTGCGGACTGCCTCACGCTCGGGTGCCCGCCGCTCGGGGGCAGGTGAGGTTTCGGCTGTATCTGGTGCTGGATGCGGGGTGTCAACACTGGTGCTCGACCGGCTCACACCGGGTTCAGCACCGGGCTCGGAGGCGGGCGGCTGAGCCAGATCATCTGGGTGCGGGGTGCCGGTGGGTGCCTCGCTGTCAGGACGAGCCTGCACGCTGACAGTGATGCCGATGGTGTCCAGCACGGCCTGGCGAACGACATCGCGGTGCGAGCCCCGCTCGAAGGTCTGCGCCAGACCTGCGCTACTGACCCCGAGCACCAGGTTGGGCGGGGTGTAGTCCATGACGTGCGCGTGCTGGCTCAGCAGCGCCCAGGTGACCCGCTTGATCTTCGCGATGGCGTCGAGCACGTCAGGCCAGGCGCGGCGTACCGCGTCGGTGTCGAGGCCGCCTGCACTCTGCGGCGGGTCGGGAGCAGCGGGCGCTTTCCCACCGCCCCGGGGCACCCCGCTCGGTGTGCTTTCGGAGTTCGATTCGTCGCGATCGGTGGGTGCAGGTTCGGGCGCGATACCGACCGGAGCGGTGTGGTCGGGGATGTCGCGACCCTCTGATCGGACTGCAGCCTGTTCCTCATCCGGTACCTCGTGCGTCGCTGGCGGCGCATCGGGGGCAGACGCAGCCACTGGCGCCTGACGGGAGGCTGCTGGGGGCGATGGGGCCGTTCGTAGTGCTGGCGATGGAGCGGGCTCCCGGGCCTGCAGGGCAGGCTGTGCCGGTGGCGCCGCAGAGCCTGCACTGATCGCCAATCTGCGGTCCAGACGGTCCAGCCGTGCGGCATACCCCTCTTCGCCACTGGCTCCCGGCAGCAGGACGCGCGCACAGATGAGTTCCAGTTGCAGTCGCGGCGCGGTGGCGCCGGTCATCTCCGTGAGTCCAGCGTTGACGATGGTCGCAGCCCGCGCGAGCGTCTCGGCACCGAACGCAGCCGCCTGCTGCCGCATCCGTTCCAACTGGTCCTCGGGAACCCCCCGCAGAACCTGCGCTACCCCGTCCGGCACCGCGGCCACGATGATCAGGTCGCGTAGTCGTTCCAGCAGGTCCTCGACGAACCGTCGCGCGTCGTGCCCGGACTCGATGACCCGGCCGATCTGCCGGAAGGTCGCGGCCGAGTCGGCCGCCGCGAGCGCGTCGATGGTGGCGTCCAGCAGTTCACCGTCAGTGAATCCGAGCAGCGCCGCCGCGCCCGCGTAGGTCAGGCCCCCGTCGTCGGACCCGGAGATCAGCTGATCCAGCACCGACAGCGAGTCGCGTACCGATCCCCCACCGGCCCGGGTCACGAACGACAGCACACCCGGCTCGACGGTCACCCGCTCTGAGACACACAGCTCTTCGAGGTATTCGGTCAGCCGTGCAGGAGGCACCAGACGGAACGGATAGTGGTGGGTGCGCGACCTGATGGTTCCGATGACTTTCTCGGGTTCGGTGGTCGCGAAGACGAACTTGACGTGCTCCGGCGGCTCCTCGACGACTTTCAGCAGCGCGTTGAAGCCCTGTGTGGTCACCATGTGGGCTTCGTCGATGATGTAGACCTTGAAGCGGCTGCTGGCCGGACCGTACGCGGCACGTTCACGCAGATCGCGGGCGTCCTCGACCCCGCCATGGCTGGCCGCGTCGATCTCGATCACGTCGACCGTGCCGGCTCCCCCGCGAGCCAACGCGACACAGGAGTCGCAGACGCCGCACGGAATGGATGTCGGACCCCGCTCGCAGTTCAGGCAGCGCGCCAGAATCCGGGCGCTGGTGGTCTTGCCGCAACCCCGCGGGCCGCTGAACAGGTAGGCGTGGTTGACCCGGCCGGTCTCCAGCGCACGCATCAACGGCACGGTCACGTGCTCCTGGCCGATGACGTCCGCGAACGTCTCGGGTCGGTAGCGGCGGTACAGCGCGGTGCTCATCCGGGAACTCTATTGGTCTGCACTGTCAGGCGTCGTTCCCTTCCGCGCGGTGGCTGCTGACATACACACCGACGTGAAGGATCCCCCACGCACCTGGAAGAGCACACCTGCCCTTGCTGCATTCCTGCCCTGGGGGAGTTCGGCGCGGTACCACCGCGTGGGGGACCGGCGGTAAGTCTAGGACACCTACCCCGCAGCAGAAAACGGTGACACGGTGCGGCCCCGATGCCCGAAGGGACGGCCGATTCACACCCATGCCCCGTGAGCGGGTAATCTCTGCTCCGCTTGGAGGATTCGCATAGTGGCCTAGTGCGCACGATTGGAAATCGTGTTGGGGATGAAACCCCTCAGGGGTTCAAATCCCCTATCCTCCGCCATCAGCTCGAACGAAGAAGCCCTGCCTGGACTCGCGTCCAGGCGGGGCTCCTTCGTTGCGGTTGAGTTTTCGCAGGTCAGGCGTCGATGACCAGATCGGTCAGCGGCCGGGAGCAGCACGGCAGGAACGAGCCCTGTGCGATCTCCCGCGGGCGGATTCCGCCCTGGTGACGCATGTCGACCTCCCCTTCGACGAGTGTCAGCTTGCACGTTCCGCACATTCCCTGCCGGCACGAGGAACGCAGCATCACCCCTGCCGAGATGACCGCCTCGAGAACGGTGCTGTCGGCGGCAATCGTCACCACGCGCCCGCTCGCGCGCAGTTCCACGCGCATTCCTGCCACGTCCTCTACCTCGGCGGCGTCGGCTGCGAACAGCTCCCCCGAGTCACCGACCAGGAAGCTCTCGCGGTGCACCCGGTCCGGATCGACACCGAGGGCGTCCAGCAATTCTGTGGTGCCGGCCATGTACCCGGGTGGTCCACAGAGGAACACCTCCCGTTCGAGTACATCCGGAACCAGCCAGTTCATCAGGTCCAGTCCGAGCCGACCCCGCGCACCGTGCCACCGGTCGCCGACGACATCGGCCTCGCAGACATGGGCGACCCGGATGTCGAGCCCCGACTCGGCGATGGCGTCCAGCTCCTGCCGGAAGATGATGTCAGTCGGGGTCCGGGCGCTGTGCACGAACGCCACATCCGCGTCACTCCCGGAGTCGGCGAGCGCCCGGGTCATCGACATCGACGGGGTGATCCCACTGCCGGCCGACAGGAACAGGTACTTCATCGGCGTGTCGGGCAGCGCCTGAGGCTCGGCGGACTTCAACGTGAAGTCGCCGTACGGGCCCCGCGCCCTGACCCTCTCCCCGACCTGCAGGTGATCGTGCATCCAGGGCGATACGACACCGTCGGCCTGACGTTTGGTCGTGATCGTCAAGGTGCCGGATCGGGTCGGCGGCGAGGCGATCGTGTAGCAGCGCTCCACCGGCGTGCCGTCGACCTCCAGCATCAGGATCAGGTGCTGGCCGGCCTCGAACCGCCCCGTCCACTCCTGGGGCGCCTCGAACACGAAGCTCGTCACGTCGTGGGTGACCGGGACGATCCGCCGTACCTGCAGGAACGCGTCGAACTCCTCCCTCACGCCAGGCCCGCTGGGGTTGCCGGGGCCTGCGTGGCCGATTCACCACAACCTTCCAACATGCGGTTCACATACCAGGTCACGAAGTTGTCGACCTGGTACTCGGCCGCTGTGTAGGGACCGGGGAGGTAAGCGGGATCGGTCACTCCGGCATGCGTGCGAGCAACGAAAACGCTGTCCTGGGTGTTGGTTTCGGTCCACACGTAGGTGAGGTCGTCAAGTTGGTAGTTCACCCCGTCAACGGCGTCCGCGTTGACCAACCACGTAGTGCGCACCAGCGTGCGGTCCGGCGACAGAGGAAGGGCAGTGAACACGACCGCGTGGTCGGACATCACGTGGACCCACATGTTGGGCTGGCTGTGGATCGTCAACCGGCCCAGCCGGGTCTCGCCGAGATCGGCCAGCGGCTTGGTCACCAGCACCCGCCCGCTCAGCGAGAACGATTCCCCGGCGCCATCCAGAGCTTCACGCCCGAACCGGTAGGCGACGTTCGGTCCGACGAGGTCTTCCTGCACGTCCTTGGGCAGACCGAGGTCGTCGCAGCGCACCCGCAGATCGGTCTCGGCGAGCAGGAACTGGTCATGTGCCGCTCGCAACGAATCGGGGACATCTTCCGTCGCGAGCCCGTAGGTCGGGAAGAAGGACGCTGACAGTTCCGGGTGTCCGTCGCAGTGGTAGCACTCGCGGTTGTTCTCCATCACCAGTTTCCAGTTGCCCGACTCGATGATGTCGACCTGCGAGGCGACTTTCGCCGAGGCCAGGTTGTGCGGGGCCAGGTACGGCGTGAGGCGATCGGCGAAGTCGTCGATGTCGGTCGGCGGTTCGGCCGCCAGACACAGGAACACCAGCCCGGCAATGACTCGGATCGAGACCTTTCGCAGACCGAGACACGCGGGGTCCTCGCCGCCCGGCAGGTTGGGGGCGTGCCGCAGCGCGCCGTCGGTGCCGTAGGTCCATGAGTGGTAGGAGCAGACCAGATTGCCGACGAATCCGGCCGGTTGGGTGAGCACCCGCGCACCGCGGTGTCTGCACACGTTGTGGAAGGCACGCACGACCTCGTCGTCGCTGCGGATCACGATGATCGACCGGCTACCCACCTCGATGGTCACGTAGTCGCCGGCCTCGGCGACCTCGGCCTCGGTGGTTGCGAAGAACCACTGCTGCCCGAAGATCAGGTCGAGGTCCGCGTCGAAGACGTCCTGGTCGGTGTACAAATGGCCGGGCATCGGCCGGCCGGGCACCCGGTCCCGCAGGTCGGCGACGAGCCCCTCGCGTGCGACGCGCTTCTGCTCGGTGCTGCGGTTCTTCTCAATACTGCGAGGCGGGACGATGGTGGTCATGGCCTGCTCCTTTCGAGTGATGCGGTGGGTGAGAGCTGGGTTCACATAGGCGCGCAGAGGCGCAGTGCGTCGTAGATCGCGGCGTGGATATTGCGGCTGGCCACGGCATCTCCGATCCGGAACAGTTGGTAGCGTCCCTGCGGATTGGTGCGTACGTCCTGGCGTCGATCGCCGAGCAGCGCGTCCTGGTCGACCTCGCCGAGGTTGACCGAACCCGGCACCAGGTCGTTGTAGAGCTCGTCGTTGGGCACGGTCCCGTGCTCGACGATTACCGTGTCGACCTCGCGCTGCCAGGTGCGGTCGGTGTAGTCGCTCCCGAGTTCGGCGACAAGGCCGCCCGGGCCACTGGTCACCGATCGCAACCGGGTCGCGAGCGTCATCCGCACATCGTGCTCGGCGAACGCAGCGAGGTAGGCGGGGCTGTTCATCCCGCCGATTCCGATGCCGAGTGTCCGTTCCGGCGTCACGATCTCTACGTCGCAGCCGCGTTCGGCAAGTAGCTCGGCGGCTCCGAGTGCGCACTCCGAGCCGTTGTCGTCGTAGATCAACACCTTGCCGGTGGGGCGCCGCTCCCCGGACATCACATCCCAGGTGTCCAGAACCAGCGATCTACCGGAACGTAGGACGTCGGTGTTAGGCGCGCCTCCAGTGGCCACGACAACGATGTCGGGGTCGAGCGCGTGGATGTCGGCAGCCTCGGCGTAGGTGTTGAAGCGCAGGTCGACCCCGAGCAGGCGAGCTTCGGAGACCCGCCAGTCGACGATGCCGATCAGGTCGCGACGCCGAGGGGCCGCGGCCGCCAGCCGCACCTGCCCGCCCGGGGCATCCGCAGCCTCCAGCAACGTCACGTGGTGTCCCCGCTCGGCGAGCACCCGGGCCGCCTCGAGGCCTGCGACGCCCGCGCCGACCACGACCGCCGTGGACACCGGATGTTCCGCGCGCTGCACGACGTGCGGTAACGACAACTCGCGGCCGGTAGCGGGGTTGTGGATGCACTTGGCATCGCCGGACTCGTAGATCGCGTCCAGGCAGTAGTTCGCGCCGACGCACGGTCGGATCCGCTCCTCCTCGCGTCGCTGGATCTTGGCGACGAAGTGCGGGTCGGCCATCTGCGGGCGGGTGAGCCCGACCAGATCCACGAGCCCCTGGCTCACTGCGTATCGAGCGGTGGAGACGTCGGAGAGCCGACCAGCGTGCATAACGGGGATGTCGATGCGGGAGCGGATGCGACCGGAGAACTCCAGGTGCGGCGCCGACGGACTGCCCATCGAGGGGATCACCCGGGCCAGGGTGGCGTCGGAATCGATGGTTCCGCGAATGACCGACAGCACATCGATCCCCGCTGCGGAGAACTCCCTCAGCGCTTCGACTGCCTCGTCCTCGCCAAGACCGTTCGCGAGACACTCGTCCATGCTCATCCGCAGACCGAGTACGAAATTCTCGCCGACGACGTCCCGCATCGCGCGGACCACCCGCAGGCCGAACTCGCGCCGCCGGACGGGGCTGCCGCCGAATTCGTCGTCGCGCTGGTTGGTGGCCGGAGAGAGGAAGCCGTCGAACAGGTGCCCGTAGGCCTCGATCTCGATGCCGTCGAGGCCTGCGTCCAGGCAGCGTTGAGCTGCCGAGCCGTACTGCCCGATGATCCGCTCGATGTCCCAGGTTTCGGCGACCTTCGGGAAGGAACGGTGCGCCGACTCGCGCTGCCCGCTGGAGTAGACCAGCGGCAGCCAGTCGCCGCTGAAGTTGCTGGACCGTCGACCGAGGTGGGTCAACTGGATCATCACCGCAGCGCCCTCGGCATGTACCTCCTCGGCGAGCATTCGCAGCCAGGGAACCACCTCGTCGCGGTAGGCCAGGATGTTCCCGAAGGCGGGTGGGCTATCGGGGCCGACCACGGCTGACCCGCCGATCATCGTCATACCGACGCCGCCGCGGGCCTTCTCGACGTGATAGCGGCGGTACCGGTCTTTCGGCATGCCGTCCTCGGTGTACGCAGGCTCGTGCGACGTGCTCACCACGCGGTTTCGCAGGGTCAGGTGACCGAGTTGAAAAGGCTGTAGAAGCGGATCGCCCGCGCGTAGCGGTTCAATCGGTCGCGTACCGGTGAGACTCGTCATACCGCATATTCTTCGCGCCGCAACCATCACTGACTAGCTCACGATTCATCTCGATATCGTGCAAAAATATTGCATGATTGATCCGCGCCTGCAGACGCTGCGCCTGGTCGCCCATCACGGCACCGTGACGGCTGCTGCTGCCGCCTCGCATTACACACCGTCTGCAGTTTCAGCACAGCTGCGTTCGCTGGCAGAAGAGGTCGGTATAACCCTGGTGGAACGACAGGGTCGCGGGGTCCGACTCACCGACGCTGCAATGGTTTTCCTCGAGTACGCCGACGATGTCGCTGCGCGGTGGGAGCAAACCCTCGCGCGTGCACAGGCGCTCGAAGGCCCTCGATCCGGCACCCTCGTGCTCTGCGGATTCTCAACCGCAGCCGCCTCACTGCTGCCGCGCGCCGCACACCTCGTGTCGCAGCGACACCAGGGCACGGTCGTGCGCATCATCGAGGCCGACCCCTCCGACTGCTTCGATCTGTTGCTGGCTGGTCGGGCTGACGTTGCAGTCGTCATTGCTACCGCCGAGATACCACCGGACAACGACCCGCGCTTCGAGCAGCAGACCCTGGGCCAGGACCCGCTCGATCTGCTGGTCCCCGCAGGGCATCCGTTCTCGAGTCGCACGTCGATCCGGCTTGCCGAGGCTGCTGACGAGGCGTGGATCATGGACCGGCCGGGTCGCCCCTACCAGCGGCTCGTCGCCGGTGCCTGCCTCGCCGCCGGCTTCAGCCCGCGGATAGCCCACGAAGCCGTGGAGTGGGAGACCGGCGCGGCTCTCGTCGACGCCGGCCTGGGTGTGGCGCTCATTCCCCAACTCGCCAGTCTTCCAGCCCGCTACGCCGTCCATCGAGTCCCATTGCGAGGAGATCCGCGCCCGACCCGCCGACTGCGCACCGCAATCCGCACCGGCAGCGGAGGTTATCCCCGCATTGCGACTGCCCTGGAGGCGATGGCGCACACCTCCGCATCGATGCTTTCGGAGTCCTAGATCACCTTGTCTCTCTTGGCCTCGTGGGCCTTCTGGCCGATACTATGAGATGGCACTACGAGATAGCAGATGACCAGCGCCGCACAGCGTTGTTCAGCCGATTGGACCGGCACACTATGTCGAACACTCCAGTCACAAGGGGCACACGAGCATCATGGGTAACAAAGGGCGGATCGTTCCGCTCTTCATCGCAGCGCTGGCAGGAGCCGTCGTACTGTCCTCCAGCCTGTTGTCCGGCTGCGGCGAGACAAGAGCACCGGTCAAGAAGGCGGCGGCCTGCACCACCATTCCAGCACCGAGTTCGACTATCCCCGCGTCCTACATCCATGTGTCCGTTCTCAACGCGACCGAGTCCACCGGGCTTGCCGGCAAGGTCGCCACCTCGCTCACCTGGCGGGGTTTCCAGGTGATCGATGCCGCGAGCCAATCTGTCGACGATCCGCGACCTGCTCCCAAATTCGCCGAGATCCGCTACGGCGTTGGCGGCTACCAAATGGCGTTGACACTCGCCGCACAGGTGCCGAATTCAACGCTGGCTGACGACAAACGCACCAATCCTTCGATCGACCTGGTGCTAGGAGCCTCGTTCAAACTGGCGACCCTGCCTCCGCCCGCCGCGAAATCGGTCACGGTCAACGTTTTCAACACCACTGCCCGACCCGGCCTTGCCACCACGGTGGGTAAGGAGCTGCGCGATCGGGGATTCAAGACCGATCAGGTCGGGAACGACCCGCAGGGCAGTTTCAACCCAGACCTCATCGCGATCGTCCGCTACGGCGCCAAGGGCGAGCCCGGCGCGCGCCGCGCAGCTTTGTCGGTCAAGGGCGCCAAGATGGTGCAGGACGGCCGCGCGGACGAGTCAGTGGACCTGGTTCTGAACAACAAGTTCGCCGGACTCGCGCCCGCCGCTCAGGCAACAGCCACCGCGACCCCTAAACCTGCCCGCACCTGTTCCTGATCCTCCCCAGGTCCCGCTCGACGACGCCCCATTACCTGGCTCCGACGGAACCTTCGAGTGCGCTTTCCTAGCGGCGACGTCGGGCGGTGCCGAACAGGCTGCGGGTGATCTCGCGACCGATAGCCGTTCCGGCGGACCGCATCATCGAGTGGAACATCGGCGATCCGGTCACCTGCGAGATCATTCCCTCCTCCTGCTTGGGGGCGGGCTCATTTCGCTCAGGTTCGCGCTCTTGCTGCGGGACGGAAGCCGGCTCCTGCTCGGGCGTCGGCGCCTGCTCCAGCCGGGCGTTCAACATCTCGTACGCCGACTCGCGGTCGATCGCCTCGTTGTACTTTCCAGCCAGAGCCGACCCACCCACAACCGCGTCCAGAACATCATCCGGGCTGGGCGCCATCAACGCCTGTGGGGCCAGCATCCGGGTCCAGGCCACGGGAGTCGGTGCACCGTTCTCGGACAACACGGTCACCACGGCCTCGCCGATCCCCAGTTGGGTCAGCAACTCCTCCAGGTCATACGAACTGTGCGGGAAGGTCTGCACAGTGGCTCGCAGGGCTTTCGCGTCGTCGGGGGTGAAGGCCCGCAGAGCGTGCTGCACCCGGTTGCCGAGCTGAGCGAGCACTTCGTTCGGCACATCTTTCGGGGTCTGGGTGACGAAGAAGATGCCTACGCCCTTGGACCGGATCAGTCGGACAGTCTGCTGGATTGCGTCGAGGAACGCCTTCGACGCGTCGTCGAACAACAGGTGCGCCTCGTCGAAGAAGAACACCAGCTTCGGTTTGTCGGCATCGCCCACTTCAGGCAGGTCATGGAAAAGGTCGGCGAGCAGCCACATCAGGAACGTCGAGAAGAGTGCAGGTTTCTCCTGCACCGCAGGCAGCTCAAGGCAGCTGACGACCCCGCGCCCGTCCGGCGCGATCCGCAGCAGGTCCGCCGTGTCGAACTCCGGTTCACCGAAGAAGTCCTCGCCGCCCTGATCACCGAACGCAATCAGGTTGCGCAGGATCACCCCTGCGGTGGCGGACGACAACCCGCCGAGCCCCTGCAGTTCTTCCTTGCCCTCCTTGGAGGTGAGGTGCGTGATGACCGCCCGCAGGTCCTTCAGATCCAGCAGCGACAGGCCACGGCTATCGGCCCAGTGGAAGATCAAACCCAGACTCGACTCCTGAGTAGCGTTCAACCCCAGTACCTTTGACAGCAGCGTCGGGCCGAACGAGGTGATCGTCGCCCGGATCGGCACCCCTCTGCCGAGGCCTGCGAGCGAGTAGAACTCGGTCGGGTAGGACGTCGGCGACCACTGCTGACCCACATCGGTGGCGCGCGCGGTGATCCGGTCCCCCGGTTCTCCCGGGCTCGCCATCCCCGACAGGTCACCCTTGATGTCGGCCAGGAACACGGGCACGCCCTGGGCGCTGAGTTGCTCGGCCATCAGCTGCAAGGTCTTGGTCTTGCCGGTTCCGGTCGCGCCCGCCACCAGGCCGTGCCGTGTCATCATCGACAGGGGTAATCGCACCGGTACGTCGGCGTGTGCCTTGCCCTCGGTCAGCGCTGCACCGAGCTCCAGTGCAGCACCGGTGAACCCGTATCCGGTTCTGATCTGGTCCAGGACGTCCTGTGGGGTGGTCACGGGTGTGACTTTAGCCGCGCAGCATGGACTCACCACCCCAATTGGGGCAGGTCGCCCGTACCATCGAGGCCGTGATCTTCAAGGCTGTCGGGGAGGGCCGCCCCTATCCCGACCACGGGCTGGAGACGCCCGCTGACTGGAGCGTGGTGTCGCCTCGCAGCGTGCGGCTGGAGCACCTCATCACCACCAAACGCACCCTCGATTTATCGTTCGTGCTTGCCGAAGACTCCACGTTCTACGGCGACATATTCGCCCACGTGGTCTCCTGGCGCGGTGACTTCTACCTCGAGGACGGCCTACACCGAGCGCTGCGGGCCGCCTTGCAGCAACGTCCGGTAGTGCACGCGCGGGTGCTGGTTCTGTGAGTAGCCCCGAAGACGGCCTGACAGTCGCCCGCCGCAGGCGCCGGATCCGTGCCGCTGTTGTTCTCACCTTGGCCACAGTGCTGGTCGTGGGCGGCCTCCTCTTCGCCATCAACAACATAACTACGCCTGCAGCCACGCCCACCGGGCCCGCAACAGCGACGTGCACCCCACCGGCGTTGCCGCAGGCCGCGTCGAAGTTGAACATTTACAACGCCTCAGGCGACAGTGGCAGTGCGCGGACGATCGCTCAGAAGTTCGCTGCCGGCGGTTTCCAGCTCGGCACGGTCAGCAACGACCCTTACAAGGAGAAGGTCGATGGTTCGGCGCAGATCCGGTATGGCAAGGGCGGGGAGGCGTTCGCGAAGAAGTATGTCCTGCCACTGGTCCCCGGCGCCGCGATGAGCCCCGACGGTCGAACCGACTCATCAGTCGACGTCGTGCTCGGGAAGACCTTCCAGGCGAACGTACCCACGGCCACAGCGTCACAATCCTGCTGAACAACGACCTTTCCGAAGAACCACCAAACGATTTCGCTGCCGCCTGAGGCCTCGGGTATTCTCTTGCACGGTGGCGTGTCCGAGCGGCCTAAGGAGAACGCCTCGAAAGCGTTTGTGGGTGAAAGCCCACCGAGGGTTCAAATCCCTCCGCCACCGCCAGCATCGACGAAGCCCCGGGTTCTCGCCCGGGGCTTCGTCATCGCCTTCGAAGCAGGGTTCAACATTCGGCCCCTATGTGGCGCTACGGTGCATTGACAGTCGTCGTCGTCCGAGGGGAATCGCTTATGACGCAAACTGCTCCAGAGCCCGTCAGCCGCGTAAAGGTGATCGTCGCCAGTGTCTCGGCGGCTGTCGGCGCCTTCCTCTTCGGATTCGACTCCTCGGTCATCAACGGGGCCGTCGATGCCATTGGATCAGGGTTCTCCCTGAGCCCGTTCGTCAAAGGCTTCACGGTCGCTGTCGCGCTGCTGGGTTGCGCGGTCGGCGCGTGGTACTCCGGCCAGCTCGCCGACCGGATCGGCCGCAAGAAGGTCATGTTCGTCGGGGCGGTGCTGTTCCTGGCTAGTTCGATCGGCTCAGGGTTCTGCTCAGGCGTCTGGGATCTGATGTTCTGGCGCATCATCGGCGGATTCGGCATCGGCGTCGCGTCAGTGATCTCACCTGCCTACATCTCCGAGATCGCCCCAGCCAAGATGCGCGGCTCGCTCACCTCGGTACACCAACTGGCCATCACCATCGGCATCTTCGCTGCGCTGCTGTCCGATCAAGTGCTGCAGGGCCACGCCGGTGGCGCCTCCGAAACTGCATTCTTCGGGATGTCCGCGTGGCGCTGGATGTTCCTGGTCGGCGCTGCGCCCGCCCTGGTGTATGCCATCGTCTCGGTCACCCTGCCGGAATCACCGCGGTACCTGGTGCGGGCCGGCAAGGGCGAAGAGGCTGCCGCGATCCTGCACGACATGGGTGAGCCGAACCCGCAGCAGAAGGTCGCGGACATCAAGGACTCCATCCAAGAGGAGGACCGCACCAGCTTCGCCGACATCAAAGGCCCCAGGTTCGGGCTGAGGCCACTGGTCTGGGTCGGCATCATCCTGGCCAGTCTGCAGCAGATGGTCGGTATCAACGCGATCTTCTACTACTCCAGCACCCTCTGGAAGTCCGTCGGATTCTCTGAGGCGGACGCGTTCAAGACCTCTGTGATCACCTCGATCATCAACGTCGTGATGACCTTCGTAGCGATCTTGTTCGTGGACAGATTCGGCCGCCGGTTGTTGTTGTTGATCGGTTCGACGGGCATGTTCGTCGGGTTGGGTATGGCCGCGCTCGCCTTTTTCAACTCCACCATGGTTGACGGTGAGGTCTCTCTCCCCGGGTCCTGGGGCATCATCGCGCTGATCGGCGCAAACTTGTTCGTTGTCTTCTTCGCCGCCACCTGGGGCCCGATCGTCTGGGTGCTGTTGGCCGAAATGTTCCCCAACAGGCAACGCTCGTACGCGTTGGCGATCGGAACAGTCTCCAACTGGCTGTCGAACTTCGTGGTGTCGGTGTCCTTCCCGTTCCTGTCGAACCGGATCGGACTCGGCTACCTGTACGGCATCTTCGCGGCGTTCGCGGTGATCTCGTTCGCATTCGTGCGCACCCAGATTCCGGAGACCACCGGGCAGGAGCTGGAGTCGATGACCGGTGGCACGCTGCGCGAGAGCAACGCCGCTACCGACAAGGGCTGATCTGCTCAGCCGGACCCAGTGATGACGGTCGTCGTCACTGCGACCATGACGGCTGCACTCACGACGGCGTGCACATCCTGGATCGCCCTGTTGACTGCGGCGCCCTCGAGATCACCCTCGGCGATAGCTTTGGCGTTCTTCTTCAGCTCGCGTGTCGAGAAGGTGCTCTCCAGGTCCTGCGTGACCTGTTTGACCGTGTCGGTCGCGCTGACCAGCGAGATCAGACCGGCCAGCCGCGCCTCGACGAACTCCGGTCGCTCCAGCGCGCCCAGCACCATCCGGCGCAGTTCGAACATCCGGCTCTCGTCCTGGATCGGCCATCTGTGCCTGGCGAAGATCCCGAGCGTCTTGAAGTCTTGACGGACCACCGCACCCTGCACCTGCAGCTCGCCGTAGACGCTGTCTCGCAGATCTTTAGCAACCTTGGGTAGCGCGTTACCGGCCTTCTTGCCGGCTTTATCGGTGAACCGACGTGCGGCCTCGTCCAGCGCTACCGATCCGGTGGGGGAAGGATCGAGGACTGCGATCTTGCCGTCCTTGTCCAGATCCAACCGACCCATCTCGACCAGATCGCACAACGTGGCACCTGCCAGACCGAGGTCGATCGCAGTGCCGTCCGCAACGAGGTCGCCGTCGTGTTTTGTCATCAACAGCAAGAAATCTGTCGTGTATCCCACGAACTGACCCTACGACAGTTGACACCCGCCCATCAGGGCAGAAAGTCCATCAGTACATCGAGCGGACCGTCCACCCAGTCCGTCAGGGCACGGTCTCCCATCGCAGTCAGCATTGCCTTGGCCAGCGGGTCCGATCGCCCAGCGATTCTGCTGGCAGCCCTGATCTGCCGATCACTGCGTCCCGCCAGCTGCGGCCCCAGTACCGGCACCTCGCACTTGGTCACGTGCAACATCGCGAGAAGTAGGCAGTCGCGCGACGACCCGTCGGTGCGACCGACAACACCGGCCAATCTGGACACGACGTCGGCTCGTGGAGCCGCCGCGGCGTACTTCACCGAACCGTCCGCCAGAGCGACTTCGACCCAGCCCACCACCCGTCGCAACCAGGTGGCCCGGCCGGGCGACAGCTCGCGTAGTACGAATTCCTCGACGCTTGATCGTGCGTTCCCGTCACGGCAGCGTCTAACCGCGGTGTCCCGCCGGGCCAGTTCGAGCTCACCGCGCTCGATCAGACCGGCGATGACCCCTCCGGAGATCGCCCGGACCACCGCTGCGTCGTATCCCGCGACAGTCTCCGGGTTCATGCCCGATCGAACCCGGTACTCGAGCCCGCCCGGACCGAGACCGGCCGCACTCAGCGCCGCGCTCAACTCCTCCTCGACGGTGACATAGGGCATCTGTGCTGAAGCCCGTGATCGCCGGGACGACGAAGTGGGCCCGCTCATTCGGTTCTCGACTCCCCGCTTCGGTGCCGGCGGCGAGCGCGGAAGAACTCCGTCAGTAGCGTCGCGCACTCTCGTTCGCGCACCCCGCCCACGCACGTGACCTTGTGCGGAGAGGGGTTGTCGGCGATGACATCCCATGCACTCCCGCACGCGCCGGCCTTTGTGTCGTAAGCCCCGAAGACGATGCCGGACAACCGCGACTGCATGGCTGCTCCGGCGCACATCAGGCAAGGTTCGAGCGTCACCACCAGCAGGCAGCCGTCGAGTCGGTAATGACCCAGCTGGGCGGCAGCAGCGCGGATCGCCAGCATCTCCGCGTGCCCCAACGGATCCGAGTCACCCACCCGCAGATTCAAGCCGGTCCCTATGACGTGGCCCTGCGGACTGAGCACCACCGCACCGACCGGCACATCGTCGGTCAACAGCGCCTCGCGCGCCTGGTGCAGCGCGAGACCCATCCATGCCTCATGCGGCACCTGCGAAGCACCCGGGAATGCAGCCGTCACGTCGTAGAGTCTGAGCTATGCGCGTCCAGGTCGCCAACCACCCGTTGATCGCCCACAAACTCACCTACCTGCGCGATGAGCGCACCGACAGCCCCACCTTCAGGCGGCTGACCGAAGAGTTGGTGACACTGCTGGCCTACGAAGCCACTCGGACCGTTCGGGTCGAACCCTTCGACATCCGGACGCCGGTCGCCCCCACGACCGGCATCAAACTCTCCTCCCCCAAACCGCTGGTCGTGCCGATCCTGCGCGCCGGGCTGGGCATGCTGGAAGGGATGGTGCGGCTGTTGCCGAGTGCCGAGGTCGGCTTTCTCGGCGCGCAGCGCAACGAGGAGACCCTCGAGGCGATCACGTACGCCAATCGCCTTCCTGACGAGCTGTCGGGTCGGCAGTGTTACGTACTCGATCCGATGCTCGCGACAGGCGGCACCTTGGCTATGTCACTGAAGTTCCTGGTGGACCGTGGCGCAGCCGAGATCACCGCCGTTACCCTGCTGTGCGCCCCGGAGGGCATCGCGGCACTCGAGCGTGAACTAGCTGATATCGAGGTACCGATCACCCTGGTCACCGGCGCTATCGACGAACGGCTCGATGACAACGGGTACATCGTGCCGGGTCTGGGTGATGCGGGAGATCGGCTCTACGGCCTCGTCTGAACATCGCCGACACCCCATACGTCCGCCCCCGTCAGGCGTGAACGCATGATGCATTGGCTGTAGGTCAGGGAGTTGCGCCGAGCTCCTGTTCTTCCAGCGCGGCTTCCTGCTGCGAGTGCTCGATGTAGATCGCCACCTGCTCGGGACTCAACCGGGTGCTGTATGCCAGCGCCATGATCAGCCCGGAGAAGATGAACGTCACCACGAACGCCGACTCGAAGCCGAGCACGTTTCGGCCGCCGTCGTAGTTACCGATATAGGACATGATCGCGAGCCCGCCGAGCCACGGCACGTACCAGAGGCCACCGCGCCAATCCCACTGCTGGTCTTTGCCGCGCGAGTTGTTGACGACCCACATGACACCGAGCAGCACGACCCCGATGAGTACCGCAATGAACAGTTTCTCGTTGGTCTTCCAGCCGGTCCAGTAGACGATCAGGTTGGCCGACCAGAACGCCAGGAAGGCGATGACCTTCGCGCCGGGCAGCCGGAACGGGCGCTCCTGGTCGGGAATCTGGGTGCGGAAGGCGAGCAGCACCAGCGGCCCGGAACCGAAAGACAACACGGTGGCCGAAGTAATGAAGCCGACCAGCTGCTGCCAACTGGGGAACGGGAGGAACAGGATCAGCCCGACCACGAAGGCCAGGAACATGCTGATCAGCGGTACGCCGTCCTTGGTCGTCTTCGCCAGGGCCTCCGGCGCGTTCTTGTTGCGAGCCATCGCGTAGGAGATGCGCGAGGTGACCGTGGTGTAGATCAGGCCGGTGTCGGCCGGGGAGACGATCGCATCGATGTAGAGCAGAGTTGCGAGCCAGCCCAGTCCGAGAATGGTGGCGACAGCCGCCAACGGACCGAAATCATCCGCGAAGTTGACGTTGGCCCAGCCCTTGGAGATGTCGGACGGGTTCAGCGAACCGATGAAGGCGACCTGCAGGCCCACATAGATCAGACCGGTGATCAGCACTGAGCCGATCACGGCGATCGGAACGTTCCGCTTCGGGTTGTCTGTTTCACCGGCGAGCTCGATGCCCTGCCGGAATCCGAGGTAGGAGAAGACGATTCCAGACGTGGCGATGGCGGTGAAGACACCGTGCCAACCCTCAGGCTTGAAGCCCTGCGAGGTGAAGTTCCCAGTCTTGAACTGAGTCAGTAGAAAGGCAACGATGACCGTCACGATAATCAGCAACTTCCACCAGACCAGCACGTTGTTGACGCGCGCAAACCACCGGATTCCGAAGTAGTTGATGACGACGAAGACGGCCATCGCGGCCACAGCGGTGATCAGACCGAGGCCGGTCAGCGTGTGCACGACCGAACCGTCAAGCGTGTGCCTGGTCGTGAACGGGGCGTACTTGGTGGCATAGGTGAGCGCACCCTCGACCTCGATGGGCGCGACCGCCATACAAGCGACCCAGGTGATCCACCCGGTCATGTAACTCGCGAACGATCCGAAGCCGATGTGCGGGAACCGCACCACCCCGCCGGACAGCGGGAACATGGTGCCCAACTCGGCGTAGCACAAAGCGATCAACAAGATCATGAGAGCGCCGAGTGCCCAGGAGATGATCGCTGCCGGCCCCGCTGCGCGCGATGCGTTCAACGCACCGAAGAGCCACCCGGAGCCGATGATCGAACCGATACTGGCGAAGAGCAGGCCGACCGTTCCGACATGTCTACGTAGTTGAGGTTCCTGATCACCCCCGCTGCCTTTAGCTGAATAACCCTCGTCGCTCGTTGACATCGGTTGCCCTCTCAGGCTCCATGGGAGCCGGATAAATGGATGCCCCTCGTCGAACACCATCTTTAACCTATCCATTCATCAATAGGTTGGCGATAGTTTCGAAGGTTGCGTTCTGGCGTCGACCGACACTCCGACGGCGTCCGTGACCGCGCCCCACCCGTCACAAATGTCACACTGGGGTGCGAATCCTGCCGCGTCGAGCGCGGCTTCCATGCTGGTAGTAGTGCAAACGCGGAGGAACGATGAACGGCGACAGGGTGAAAAAGATCATCCTTTGGACGATCTTCATCTTCCTCATCTATGCGATCTTCACCGACCCGCACGGATCGGCTGATGTCGTTCGCAGCATCTGGAGCGTCCTGCGCAACGGTGTCCGACACATCGGTGACTTCTTCAACGACATCCTGCAGTCGTAGCCGCACATGTCCTCGGGTGCATCGCGCGCCGAACGAGCAATGGGGCGGTTCCTGCTCGAGGGCGAAGAGATGGTGGTGGCGGTCAACCAACACTGGACCAAGATCATCGGCGTCATCATCGCTCCGCTTTTCGGCGGCATCCTGGTCTTACTGATCGGATTCGTAACGCCAGCCCGGGTTCACTTCATCGTCGAATTCTCGATCTACCTGTGGTTGCTGCTGTGCCTCGTCTGCATCGTGCGGGTCATGCTGTGGCGCCGTGAATGGTTTGTCGCCACCGACCGCCGACTCTTGCTGTCGTACGGCCTCATCTGGCGCAAGATGGCGATGATGCCGATGGGCAAAGTGACCGACATGTCGTTCAATCAGTCGCTCACCGGTCGGTTCTTCGGCTACGGCACCTACGTGATGGAAAGCGCCGGCCAGGATCAGGCCCTCCAGAAACTCGACTTCATCCCAGATGCCGAGCATCACTACCGGGCTATCTGCGCAGAGATATTCGGCAAAGAGGACGACGGTACTGAAGACAGCAACGACGTGCACCGTCATCAACGGCACGACGGGCACGACAGGCAGGACAGCCGCGACAGGCAGGACAGCTACGACGGACACGACGGGCACCAGCACTACCAGCGCGACACCTACGACAACCACCGCGGTTATGACGACCACCCGGAGTACGACCACCCGGACTACGACCACCCGGAGTACGGCGACCAGCGCCAGCAAGACGACACCGACCCTTATGGAGTTCCCGCTCGGAAACTCCCCCAAAGCACTGAACGCCGGAAAACCGTTGAACACAGGTACGGCGACGACAACGAGAATTCCGGCGAGTCCGACGACCCCGGGTGGTACGTCAGCCGTGAGGACGTCTCAGGCCCACAGCAGGTTCGTCGTAACCGTGACCGCCACCACAACCGCGACTCGGACTACTACCAGCCGTGAAACACTCCTGCCTGCATACTCCGCGTAACGCGCGCGGCAGTCGACCCGGGAGCGAATGAGCAATGACGGTCCGACCGATCACGATCATCGGGCACAAGGCGTTGCATCAGCCCACCCGTCGGGTGCGCGAAGTCACGGGCGAAGTCCGCGACCTGGTGCGCGACATGTTCGACACCCTCGACGCTGCCAACGGAGCGGGCCTGGCGGCCAATCAGGTCGGCGTCCGGTTGCGAATCTTCGTCTACGACTGCGCCGGTGACGACGAAGTCGTGCAACGTGGTGTCATCATCAACCCGGTCCTGCAGAAGGGCTCTGTGCCCCCAGGCGACCCGGACCCGCACGCGGGGCTCGAAGGGTGCCTCTCGGTTCCCGGCGAGCACTTCCCGACGGCCCGCTCGGACTGGGCTCGGGTGACCGGCACCGATCTGGACGGCAACGAGGTTGTCGTCGAGGCGCAGGGGGGGACTCTCGCTCGTTGCCTGCAGCACGAGACCGATCACCTCGACGGCAAGCTGTACGTCGAGCGGCTCACCCCGACATACCGCACTCAGGCGCGCGATGCAGTGAAGTCACGCGGCTGGGAAGTCGAGCGGATCACCAAGTGGGACCCCGTCGAACAAGAGGCCGAGGACGTCTGATGCACGCACAGGAGATCGATCGACCCCGGGCTTTTCACGGGGAGGGGCCTTGCTGGCACTCCGAGTGGGGCGGTCTGAAGTACGTCGACATGCTGGCTGGAGATGTGTTGTCGTTACGCGCCGACGGCGGCGTCGACCGGGTGAGCGTCGGATCGATCGCTGCGGTGGTGCGGCCGCGTGGGGCTGGTGGCGCGATTGTCGCGACCGAGCGCGGTTTCGGTCTCGCGGACAAGCCCGACCTGTCCGACCTTCGGCTCATGGAACCCCTCTGGAGCGACCGGTCGATCCGCTTCAACGACGGCGGTTGCGACCCGATGGGCAACTTCTACTGCGGCACGATGGCCTACGACCAGACTCCGGGTGCGGCCTCGCTGTACCTGCTCACGACCGCCGGGTTGGCGTCCCAGGAGCTGACAGGCCTCACGGTCTCCAACGGCATCGGTTGGACAGGGCTGGGCGACAGAGGTTTCCACAACGACACCCCCACCCGTACGGTATGGACTTTCGAATGGACCCCGGAGGGGATAGCCGACCGTCGCCCGTTCGTCATCCTGCCTGACAAACTGGCGGGCAGCCCCGACGGGCTGTGCGTCGACGAGCAGGGCGGAGTGTGGACGGCGCTGTACGGCGGTTCCGCGGTACACCGCTACTCCCCCGAGGGTGTTTTGGACCATGTCGTCGAACTGCCGGTTACCAACGTGACGGCCTGCACCTTCGGCGGCGATGACCTGCGCACGCTCTACATCACGACCAGCCGCGAAGGTGTGCCCGATGGCGAGCAGCCCTTGGCAGGAGCGGTTTTCGCCTGCCAACCGGGTATCGGCGGACTACCGACGCGACCGTTCGGGGCCTGACCAGCGCGCTGGGATCGGGCTCGGACGGTATCGATTTCCACTGTCGAGAACGAGCAGGTAATCTTTCGTCCCGGTAGTGCAGCGCTCGCGCGACACTCCAGCACCCGTAGCTCAACGGATAGAGCATCTGACTACGGATCAGAAGGTTGGGAGTTCGAATCTCTCCGGGTGCACGCTGTGTTGAGACAGTAGAACGGCCCTGACCCGCGGATACGCAGGGTCAGGGCCATTCATTTGTCCTGGCTTCAATCTCAACCCGAGATGATGAACCGACCGCGCACGTGACCTGCCGCGCTTGCTTCGTGAGCTTCACCAGCCTGCTCCAGCGTGAAGGTCCTCTCAACCGGCAGGGTGAACTTTTCGGCTTCGAAGAGCCGCGCCGCCTCGGCGTAGGCCATCTCCTGGTGTTCCGGTTGCGTCGACACCTTCGCGCCCTTCTCCCCCGCTGCGAAGTCTGCGATCGACAGCACCTTCGAGGGGTTGCCAGTGAGTTCGATGAGATCATCGATCACTCCGGACCCGGCGATGTCCAGTGCCGCATCGATCTTGTTCGGGGTGATTCCGCGGACCCGATCTACCAGCCCGTCGCCGTACGTCGTGGGGATGGCGCCGAACTCGCGCAGATAGTCCTGATTTCGCGGACTGCCGGTGGCGATCACTGTGATCCCGCGGTCGACCGCGATCTGCACAACCGCCGAGCCAACACCTCCGGAGGCCCCGCTCACCAGAAGTGTCTGACTTTTCTGGACGCCGACCTGGTTCAAGATCCGCACCGCGGTCTCGACCGGCACGCCGTATCCGGCTGCCTCGTCGAACGACATCTCCGCCGGCTTGGCCACCCAGTGATCAAGCAGGGCAAGCTGCGCGTAAGCGCCCATGGGTCCGCTACCGAACACCTCGTCACCGACAGCGACTCCCTCGGCTCCTTCGCCGACCTCGTCCACGACACCCGAGGCATCCAAACCCACACCCGACGGGAGGGCCAACGGCATCTGATCCTTCATGAAGCCCCGCCGCACCTTCCAGTCCAGGGCGTTGACACCAGCGGCGCGAACCGCGATGCGGACCTGTCCCTCACCGGCGTGCGGCTCGTCGATCTCTGCGACCCCGAGTACCTCGGGACCGCCGTACTCGTTGAACTGAACTGCCCTCACGGCATCTCCTTGCGTCGTGGCGCACCGCGTCATGGGTGATCAAGCGCGCTCCGCTGGTATCAACGGTGGGTGAGGCGTCCTTAGTCCGATGAACACCAGCAGCACCATGTTCCGGAACGGGGAGGTCAGGTTGCGCCGGTAGGGCCGGCACGATCAGGGCAAGAACCTCGACCGACAACAACTCGGCCTGGATCCGCGTGCTGAGCTCGCGCCCTGCTAGCAGATCATCGTCATCACTGCAGGCCGTTCGCAGTAACCTGCCAGAGACAAACCCACCGTCAGCGAAGGACGATCCATGCTGGGCCTGCCCGACACCATCACCACCTGCCTGTTCGACCTCGACGGGGTACTCACCGACACCGCGAGCGTGCATCGCAAAGCCTGGAAACAGACCTTCGACGCATTCCTGCAGAGGCGCGACGGCGCAGACTTCCAGCCGTTCGACGCAAGTTCGGACTACAACACCTACGTCGACGGCAAACCCCGCGAAGACGGCGTTCGCGATTTCCTGGCCTCCCGGGACGTCCACCTACCCGAGGGCAACCCCGACGACGCGCCCGATGCGGAGACCGTTCACGGCGTGGGAAGCCGCAAGAACGCTCTGGTACACCAGGCCATCGAGCGTGACGGAGTCAATGTCTACGAGGGTTCGCGACGCTACCTCCAGGTCGCCCAGGACGCAGGACTTCGACGCTACGTCGTCTCCTCTTCCGCCAATACCGAGATGGTGCTGCGGGTGACCGGTCTCGACGTTTACATCGAGGGCCGCGTCGACGGCAAGACACTGGCTGAACAGGGCATCAGGGGCAAACCGGCCCCCGACTCTTTCCTGGCCGCCGCGAAACTCGCCGGCCAGACCCCCGCTCAGTGTGTGGTGTTCGAGGACGCCACCTCCGGGGTCGCCGCCGCAGCAGCCGGTCACCTCGGGTATGTCGTCGGCGTCGATCGGGTCGATCACGCCCAGGAACTCACCGATCATGGCGCGAACGTCGTCGTCACCGACCTTGCAGAACTACTCGATGGAGAGAACAACGCGTGAGCAGCAATTTCGATGGGTTCGTCGTCGAGCCCTGGCGGGTTCGCGAACTGAGCCTGCAAACCGGGAACTTGGCTCAGGCCGAGTCAGTGTTCGCGTTGTCCAACGGACACATCGGCGTCCGCGGAAACCTCGACGAAGGTGATCCGGCGGGGTTGCCCGGTACCTACCTGAACTCCTTCTTCGAGAGCCGCCCGCTCCCGTACGCCGAGGCGGGCTACGGCTACCCCGAATCGGGCCAGACGATCGTCAACGTCACCAACGGCAAGCTGATCCGCCTGCTGGTCGACGACGAGCCGTTCGATCTGCGGTACGGCACCACTCACGAACACCACCGCATCCTGGATATGCAGACCGGCATCCTGACCCGTGAGGTGCTCTGGGAATCACCAGCACGGCGGCTGATCAAGGTGCGTTCGCATCGGCTGGTGTCCTTCACCCAGCGGGCGATTCTGGCGATCTGGTACCAGGCGGAGGCTGTCGACAAGCCGTTACGGGTCGTCATCCAGTCCGAACTGGTCGCCAACGAAGAACTGCCGGTCACCTCCGACGATCCGCGAGTCGCAGCAGCCCTGAAGAAACCGCTCAAGTCCGAGCACTACCTCGCCGGGGACACCCGGGCTCAGCTCATCCATCGCACGAAGTCCAGCGGCCTGCGGGTTGCCGCCGCCTGTGACCACATCCTGCATGGCGACCACGACTACGCACCGCATACCTTCATTCAGCCGGATTGGTCGCGCATGACGATCGGGGCACACCTTGACCCGGGCGAAACACTCGGGTTGACCAAGTTCGTCGCTTACGGCTGGTCCTCGGAGCGCACCGTCCCGGCGTTGCGCGATCAGGTCGACGGCGCCCTGTCCGCGGTCATCAACACCGGGTGGGAGGGGCTCGTCGCGGAGCAGAAGGAGTACGTCCAGGACTTCTGGGACGGCGCCGACGTGCAGGTCGAAGGCGACGACGTCGTGCAGCAGGCCGTCCGTTTCGGGCTGTGGCATGTCCTGCAGGCAGGAGCTCGAGCAGAGGGCAGAGCGATTCCAGCCAAGGGCCTCACCGGCCCGGGGTACGACGGACACGCCTTCTGGGATTCTGAGCAGTTCGTTCTCCCCGTGCTCATCGCCACCGCTCCGTATGCAGCACGCGATGCCCTCACCTGGCGCCAGAGCATCCTGGACCTGGCACGCGAACGCGCCGAGACGCTCAAGTTGGCTGGTGCGGCGTTTCCGTGGCGCACCATTCGGGGCGAGGAATGCTCCGCGTACTGGCCGGCCGGCACCGGGGCCTTCCACATCAACGCCGACATCGCAGTCGCTGCTGCGCGCTATGTCTTCTGGACCGAAGATGAGAAGTTCGACCGTGAGGTCGCCCTTGAATTGCTCGTCGAAACCGCTCGCCTCTGGACCGATCTCGGCTATCACGGCGACGATGGCAAGTTCCACATCGATGGGGTCACCGGCCCCGACGAGTACTCGGCGGTGATAGCCGACAACACCTACACCAACCTGATGGCGGCCCAGAATCTGCGGTTTGCTGCCGATACTGCCGAGCGATGGCCGCAGGATGCCATCGGCATGGGGGTCGGGAAAGACGAAATCGCGGCCTGGCGGGCAGCCGACGACGCGATGTCGATGCCCTACGACGCCGAACGTGGGGTGCACCAACAGGACCGCGGCAGTACTGAGCGCGAGGTCTGGGACTTCGAGGAAACCCACGAGGCAGGTGATTATCCGCTGCTGCTGAATCACCCGTACTTCGACATCTACCGCAAGCAGGTGG